>NZ_JAMKBZ010000034.1:0-57189 GCF_053772255.1 Rhodopseudomonas parapalustris | reverse complement strand
ACGAGACCGGCGCTCCCTGTGCGGGCGAAATCGCCCCACACTTGCGCTGCCGAGAGTACAGCGTCGGTGCGCCGGCAACAATCTCCGACGACGTCCCGGCAGCGCGCGCTGCCGGGACCAGGCGTTCAAGCGGCCATCTCCCGGCCGAAACCGGGCGGCGCGACCGCTATTTCTTCGGCCGGATCGCGTCCGCAGTGCCTTGGATGAAGGCCTGGATCTTGACCACATCAGCCTCGGTCAGCTTGCCGGTGAAGTCCGGCATGCCCTTGTCGCGGAACGGTCCCTTGAAGACGATGTCCTTCAGATGCGCGATCCGCTCGGTGGTGGAATAGCCGAGGTTCTTGACGTTGCCGCCGCGGTCGACGCCGGGGACGCCGTGGCAGGTGGCGCAGGCGGCGACATAGATCGCGGTCCCCTCCGCCACGTCCTTCGGATCGTATTCGATGCCGGTGAGCAGATTGCCCATCTGATACTTGGCAAATTCCGGCATCTTGGCCTTGCCGCCGACCGCGAAGGTGTACACCGTGCCGGGCGCCTCGTGTTCGGTAGCGCGGGCGCTGATGCCGTACACGCCGCCCCACCCGACCGCGATCGAGACGTATTGCACGCCGTCGACCATGTAGGTCGCAGGCGCCGCCACCGCGCCGGTGCCGAGCGGGCTCTCCCACAGCTTCTCGCCGGTCTTGGCGTTGTACGCGACCAAGCGGCCGTCAGCCGTGCCCTGGAACACCAGATTGCCCGCCGTGGTCAGCGTGCCGCCGTTCCACGGCGAGACGTATTCGGCCCGCCACGCTTCCTTCTGCTGCACCGGATCCCATGCCAAGAGGCGCCCGAACGGCAGGTTCTTCGGCGGCACCGCGTTCAGCGTGAAGCCGACGTTCCAGCCCGTTGTCGAGCCGAACTTGAATGGCTCCATCTTGTTCTGGTTCAGCGCCTTCTCGCCGGTGAGATTGATCGGCACGCCCTGCGCCGGCAGATACACCAGACCGGTCTGCGGATTGAACGACATCGGGTGCCAGTTGTGCGCACCATACGGCCCCGGGATCGCGTCGAATGGTTTGTCCGCGGAGCGCGCTTCCGGCACTTCGATCGGCCGGCCGTTGGCGTCGTAGCCGGTCGCCCAGTTCACATCGACGAAGTTTTTCGCCGAAATGAACTTGCCGTCGGTGCGGTCGATCACGAAGAAGAAGCCGTTCTTCGGCGCGTGCAGGATCACCTTGCGCGGCTTGCCGTCGATCGTGAGGTCCGCCAGGATCATCGGCTGGGTCGAGGTGTAGTCCCAGTTGTCGCCGGGCGTCTCCTGATAATGCCAGACGTATTTGCCAGTATCGGCATTCAGCGCGACGATCGATGCCAGATACAGATTGTCGCCGCCCGCCGGGCTGCGTAGATGCCGATTCCACGGCGAACCGTTACCTGTGCCGATATAGATCAGGTTGAGATCGGGATCGAAGGTGATGGTGTCCCACGCGGTGCCGCCACCACCATTGACCCACCATTTGCCGGCCGGATCCCAGGTCTTTGCGGCCTTCTCCATCGACTCGTCTTCGAACGGCTTGCTCGGATCGCCCGGCACCGTGAACCAGCGCCATGCCTGCTTGCCGGTCTCGGCGTCGTAGGCGGTGACGTAACCGCGCGCGCCGTACTCGGCGCCGCCATTGCCGATCACCACCTTGCCGTTGAACACCCGTGGCGCACCGGTGATGGTGTAGGAATGCGCGTGATCGACAACCGTGTCGGTTTCCCACGCCTTCTGCCCGGTCGCGGCATCGAGCGCGATCAACCGGCCGTCATAGGCACCGACGAACACCTGCCCCTTGTACAGCGCGACGCCGCGGTTCACGACGTCACAGCAGCCGCGATAGCCTTTCGAGTGATCGACCTTGGGATCGAAGGTCCACAGCTTCTTGCCGGTGCGCGTGTCGATCGCATGCACGACGCTCCACGACGCCGTAACGTACATGATGCCGTCGACCACCACCGGCGTAGCTTCGACGCCGCGCTCGGATCCGAGGCTGTAGCTCCACTGCAGACCGAGCTGCTCGACGTTGTCGGTATTGATCTGGTCGAGCTTGCTGAAGCGGGTCTCGGCATAGTCGAGACCGTAGCTCGGCCAATCCTTGGTGGCCTTGGCATTGGCGATGATCGCGGCACTGTCGACCGCGCCGGTGACCGCGCGAATATGCGCGGCGGAGCCCTTGGCATCTTGCGCGGCGGCAACCGCCGGCGACAGCAGCGCGGCCATCAGCGCCGCCGCGCCGAGCCGCCTCGCAACTAATCGTATCACGGGTTGTTGGACAGGTCGGATCGCAGTCCGCACCGCGTCAGCAGGCTTCCTCATGCATTCGCTCCCTACACGGCCTCTTGCCGGGCCGAGCGGAAGTGTTGCGCGCAGTCGGGAGAGCGTCAACCAGAATGCGGACGAGATGCAGATGCAGTTATTATCTTGCAATGCAATGCGCCACGCGCTGCATTGCGATGTCGCGACCGCGAACTACGCGCCTGAGAATTCGAACAGCTCGCCGTCGTAACCGGCTTCGGCCGGAATCCGCAGCAAACGCTTGTCGCCGTCCTTGCTCATGATCGGCAGCACGGTCACGATGCTCTGTGCACGTGCGTGATCGAGCGCTGCGGCGACGCTCGGCTGCTGGCCGAGCCGGATCAGATTGCGCGTGGTCGGAAACGGCAGCGTGAACCGGCCGCTGTCGCCACCGTCCAGCGCCTCGCGCGGCGACAGCCAGATCGAATCGGTGGTCTCCCAGCCGTCGTGCATGCCGAGCTGTTCGGGCGGCGCCTCGGCGAGGAAGAACCAGGTGTCGAACCGCTTCGGCAGTTTCTCCGGCGTGATCCAGTGCGCGTAAGGCACCAGCAGATCGAGCGCGAGCACCAGTTCGTTGTCGGCCAGGATTTGGGCGAAGGCGATCTTGCCGTCGCACAGCATCTTGCGATGCGCCGCCTCGATCTCGGCAGCACGGCTGGCGGCGACCAGCGCGTCGCTGCCGCGCGGCCGCGCCAGCAAAATGCCGCTTTCCTCGAAGGTTTCGCGGATCGCAGCGATCCGGAATTCCAGCGCCGGGCCGACCGACGCATCGACGCCGGCATACAGCTCCGGCAGGGCGACGATATCGCGATCGCCGGCATCAACACTGCCACCGGGGAACACCAAGGCCCCGGAGGCGAACTCGACCTGATAATTCCGGACCATCATAAACACGTCGAAGCCGGCCGCGGCCTGGCGCAGCAGCACGATGGTCGATGCGGGACGCGCGGCAGCTTCGGTGGTCATGGTGTTACTCCGCAGCCTTGGTGCGCGGCTCGAAGTCGGCGCGTTTGTCGACCCGCGCCAGCCGCGACAACAGATAATCGACCTCTTCGCGTGCCGTGTCTGTCAGGCTCGCGCCCGGCTTGCGCTGCGCGCTCGACGACAGCAGCCCACGCTTCTTCAGCACGTATTTTCGGACCGACAGGCCGACGCCCTGCTGATGCTCGTAGCGGATCAGCGGCAGATGCGCGTCGAACAGATTGTGCGCGAGATCGCGCTGGCCAGCCTTCGAAAGCTTGACGACGTCCACCAGCATGTCCGGGAAGCAGTAGCCGGTCATGGCGCCGTCGGCGCCGCGCTCCATCTCGAAGTCCAGGAACAGGCCGCCATTGCCGCACAGGATCGACAGCGGCCGCAGCGATCCGTCCTTCTGGAAGCCGCGCAGCGTGGTGATCTTCTCCAGCCCCGGCCAGTCTTCATGCTTCAGCATTACGCAGGACGCGCTGTCCATCACGATCTGCCGGATCACCTTCGGGGTCATCACCACCGACAGCGTCAGCGGATAATCTTGCAGCACCCACGGCACATCGTCGCCGATCGCCTCGGTTGCCTGGCGGAAATAGGTGGTGATCTGCTCGTCGGTGCGCAGCGACGGCGGCGGCGCGATCATCACGCCGGCGGCGCCAGCGTCCATCGACAGCCGTGCCAGCCGGCGCATCGCGACGAAGCCCGGCGCCGAGACGCCGACGATCGTCTGCATCGACTTGGCGCGCTTGATGAAACGGATCGCCACCGCCTCGGCCTCGGCCGCATCGAGCTTCGGCGCCTCGCCCAGGATGCCGAGCACGGTGATCCCCTCGCAGCCGACCTCCCCGTAGAAATCTGTCAGGCGGTCGATCGACGCGTCGTCGATCTTGCCGTCGTCGTGGAACGGGGTCGGCGCAATGGCAAAGGTGCCTGCGGCTTCCGGGGTGAGCTTCATCGCGTGGGCCTTTCGATCGGTTGCGCCGGCGCCGGCAGGTCGACCTGCTGGTTCAGCGCCGGCCGTCGCCACCGCACCGGTTCGGCGGCGGCGACGCCTTTCGACACCCGCTCAGCGCGGGCGTCCGGCCGCCTTGATAGCCTCTTCCGAGAAGAAAATCTCGCCGGCGTGGGCCGCAATTTCCTCAGCGGACCAGCCATTGTGGGGCGGCTTCCAGCCGTCCATTTCCATGAGCTTCATCTCGCGCACCCCGCGCGGGCCTGACACGCCGAGCACCTTGCCGGTCTGGTCGCCGGACAGGTTGGAGACCATGTACAGCACCGCCGGCGCGATCCCCTCTGGCGTCAGCGCCGCGCCGGGATTTTCGCGATAACGCGGCAGGTCCTCGGTCATCCGGGTCAGCGCGCCCGGCGCCAGGGTCCAGATCCGGATGTTGTATTTGCGGCCCTCGATCGCCAGCACGTTGGACAGCCCCCAGATGCCGCCCTTCGCAGCGCCATAGTTGCTTTGGCCGAAATTGCCGAGCAGGCCCGAGGTCGACGAGGTATTGACGATGACGCCGCCGCCATTGTCCTTCATCCATTTGAACACCGGCTGGGTGACGCAGAACGTGCCCTTGAGGTGCACCTTCATCACCCTGTCCCAGTTCGCCTCCGAGACCTTGGCGAAGGTCTGGTCGAGCAGGATGCCGGCGTTGTTGACCAGGATGTCGGCGCGGCCGAAATGCTTGATGGCGTCGTCGAACACCGACTGGCCGCCCGCCATGGTCGAGATATCGGCGGTGTTGGCGACAGCGCGGCCGCCCGCAGCCTTGATCGCGTCGACCACCTGTTGCGCCATCCCGGCATCCGTGCCAGAGCCGTCGCGCGGTCCGCCGAGATCGTTGACCACCACCGCAGCGCCTTCGCGCGCGAACAGCTTCGCATAGGCCTCACCCAGTCCGCCGCCCGCTCCGGTGATCAACGCCACCTTGCCGTCGAGCAATCCCATCGCATCCTCCCGTTGTTCTTGTTGGTCACCTCTCCCCGCATGCGGGGAGAGGTCGATCGGCGAAGCCGATCGGGTGAGGGGGTTGGCGACTCTCAGCAACGCTCGGCGTCGCGGATAAGCCCTTCACCCCGACCCTCTCCCCGCGCGCGGGGAGAGGGAGCGCGCCTTGCGTTGTATCAGCCCAGCACCGTCCGGCCGCTCTTGATCACCGTGACGTTGCGTGACTTCACCCGCGCTTCGAACGAGATCACGTCGCCGTCCTTCCACATGTCCATGGTGACGGTCTCGCCCGGATAGACCGGCGAGGAGAACCGCACCGCATGCTGCTTGAACGCCGCGGCGTCGTAGTCGGCATAGGTCTGCAGCACGCCGCGGCAGGTCAGGCCGTAGGTGCACATGCCGTGCAGGATCGGGCGCGGGAAGCCGGCCTTCTGCGCGAACTCCGGATCGGAATGCAGCGGATTGCGGTCGCCGCAGAGGCGATAGATCAACGCCTGATCCGGCCGGGTCGAGATGTCGACGCTGCGATCCGGGGCACGATCCGGCATCTTGTGCGGCTCGGGTTGCTCCAGCGCCGGGCCTCCGAAGCCGCCGTCGCCGCGCGCGAAGCGCGACGCCAGCAGCGTCGCCAGCGCTTCGCCGCCCTCGTCGCGCAGGATGGTCTGGTGACGGATCACCACGCCCTTGTCCTTGCCCTTGTCGTACACCTCGACGACGCTGGAATCCGCGGTGATGTTCGCCGCCACCGGCATTGGCCGATGGAAGGTGATGTCGCGCTCACCGTCGACCACCAGCAGCCGGTTGAGATTCATCTCGCCCGGCCCAGCGCCCCACGCTGCGACCGAAGCGAAGGTCGGCACCACCTTCAACGGGCGCTCGGTGTACGTCGCCTCGTTGACGAAGGCGAGCTCCTTCTCGTCCATCGGATCGGCGCCCATGCCGATGCCGTAGGCGTAGAGCATCACATCGCGGTCGGTGTAGCTGTATTGCTGCCCGGTCGTCTTCAGGGCCTTCAGTTCGTCGTAGCGGGCCGACATTGGCTTCTTCCCTTGTTGTTTTCTTGGTGTTGCGCCTGCGATTGCGCCCTCTCCCCTTGTGGGAGAGGGCTGCGCTGACGTCGCAACGATTGCAGTCCGGTGAGGGGAAAGCGGTATTGCGCGGTTCGCCCCCTCACCCGCTTGTGCTGCGCACAGGCCCCCTCTCCCACAAGGGGAGAGGGACGTAATCAGGCCACCGTAAAGAACGGCAGCGGCGCGCCGCCGTCGCTCGGCTTGAACACCACCTTGACCTTGGTGCCGATCTTCAATGCGCCGAAATCGCAGTCGACGAAGTTGGTCAGCACCGACGGGCCTTCCTTCAGCGTGACGTAGCCGATCGCATACGGACCGGTCGGCGACTTGCGCATCAGGCTGTAGCTGTAGATCTCGCCCTCGCCCTTGCTCTCTTCCCACACCGTCTGGTCGGAGAAGCAGAACGGGCAAAGCGCGCGCGGGAAGTAATGCGCTTCGCCGCAAGCGGTACACCGCTTGATCAGCAGCTTGCCTTCGGTCGCCGCATCCCAGAACGGCTTGGTTTCGGCGTTGCCCTGAGGCGCGGGATATTTCACGGGGCTGTTCATCACACGCGCTCCAGAATGCAGGTCGAGGCGGCGTGGCGGATGCCGAGCATGCCGCCGGTGCCATGGGCGATCGCGAGGTCGCAGTTCGGCACCTGCACCTTGGGATGCGCTTCGCCGCGGAGCTGCCGCACTGCTTCGAGCAGCTTGGTCATGCCGCCGCGATTGACCGGGTGGTTGCTGCACAGACCGCCGCCGTCGGTGTTGAACGGCAGCTTGCCGACGCCCGAGATCAGGTTGCCGTCAGCGACGAACTTGCCGCCCTGCCCCTTTTCGCAGAAGCCGAGATCTTCGAGCTGCATCAGCACCGTGATGGTGAAGCTGTCGTAGATCGAGGCGTATTTGATGTCCTTGGGCGTGACGCCGGCCATTTCGAAAGCCGGCGGCGCGGACCACACGCCGGCCGAATAGGTCAGATCGAGGTTGTGGCCGCCGCGCGGTCCCTTGATCGCCTCGCCTGCGCCAATCATCCGCACCAGCGGCTTCTTCAGGCTGCGCGCGATCTCCTCGGTGGTGACGATCAGCGCGCCGCCACCGTCGGTGACGACGCAGCAATCCATCCGGTGCAGCGGATCGGCGATCAGCGGCGAATTCAGCACGTCCTCGACGGTGACGACGTCGCGCAGCATCGCGTGCTCGTTGTATTGCGCATGATGCGAGGCCGCGACCTTGATCCAGGCGAGCTGTTCGGACGTGGTGCCGTACTGATGCATGTGACGCGCGGCGCACATCGCGTAAACGTTGTGCGTGGTGGCACCATAGGCCAGCTCGAAGTCGCCTTCAGCGCCCACCGGGCGCGGCGGCAGAGCACCGGTGCGAGGCTTGCCCGCCAGCGTGATCAGCGCGACTGAGCAGCGGCCAGCGGCGATCGCCTCTGCGGCATGGCCGAGATGCACCAGATAGGAGCAGCCGCCGGTGTCGGTCGAATCGAAATGGCGAACCTTGAGGCCGAGATAATCGACCATCGCCATCACGCCGCCGGGCGCGTCGCCGGCGCAGAAGTAGCCGTCGATGTCGGCCTTGGTCAGACCGGCGTCGTCGAGCGCGCCTTTGGCGACTTCGGCGTGGAGCTGGGCGATGGATTTATCGGGCGCGTGGCGCGTGGGATGTTCGTAGATGCCGGCAATGTAAGCCTTGCCTCTTATTGTCAACGCAGTTCTCCGCTGGCGTTTGGTCGGACGGTTTTTGTGACCGCTCCAAGCGACCTTGGCAAGCGTGTTCGCGCGCGGGGGCAATTACCACGCCGCGGAATGTTTTGACGCCGCGTCGTCACAGTCAGCCAGAGGGAAAGACCTCTCCGTCATTGCGAGCGAAGCGAAGCAATCCAAGGCCCAATGCACCGGGCTCCTGGACTGCTTCGTCGCTGCGCTCCTCGCAATGACGTGGATAGGATGTTGGCCGACCTACTCCGCCGCCATCTGCCGCGGCGGCGCGGGTTGCGGATCGCGCAGATTGGCGCGGAGTTCGGCGAACCGCGGCGCCGTGTCGTCCACCGACTTCTGCTTGATCGGGCCGTAGCCGCGAATGCGGTCCGGCATCGACAGCAGTTCGACCGCGGTGTCGATCGTGGCCGGCGACAGATGCTGCAGCACGCTGGCGACATCCGCCTCGTAGTCGGCGATCAATTTCCGCTCCAGCTTGCGCTCGGGGTGATAGCCGAACGGGTCGAGCGGCGTGCCGCGCAGGAAGCTGAGCTTCGCCATCACCCGGAACACCGGGCGCATCCCCTCACCAAACTGCCGCTTCTTCGGCCGGCCGGTGAGATCGACGCCGGGCAGAATCGGCGGCGCGAGGTTGAAGCTGATCTTGTAGTCGCCGTCGAACTGGTCGCGGATCTGCTGTTCGAAGCCCGGCTCGGTCAGCAGCCGCGCCACTTCGTACTCGTCCTTATAGGCGAGCAGCTTGGCGTAGTTCAGCGCCACGGCGCGCGGCAGCGCCTCGCCGTAGCCGCCGGCATCCGCGGCGCTGCGCACCTTGGCAACCAGATCGGCGTAGCGCTTGGCCAGCCGCTTGCTCTGGTACGCCGTGAGCAGCGCGCTGCGATGCGCGATGATCTCGTCGAGCGACATTTCGCCCTGGGTCTTGCCTGCCGTCGTATGGTCTGCACCATCCAGCAGCGCAGCCAGACGCGCCGGATCGGCGGCAGCGAGCCGGCCGAGCCGAAACGCCTGGGTGTTCATCTTGATCGAGACGCCGTTGAGTTCGATCGCCTGCTCGATCGCGGTCGCCGACAGCGGCAGCAGACCCTGCTGATAGGCGAAGCCCATCATCATCATGTTGGTGGCGATCGAGTCGCCGAGCAGCGTTTCGGCCGCCTTGGTGAAATCCAGGAACGCCGAGTCCTTGCGGAGCGCGGCTTCGAGAACGTTGTTGACGCGCCGGGTCTGGAAATCGAAGTCGCGGTTGCGGATGAAATCGGCGATCGGGATCAGATGAGTGTTGACGACGCCATGGGTGCGGCCCGCTTCGCAAAGCGACAGCGTCTCCTTGGAGATCGCCATCACTTCGTCGGCGACGATCAGTACGTCGGCAGTGCCGGTGACGATCCGCGAACAGGTGACGTCCTCCGGCTTGTCCGACAGCCGGACGTGGCTGAGCACCGCGCCGCCCTTCTGCGCCAGGCCCGACATGTCGAGGATCATCGAGGCCTTGCCTTCGATATGCGCCGCCATGCCGAGCAGCGCACCGATCGTCAGCACGCCGGTGCCACCGACGCCGCCGACCGCCACGTTGTAGGGCTTATCCAGCCCCGGCCGCGTCGCCGGCTCCGGCAAAGAGCCGAGGTCGCCGAGATCGACCGCCGCACGCTTGCGCAAGGCCCCGCCGTCGATGGTGATGAAGGACGGACAGAAGCCCTTGAGGCAGGAATAGTCCTTGTTGCAGGTCGACTGGTTGATGGCGCGCTTGCGGCCGAGCGCGGTTTCCAGCGGCTCGACCGAGATGCAGTTCGACTGCACCGAACAGTCGCCGCAGCCCTCGCACACTGCGGCGTTGATCATCACCCGGCGCGGCGGGTCCTCCATCAGGCCGCGCTTGCGGCGTCGGCGCTTCTCGGCGGCGCAGGTCTGCACGAATACGATTGCGGACGCGCCCTTGATCTCGCGGCACTCCTTCATCACCGCGTCGAGCTCGTCCCGGTGGCGCAGATGCACGCCCGGCGCGATGGTGTCGGCCGGATAGGCGCCGGGAGTCTCCGACACCAGATAGATGTCGCGGATGCCTTCGGAGTGAAGCTGATAGGTGATCTGCTGCGGCGACAGATCGCCGTCGTGACGCTGACCGCCGGTCATCGCCACGGCGTCGTTGTAGAGGATCTTGTAGGTGATGTTGGCCTTGGAGGCGATCGACTGCCGGATCGCGAGGCTACCCGAATGGAAATAGGTGCCGTCGCCGATATTGGCGAAGATGTGCTTCTCGTCGGTGAACGGCGCGATGCCGACCCACGGCACGCCCTCGCCGCCCATGTGGGTGAAGGTCTCGGTCGAGCGGTCCATCCACAGCGACATGAAGTGGCAGCCGATGCCGGCGAGCGCGCGACTGCCTTCCGGCACCTTGGTCGAGGTGTTGTGCGGACAGCCCGAGCAGAAATACGGCGTGCGCGCGATCGGCACCACCGACTGCACCTGCGACGCGTCGCGGCCGTGGAACCAGTCCGCCTTGGCGCGCAGCATCTCGGCGATCGTCGGATCGATCTCCATCGCCAGCAGCCGGTCGACCATCGAGGTGGCGACCTTGGCGACGCTCAGCTCCTCGGCGAACGGCAAGAAGCGATGATTATGGTCATCCATCTTGCCGATCACGCGCGGCCGCTCGCGCATGCCGAACAACAGTTGCTTGACCTGGTTCTCGACGATCTCGCGGCGTTCTTCGACAACGAAGATCTCTTCCAGCCCGCGCGCGAACTGCTGCACGCCTTCCGGCTCCAGCGGCCACGGCATGCCGATCTTGTAAAGCCGCAAGCCGATCCTGGCGGCGACCTGCTCGTCGATGCCGAGCTCGCGTAGCGCCTGGCGCACGTCCTCGTAGCTCTTGCCCGAGGCCATGATGCCGAACCGCGCGTTCGGCGAATCCATGGTGATGCGATTGACCTTGTTGGCGCGGGCGAAGGCGATCGCGGCGAAGCCCTTGTAGTCCTGCAGCCGGCGATCCTGATCGTAGCGATCGTCCGGCCAGCGCAGATTGAGGCCGCCCGGCGGCATTTCGAAATCGGTCGGAATCACGAACGGCGTCATCTCGTCGGCGAGATTGATCTCCGCCGTGGTCTCCACCGTTTCGGTGATCACCTTCATGCCGACCCAGCAGCCGGAGTAGCGCGACATCGCGATGCCGAGCAGCCCCATCTCGATCATCTCGTGGATCGACGACGGATACAGATACGGCATCAACGCGGCGATGAAGGCGTGGTCGGACTGATGCGGCACGGTCGACGACTTGGCGCCGTGATCGTCGCCGGCAAGGCACAGCACACCGCCGTTCTTGGCGGAGCCCGCCGCATTGGCATGGCGAAACACGTCGCCGCAGCGATCGACGCCCGGGCCCTTGCCGTACCAGATGCCGGTGATGCCGTCGTATTGCGCGCCGGGCGACAGATTGAGCTGCTGCGTGCCCCAGATCGCGGTGGCGGCGAGATCTTCGTTCACGCCGGGCTGGAATTTGACGTTGTACTGTTCGAGATGATGGCGCGCGGCATGGAGCTGCTGATCATAACCGCCGAGCGGCGAGCCGCGATAGCCGGTGACGAAGCCGGCGGTATTGAGGCCGGCCGCGCGGTCGCGCCGGACCTGCGCCATCGGCAGCCGCACCAGCGCCTGGATGCCGGTGAGGAAGACGTGGCCCGAGTGCTGCGTGTATTTCTGATCGAGACTGATCGGTCCCTGGTCGATTCCCATCCGGCCCTCGCATAAGGCATTGGACCGCGAGGCCATTCGGCCGCTGAAGCGGTCTGTTTCGAAACAGTCTAAGCTGGTTTTTCCGCCCCGCGCATCACAAAAAGCCGCGCGCTCAAGGCATTCCGCCTGTTCGCATTTTGATGTCTCGAAACCGTGGCCGTGGCCAACAAAGTGCCGTCGAATGGCCGCTCGGCGAACGATCGTGTCCACCGCACCGCAGCACGGCGCAAGGAGGCGAAGTCGATTCGGCGCGGAACCGGTCTGTACCGGGAACGGATGGACCGGAGATAGATTGGTGGAGGAGCCGAAAGGAGGACTCCATGGCGCGACACAATCCTGACGATCCGTCCCGGCGCGATATCGACCCCAACGATCCGCGCTCCCCCTCTCAGCTCGATGCACAGTTGCAGGCCGACCCGGAAATGCGCGAAGGCCCGGTGACAGCGGGACGTCTGGCACTGTTCGCCATCGCGATCGTGATGGTGTTCGCAGCGGTGTTGTACGGGATGGGCGGGCCGGTCGGCGGCCCGACCAATCCCTCTGTCGCGACGAAGACGTCGTCGCAGCCCAACCAAACCGACGCTAACAACAATGCCCCGCCAGTGCCACCCGGCGTTCGCGATGTCACGCCGCGCAGCAGCGATCCGAATGCGCAGACCGGCGTGACCACCGGCGCCGCGCCTGCGCCGCGCGCTGCGCCGAGCAACGGCAACACCAACTAACTGTCGGTCGGCCTAACTATCGGTCTGCGTTTCGCATCACTGGAATCGACGACGCGGCGAACGGCACCAGTCGTTCGCCGCATCGTCGTGTCCGGTAGCGCACAACAACGGCGGCAAGCTGCATTCATGCCGTGTTCAGATCGAATCGGGTAGATCAACACTTGCGACAAATAGCGCGGGACGCCGACTTCGCATGGAAGGAGGCCTGCGCGCTGATGACAGCACGTTTATCTGGCAGTGAAGGGAAGAACCAACATATGAAGAAGATCTTTGCCGCAGCATTGTTCGCAGCCACGCTGGTCGGAGCCGGTGCCGCCAGTGCAATGCCGTTGGCTCCTCTCGGCGCCGCCAATTCCGGCGATGTGATCCAGGTCGCGCAGGGCTGCGGTCCGGGCTGGGCGCGCGGCCCGATGGGCCGTTGCCGTCCGATGGCTCGCCGTCCCGTCTACGGTCGCCCGCCGGTCGTCGTTCCGCCGCGCGTGATCGCGCCGCGCGCCTGCCCTCCCGGCTATGCCTGGCGTCACGGCCGCTGCTTCCGCCGGTTCTGATCGGCCCGCGACTGCTCTCGAAAAGCCCCGCTTCGCCGGGGCTTTTTTTTGCGTTCGACCTGCTTCAGCGGAAGCGGACGAGCAGCTTGCGCAAGGTGTAGAGAGGCACCCACGGAAACAAGATCGGCACGCTGCGGACGTAATCCTGATAGTCGGCCCGATCGCCGTAGCGTTCATCCTGCTTGCGCTCGAGACCGGCGGCAGCGGCCGTCATCAGCGCCTCGATATACAGCAGCCCGAGCAGCGAGAGCGCCCACGCCCAGGCGGATCCGTAGGCCGAGAGGCCGGAGAACCAGACACCGAACCAGAACAGCATCTCGCCGAAGTAATTCGGGCAGCGCACCATGCGATACAGGCCGGTGTCGCAATAATGCGATGGATGCGCGGCCTTGTAGCGATACTTCTGCCAGTCGGCGAGGCTCTCGACCCACAGCCCAGCGACCATGATCATCACCCCGAGCGGCACAGACACCGGCCACACGCCCTCGGCCTGCAGTGACAGCGTCAGCACCGCCGGCAGGAACAGCAGCGTGAACAGCAGGCTGACGCCGAGCCAGATCGCGATCGTGTGCCACAGCTTCAGTTCGGCGGTCCGCCGCTCGGCACGCGCCAGCTCCGCCGCATAGGCCGGGTTGCGTTCACGGATAGCCAGGAACAGGCCGAGCCGAACGCCGTAAGCCAGCAGCAGCACGAGCTGCAACGTCACCCAGCCCGAGATCGAGCCGTAGAACAGCAGCGCGAACACGACGCTCTGCGCCGCAATCGCGCCCGCATAACACAGGCTGACGAAGTAATAGACACGCCTGAAGCCAGGCGCAGCGACCACAAGGCAAACGGCGAAAGCCAACGCAACCAAATGCCACGGTATCGTCATGTCGGTGCACGCGTCCTTGTCCCGGTGAGCGTCCTTATAGGCCGCCCGGACATCCGGAACCATGTCCAGCATCAAAGCCGGCTGCGACCGAGCGGATGTCGCCCGGTTATTTCGCCGTACAACGCTGCCCGGGAACGCGGCTGTCGCAGACGCGCGAGACCTCGAAGAACCGCGTCCACAGCTTGCGCTGCTTGGCATTCGGCTCGGCATCGGCCGTCAATCGCAGCGCGTAGAAATTCTCGCGGCCTTGCACCGCCTTCCACCAGGTCAGCGACGGCTTGCCGCCCTCCTTGGCCTGCGGACAGCTCTCGCTCCACATCACCATCGGATACAGGTTTTCATTGCCGTGACGGAGCTGCTCGAAGCTTGCGCCGGGACAATCCGCCTTCGCTGCCTTCTCTTTCGCCGCGCGGTACGCCTCCGGCGACTGATCGGCCTGCTTGAACAACGTCTGCGCCGTGATCCGTGTGGTCGCGCTCGCGATGCTCTCGCTGCCCGGCACCATCACCGTGGTGCTTTCCTTGTCGTTGCTTGCCTCGGCCACGACCTTGAAGCCCTTGGGCGACTGCAGCAACAGCTTTTCAGTTTCCGCCGCGCGGGATGTGCCCGCGGCGATGACGGTCGCGACCAGGGACAGAATGGCAACGCGGCGCATGAACGATGAGCCCGAATGGATTGACGGCACCGGAGCTTGCCCGAGAACCGCGGCCTGTTCAATATCGCCCGGCGCCGTCGGTCGCCGATCAAAGTCCGCCATGCAGACGCGCCAGCAGCACCACGACGATCAAGCCCAGCAGCGCCGACAACAACTGCCAGAACAATAGCGGATTGCGCGCAGCGAGCGGCTGCGGGCGGACATCGAGATATTCGCCGCGCGGATGCCGCAGATCGTAGACGAACTCCGATAGCGCCGGATAGCGCTTGGCCGGGTCGAGGCTGACAGCGCGCTGCAGCGCGCGGTCGACCCAGACCGGCACTTTGGCATTGTGGTCCGCCGCCGGGCTGTAGCGCAGCTTGCGCGGCTTCAGTGCCTGATTGGCGCGGGCCAGATCGGCGCCATAGGGCAGCCGGCCGGTCAGCATCTGATAGGCGATCACGCCGAGCGAAAATTGATCCGCCAGGGGCGTGCCGCCCTGCCCGGCGAAATACTCCGGCGCCATGTATTGCACCGTGCCCAGCAATTCGTCGCCGCCCGACGGCCCCAGCTCGGCGACGCCGGCGACCCGCACCGAGCCGAAGTCGATGATCTTCACGGTGCCGCTGCGGTCGATCAGCACGTTCGCTGGACGAAGGTCCTGATGCACCATCTCCTTGCGGTGGAACGCATAGAGCCCCTTGGCGATCTGCTCGATCAGCCCGCGGACGGTTTCGAGCTCGGCGCGCGGATGGTCGATCATCCACTGCGCCAGGGTTTGCCCTTCGATGTATTCGAAGGCGACGTAGAGAAAGCTGCGCGGCCGATGCGCGGCGCGGGGTTTCAGCACATGCGGACTGTCGATCCGCCGCGCGATCCACTCCTCCAGCATGAAGCGCTTGCGGGCGTCTGGATTGTCCCGCAGATCCGAGGACGGCGTCTTCAGCGCCACCAGTTCGTCGGTTTCGAGGTCGGCAGCAAGATAGATGTGGCTGCGGCTCGACGCGTGCAGCTCGCGAATGATCCGATAGCCGTCGAACTCGGCGCGCGGCGCAAGCAGCGGCGGCAGCGGCAAGTCCGCGGCGCGGTCGAACAGATCGGCGGCGCCCGCATCCGGGACCGCATCGATCCGCACCACCTGAACGGTGAGATTGTCGTCGCTGCCGTTGGCGAAGGCCTCGCGGACGATCGCCCGCGCCGCAGCGTCGAGGTCTCGGGCGAGCTCATCCAGCGCCTTGACGATGAAGCGGTGCGCGACGTGGTCGTAGACGCCGTCTGTCGCCAGCACGAACATATCGCCGGACGCGACCGGCACCGACTGGTAGTCGATCTCGACCTGCGGATTGACGCCGAGCGCGCGGCCGAGATAGCTCTGCTCGGTCGAGATCCGGACACGGTGATCCTCGGTGAGCTGCTCCAGCGAGGCACCGGCCAGCCGGTAGATCCGGCTGTCGCCGATGTGAAACAGATGCGCCGCCGCACCTTTGATCACCAGCGCGCTCAGCGTGCAAACATAGCCCTTGTCGCGATCGTATCGATAATCGCTGCGCCGGGTTTCGGCGTGCAGCCATGAATTGGTCGCGGCGATCACCCCCTGCGCCGACGACTTCACCGACCACGCTTCCGACGTGCAATAGTAATCGGTGAGGAAGCTCTTCACCGCGGACTCGCTGGCGACCTGACTGACGTCGCTCGACGAAATGCCGTCGGCGAGCGCGATCGCGACGCCCTTTGTGGTGAGCAGCGGCTCGGCGGGCGTCAGCGCGCCGTAGAAGTCCTGGTTGACGGGCTTGCGCCCCGGCGACGACGCCTGCCCGATCGAGACTGTGAGCTGCTGCGCCATACGCCCTGCTGCGAGGAAAGACGGGAGCTTCACCCTGAGCGGCGAAGCTCCCGGATGCGATCAGATTACGCCGCGACCCGCGGCATCGGAGCAGCTTCGATCCGACGCTTTGCCCCGGTGCGGACGTGCGTGGTGTAGAGCGTCAGGCCGGTGAAGGCGAGCCCGCCGACCAGATTGCCGAGCACGGTCGGGATCTCGTTCCAGATCAGGTAGTCGAGGATCGAGAACTTAGCGTGCAGCATCAGGCCCGACGGAAACAGGAACATATTCACCACCGAGTGCTCGAACACCATGTAGAAGAACACCAGGATCGGCATCCACATCGCGATCACCTTGCCCGGCACGGTGGTCGAGATCATCGCCATCACCACGCCGGTCGAGACCATCCAGTTGCACAGCATGCCGCGGAAGAACAGCGTCGCCATGCCGGCGGCGCCATGCGCCGCGTAGCCCAAGGTGCGCCCCTCACCGATATTGCTGATCACCGTGCCGACCTTGTCGGGCCCCTGGGTGAAGCCGAACGTGGTGACGAACGCCATCAGGAACGCCACCGTCAGGGCGCCGCCGAAATTGCCGATGAAGACCAGGACCCAATTGCGCAGCACGCCGCCGAGCGTGCAGCCCGGCCGCTTGTCGAGCCAGGCCAGCGGCGCCAGCACGAACACGCCGGTGAGCAAATCGAAGCCGAGCAGATACAGCATCGAAAAGCCGACCGGGAACAGCAGCGCGCCGATCAGCGGTTGGCCGGTATTGACGTTGATCGTGACCGCGAACCACGCCGCCAGCGCAAGGATGGCGCCGGCCATATAGGCGCGGATCACCGTGTCGCGGGTGGACATCAAGATCTTGGACTCGCCGGCGTCGACCATCTTGGTGACGAATTCTGAAGGCGCGAGGTAGGACATCTGCTTCGTGCTCCGTTTGCTGCTGAAAAGGCCGCGTCGGAACGCACAAGCGACGGGAGCAACATGGGTGCGGAGCCTGGGCGACGCCGCGGCCCTCCTGAAGGAGAGCTGTCCCATTGCTGTCTGCCGGCAGGCGGCTTGGGCAATTCTCGGACGGCGGTCGTCGTTGACCGGAGCTTACTAAGCAATCGTCGTGCCAGCGCCTGACGGCTCCAGCCACGCGTATTTCCCCGAGAAATTCCTCAGATAAGCTCCTCCGGCTCAACCGCCGGCGGCACCGATGCCCAGAGTCTGCGCAACAGACCTGCGCATAGCTCGCATTTGAGGCAACCTCCCGATCCGCCAAGGGGCTCCTCAACCGCCTCTTGAATGGTCGACGCGGATTTGGCCCTTCCCTGGGTACTTGGTCCTCATCCTGAGCAGGTCGCCCTTATACAAGGAGCCCCGCGAAGCCGAGCGTCTCGAAGGATGCGGCCACGCATAAGCCCGCGGCCCATGGTTCGAGACGGCGCTTCGCGCCTCCTCACTATGAGGTCATGGCTGTCCTAAGCATCCGGAAGTGCGTAGTTTGAATCGGTAGCCCGCATCAGCGCAGCGACATGCGGGAGCACCAAACCTGGATGTCGCGTCGCTCATCCAGGCTACGCTAACGGTGATCTTATGACCACCACCCTTTCCAAGCTCGAACGAGCAGATGGGGTTCAACAGCACAGCTGGGGCGCCGCGCTCCGCTCTCAAAGCTCTCCGCCCACTAGGCTGGCCCCTCGCCGAGCGCTCGCAGCGCCGAGAGCCCTTCCCGATAGGATGGATAGGCCAATGTAACCCCCAACTCCGTGCGGATCAGATCGTTGCGGACCCGGCAATTCTCCAGATAGAAGCTGCGCGCCATCGGAGACAGCTCGGCGTGCTCGAAAGCAATTTCAGGAGGCGGTGTTCGTCCGCATAGGTCCGCGGCGAATTCGACGACCTGCTGCGGCGGTGCCGGCTCGTTGTCGGTCACATTGTAAACGGCGCCAGATCGCGGTCGCGAAAGTGACGCGGCGACCACCGCGGCGATATCGGCAACGTGAATTCGATTGAAGACTTGGCCGGGCTTGATGATACGTGTCGCCGTTCCGGCTGCGAGCTTCTCAAGTTGGTTTCGGCCCGGGCCGTAGATCCCTGATAGACGAAAAACTTGCGCGCCTAACGCCAGCCAGGCCTGCTCGGCGGCGATCCGGAGCTGCGAGCGGGGCTTTTCCGACTTCGCAGGCGTTGTTTCGTCGACCCAATTGCCGAGGTGGTCACCATACACACCGATCGTCGAAAGATAGCCGATCCACCGCGGCCTGGAGTCACTGGTGATAGAGCCAATGAAGGACGCGAGAACCGGGTCGCCGGATTCACTCGGAGGTACCGACGACAGAATGGCGTCGCTCGACTTGATATCATCAACAATCAGAGGATCGACAAAAGAGGATGAAAACACCCGTGCAGTGATCCCCCGCCGCCCCAACTCTTCGGCCTTGGCGCTTGTTCTGACGGTCGCAGTCACCTCGATCCCAGCGCCCTGCAAATGTTGCGCGATGTAGCTGGCCGAATAGCCCAAGCCAAAAATCAGAATTCTCATCCGGACATCAATTCAATTAGGCATGACGATACGCACAGATACCAGACATCTGAGCCGATGGCTGCGCCCTTATGAGTCCGCATCCTGGTTGGGCCATCAAATAAGCCTGGCCGGGAGCTACCCGCCGGCTCAAAAACACGAAGGGCGGTGATCGTGTCGCGATCACCGCCCTGTTCAACCAAACGAACCGATGCCGTTACAGCGGCATGTTGTCGTGCTTCTTCGCCGGGATTTCCATCTTCTTGTCGCGCAGCATCGCCAGCGCGCGCGCGATGCGGCGGCGGGTGGCATGTGGCATGATGACGTCGTCGATGTAGCCGCGCTCGGCCGCGATGAACGGCGACAGGAAGCGGTCCTCGTATTCCTTGGTCCGCGCCGCGATCTTGTCCGGATCGTCCATGTCCTGGCGGAAGATGATCTCGACCGCGCCCTTGGCGCCCATCACCGCGATCTGCGCCGACGGCCAGGCGTAGTTGATATCGGCGCCGATTTCCTTCGACGCCATGACGTCGAATGCACCGCCATAGGCCTTGCGGGTGATCACGGTGACCAGCGGCACGGTGCACTGCGAAAATGCGAACAGCAGCTTGGCGCCGTGCTTGATCAGGCCGCCGTATTCCTGCGCGGTGCCCGGCAGGAAGCCCGGCACGTCGACGAAGGTCACGATCGGAATGTTGAAGCTGTCGCAGAACCGCACGAACCGCGCCGCCTTCCGCGACGCGTCGCTGTCGAGCACGCCGGCGAGCACCATCGGCTGGTTGGCGACGAAGCCCACCGTGCGGCCGGCGATGCGGCCGAAACCGGTGATGATGTTCTTGGCGAACGTGTCCTGCAGCTCGAAGAAATCGCCCTCGTCCACGACTTTGAGGATCAGCTCCTTCATGTCGTAGGGCTTGTTCGGATTGTCCGGGATCAGCGTGTCGAGCGAGAAGTCCTCGCGCTCGATATCGTCGAAGCTCGGCCATTCCGGCACGCCTTCGGAGGAGTTCGCCGGCAGGAAGTCGAGCAGCCGGCGCATCTGCAGCAGGGTCTCGACGTCGTTCTCGAACGCGCCGTCGGCGATCGAGGACTTGGTGGCGTGCACCGAGGCGCCGCCGAGCTCTTCCGGAGTGACGACTTCGTTGGTCACCGTCTTCACCACGTCGGGGCCGGTGACGAACATGTAGCTGGTGTTCTTCACCATGAAGATGAAGTCGGTCATCGCTGGCGCATAGACGTCGCCGCCGGCGCACGGGCCCATGATGACGCTGATCTGCGGGATCACGCCGGAGGCCTGCACCACGCGGCGGAACACGTAGGAGTAACCGGCGAGCGCCGCGACGCCCTCCTGGATGCGGGCGCCGCCGGCGTCGTACAGGCCGATGATCGGGGCCCGCGCCTTCAGCGCCATGTCCTGGATCTTGGTGATCTTCGCCGCGTGGGTCTCGGACAGCGAGCCGCCGAACACGGTGAAGTCCTTGGCGAACACGAACACCTTGCGGCCGTTGACCGTGCCCCAGCCGGTGACGACGCCGTCGCCGGGGATCTTGGTCTTTTCCATCCCGAATTCGGTCGAGCGGTGCTGGACGAACATGTCCATTTCCTCGAACGAATGCTTGTCGAGCAGCAGGTCGATCCGTTCGCGTGCGGTGAGCCGGCCGCGGGAGTGCTGAGCGTTGATGCGCTTTTCACCGCCGCCGAGCTTGGCTGCCGTCCGCCGTTCGTCCAATGCTTCCAGGATGTGCTTCATGATCAATAAGCCGGTTTTCTTTTCTTGGTTGGGCGTGCGGAGGTTTTGCCCGTTTCACCGCAACAATCAAGGCCTTCTAGCACGGGCATTTCGCGGGAGGAAACCGCCTTGGGACGGACCGGCCTAGCCCTTTTGGCGTGTCCGAAGCCGGTTCTGCAGGCTTCGGCGGGCGGCAGCCGCGCACCGCCGCTGAATCTGCATCCGCCCGATGCGAAACCGCGATGGCGCCCTGCCCCGAACCCTCCTATATCGCGAGGCCGCCCACACGGAGCCGACCCATGACCGCCGCCCCGCCGACCGCTGATCCCGTCATGGAGAGCGGAGGCGTTCTCACCGTGCTGCGCGCCGAGGGCCTGGCGTTGTTCGTCGGCTGCTCTCTGTTCTACGTGATCTCGGATGCGCCGTGGGAGCTATACGCGCTGCTGTTCTTCGCGCCCGACCTCGGCTTTCTCGGCTATCTGGCCGGGCCGAAAGTCGGCGCGGTGGTCTACAACGTGCTGCATTCGACGGTCGGGCCGCTGCTGCTGGCGATCGCCGGGATCGTGCTGCTGATTCCGTATGCCGGCACGGTGGCGATGATCTGGCTGGCCCATATCGGCTTCGACCGCGCGCTGGGCTACGGCCTGAAGTACAAGACCGGCTTCCGCTTCACCCATCTCGGCCTGATCGGCAAGGCGCCGGCCGGCCAGCACTGAGTCAACGCACCGGGCCACGCCCCGACAGCCGCAGCACGAAGGCCAGGACTTCGGCCACCGCCTTGTACAGTTCTTCGGGGATTTCGTCGCCGAGCTCGACATGCGACAGCGCGCCGGCGAGCATCTCGTTCTCTTCGATCGGGATGTCGTGCTGTTTGGCGACTTCGATGATCTTGGCGCCGAGCACGCCCTTGCCCTTGGCGACCACCCGCGGCGCGCCGGTGTAATCGTAGTGGAGGGCGATCGCGAGCGGATTCTTGGTGTCTGTTGTGGTCACAGCGCGCGGTCCAGAAAATGGCCGGCTGCGGCCGGGCGTGGCGCGGGCGGCGTGCCGTCGCGCACCACGATATCGCCGGGCACTAGATCGGCGCGGGCGAGCGCTTGGCCGAGGTCGGCGGCGTCGGCGCGCAATTGGGCGGTCGTGGCGGGGCGCTCCGCCCATAGCCGCACCGAGGTCTTCTCCCCGCGCAGCGAGATCAGGGCGTGCACCGGACCGGCGGGCTCGACATCGAGCGAAAACCGCGCCTGCCACACTGTGCCCGCAGCGGCACCGGCCTGAGCGGCCTCGTCGCGGTCGCGCGAAATCTCGAACTGCGCCACGGCGGTTCCCTGCGGAGTGGCGAGCGGGATCTCGAAGCTCCAGCGCGGCTGGGCGGCATCGAGCCGCGCCGCCGCGGCGTCGGCGCGATCCGGCAGCGAAGCGACCTGCAGCAGCGTCTGCCGCGCCAGCGCGCCTTCGGTCTCGGTCAGAATCCGGCGCAAATTGGCATCGAGCGGGGCGTGCGGGTTGAGATTGGCGGGCATCACCGGCTGGGCGGCCGGGAGCGCGCCGGGAAACGGCGGCGGCGGCGTGTTGGTCCGGGCGATGCCGCTGTCGTCCTTGACGACGCGGGTGCCGGTCAGTGCCGGCAGCAGCGACAGCAGCACCGGATTGTTCAGCCCGGCCTTGAGCAGAATGGCGGCGGTGCGCGGATCGGCCTGCAGCGCCTGCTGCAGCGCGCTGAGCGTCGCGACATTGCGGGATGCGGCGGTCTCGGCCTGCGCGGATGTCGCGGTGCCGGTGAGCTGGGCGATCACGTTCTGCACCAGCGACTGCTCGGAGGTGCTCGCGCTCGCAGCCGCGGTCGCGGCGGCCGCGCTCGCCAGCGTCGGCGAGGCGGTGAACGGCAGCGCCGTCGTCGCGCCGTTCGCAGCGGTCGGCTCCGAAGCTTGTCCGGTGGTGGCTTGGCCGGGGGTGGTTTGGCCGGTCTTGCCGAGCAGATTGGCCTCGGCCTCGAGCTGCGCGGTGAGCGCCAGCAGCGCAGTGCCCTGCCCGTTCTGCAGCACCGGCGTCGTCGTGGCGCCGCCGGCCTGTACGGTGGCGGCGCCGAGCGCGGTGGAGAGCACCTGACGCAGCACCAGGAGCGCCGCCTTCAGGTCGGCGCCACCGGCCGCGGCCGGCCTGCCCGCCGCGAGCGCCGCTTCGAGGAAGATCCCGGAACTCTGAACCGCCTTCTGGATGTCGGCGCCGGACAGGCCGCCTGCGGTCGGCAATTGTTGCGCCAGCACTTGCGCGGCGGCCTCGCGTACCGCCGCCGGCAGCGCGCTCGAACCGGCCACCGCTCCGAGATTGGCGAACAGCGCCGACAGCCCGGTCTGATGCGTCACCGCCGTTTGGGCGGCGGTCGCGACCGCGGCGGCCTGCTGCGGGGTCAGCGCCGGAGTTGCGGCCGGCACGATGCTCGGCGCCGCCTGCGCCGAGGTCACCACGATCGCCTGGGGACCGAGCGTGACGCTGTCGACCGCCGGGCCGGACGCCGCCAGCGCCGCCTGCGCGGTCGTGGTGGTAACCGGCTGATTGACGATCGCCAGACGAATGCCGGCATCGGTCTGCGACACCGACACCTGCAAGGTCTGACCGGCCTGCAGTGGAACCTGGGTGGTGGCTTCGACGGTCTGGCCGCCGATCGCGATCCGAACCTGGTTGTTATCGAGGACCGACAGCACCTTGGCCTGCAGCACCGCGCCGGGCTGCAACAGCACGTCGGCCGTCGCACCCTGCAGCGCGACCAAAGGAAGGTTCGGATTGACCGAAATCGCCATCGCTGTCCTTTGCGGGCGGCTGCTGAAATCGCAATCCGATCAGACTAAGCGAGGGTCGTAAACCCGTCGTTAACTTCTCCGGGAACCCAGCGCCGCAATCACCCGGGCGGCGGCGGCGAACTCCGCCTGCTTGGCGGCGCGGCGCGCGGCGGCCTCCTCGTCGAGGCCCCACTGCTCGATGTTCCAATCCTCGTCGACATGCGCAGCGGCCCACACCTGATCGGCATCGAGCCGGCCGTGCGCCAGCGCCAGCGCCAGCAGCGCCGAGCCGGTGATGGTGGTGACGACATGCAGCGCGCCGATCGACCATGGATCGGCCGGCAGCGCCGCGCGCGCCGCCGCGATCGCGGTCTCCGGCTGCGCCGCGTGGATGATGCCCTGTGCCAGGATGAAATGCGCGCCGAACGCCTCCGCGGCCCAATACAGTACCGGATCCCAATGCGCAGCTTCGCGCGCGATCAGCTCCTCTGGATGCTCGGCGCGATAGAACAGCAGGTCCGAGCCGAAGTACTTGGCGATGTCGTCGGTCACCGCATCGATCCGGCCGGTGACGCCGTCGATCACGCTGTTGGCGAGCCGGGTCAGCGGCATCGTCGACGGATCGATGGTTTCGCCCTGCGCCTGCCATTCGGCGGCGATCGCTTCGGCGAGCGCGGGGTCCGGCGCGGCCAGCGCGTTGCGCGAAGGCGTCTTCACCGCGCGGCCATCGAGCCGCACCGAGAAGCCGCCGTCCTCCTCGGTGACGCTCGCCTGCGTGTAGAACCGCTTCGGCAGCTGCGCGCGGCTGGTGCGCCGCACCGCTTCGTTGGGATCGAGCGGCGACTTGCCGGCCACCTCGTCGAACAGATCACGCATCCTGGTTTCTCGACCTACTGATTGGCACAGGCGCGCGAATACGCGGCGCGCTCGCTGGCGTTGAGCCCCATCGCGGCGCCCTCGTCGAGGCAGCGCGCGATGCGGTCGCCGAAATGACCGCGCTGCCGCAGCTGCGCTTTCGGCAGGTCCGGCGCCGGCTGGATCCGCTCGTGGGTGAGCGGCGGCGGCGCAGCGAGTTGCGGCACCTTCGGCACGGTGATCACCGGCGGCGGCGGCGATGGCGGCGGCGCCATCGGCGGAATCGCCGAGGGCATGGCGCCCGGCAGCACCACCTGCGCGGCGGCAGGGCCGGCGCATGCGCCGACGACCAGAACCGCGGCCAATAGGATGTGAGGTCGCTTCATCTTGGCCATGTCGGCATCGCCGCGCGCAGCCGCAAGCCGGCGCAGGCCCTCATTCTTCCGGCGCATGTTCGATCGGATCGAACCGGTCGTGCTCGAGCCCGAGCAGGTTCCAGCTCTGCAGCATATGCGGCGGCAGCGGCGCCGAGACGTCGATGACGCCGCCGCGCGGATGCGGGATGACGATGCGGCGCGCCAAGAGATGCAGCCGGTTCTGCAGACCGCCGGGCAGCTGCCAGTTCTCGATGTTGAAGTACTTCGGATCGCCGACGATGGCGTGACCGATATGCGCCATGTGGGCGCGCAGCTGATGGGTGCGCCCGGTCACCGGCTTCAGCGACACCCAGGCCAGCTTCTGGCCGGAGGTCTCGACCACCGCGTAGTACGTCACCGCATGGCTGGCGCCGTCGTCGCCGTGCTTGGCGACGCGCATGATCGAATCCTCCTCGCTCTCGTCCTTGGCGAGGTACGTCGAGATCCGCCCCTGCTTCGGCTTCGGCACGCCGGCGACCAGCGCCCAATAGATCTTGCGCGCCGAGCGGTGGCGGAACGAGCCGGTCAGCGCGGTGGCGGCGAAGCGGGTCTTGGCGACCAAGAGACAGCCGGCGGTTTCCTTGTCGATGCGGTGCACCAGGCGCGGCTTCTGGCCCTTGGCGTCGCGCAGCACTTCCAGCATCTGGTCGATGTGCCGCGTCGTGCCCGAGCCGCCCTGCACCGCGAGGCCGGCCGGCTTGTTCAGCACCAGCACGTCGGCGTCCTCGAACAGCGTCATCTCCTTGAGCGCCGCAAGCGTCTTCTGCTCGGCTTCGGACAGATGGCCGGGCAGTTTTGGCGCGTCGAGCTTGAGCGGCGGGATGCGGACACTCTGGCCTTCTTCGAGCCGATCCTTGCTGTCGGCGCGCTTGCCGTTCACCCGCAGCTCGCCTTTGCGGACGATGCGCTGGATGTGGCTGAACGACAGCCCGGGAAACCGCGCTTCGAGGAAGCGATCGACCCGCATGCCGTTCTCGTCCGCCGTCACGGTGACGGTCTCGACCTTGGTCGGCAGAACCGCGGTTTCGGCGGCGGGCTTGGCCGGCTCGGGCCGCGACGCGTCAGGCTTCGGCGCGCGCGGCGGCGCCGGCTTGCGCACCGGCCGCGCCGACACTGGCCGCCCGTCCTCGCCGCGATTGCCGCGCACCGGCCCGTCGAGGCCCCCGCGCGGCGCCGACCGGCCGGACGCCGGCCGCGCGCCCTTGGCGCGCTCGCCGCCAGGGCCGCGCTTGGAAAGGGGTTTCTTGGTTCGACGGCTCATCAATCTTCGCTCCGGGAATAAACGCCGTGCCTAGCGCAAAAGCCGCACCCGGTCACGGGAATTGCTCGGCCTCACGCCGCCGCGACCTCGCGGCGCGGGGCGCCCGAGTTGTGCGGCAGTCCGCCCCGATCGTGAGGGGCGGCGGAGCGCCGGACAGCGCGCCTTGTCGTCGGTGGCCGCGAGCCTCGCACGCCGGAACGCCGGCGCCTTGTCTCGCGGAAACGCCCTCCGGCGCTCCACATCGCAGGCAAGTTTACGCAGCCTGCGGCTGCTATGGGCGACTTTTGGCTTCGGGACCGTTCTTCCGGGAACGCAGCGAGCTTGCGGGCTCTCCCCGCCTCCTCTGCGCCCGTCCAGCCATGCACAGGGCGGCCGCTCGTAGTAGCGGCGGACGGCGACCTTCAGCCTCCCGGAGGAAAAGAGCACGTCTGCCCCCGCCCGCAGGCGCCACACCCCGCCCCACTCCAAGACGCCTCTCAAAGCGCCCCTCGTGGACGGAATGGAATTAGGTATATGATCCTATTTGGATTCTGTCAATGCCTGGATCAACAGAGATATTCTAACTGTTCGCTCGAAAAAGCGCGGATCGTCTTACCAATTTTCTACGCTCCGTCCCGCAAGCGAATGTCTTGCTCGAACACAAGGATTCGCCGATCGGTTAGCCTCACATGGAAAACGCAAATGAAGCTTGAAACTTTCGAGGAATGGCTTGCTATTCGCAGGAACGACAGCGACGACACCGGTCACTTACCGGGGCGCCTCACCTTTGATCTCGATGAAGGGATATTTCTGGACACAATTAGATTCTTCGAGCGCGGTGCAAGACAAAACGATCCTATCATCAGCGGTGACACTCTCACGGGATGGCTTGGCTATCAGCAGCCAGCAACCCTGATCGAGCCTCGGCTCCAACAGATCAATATGGGCACCGCCAGCGTAAATCACCCAGCATTGCGCGAGTCTCGGCGCTTTGTCGCCAGCGCTATCCTGAAAAATGTCTTCTTGGAGGACATCAAGGCATCTATCTTCACTGGATTGATAGTGGAGCATCCAGCGTTTCACGCCTGGGTCAATCCTCGCCTAGTCAGTCGAGATTGGTCGGAGGACGTTAAACTTCCAACTCTCTCGGTAGACGTCCAACCGCCTCGTCAGCGACATTTGACTCTTCCAGACGGAACCTCGGCAGAAGTCGTAAGCGTAGCGCTTGCTGCCGGCAGCGACATCACGAAAGTGGAAGAGCACACCACGCTGAAATTTGAATTCCGCGAACCAGTCAATTTCGGCGTCATCACTCGTATGGCTTGGCGGATATCTTCTCTGTTCGAATTTCTGATCGGCGCACGTGTGAGCGCACCACTGTATTGGCTCCCCACAACGCAGAAGCGACAGTGGAACGATGAGGATCAGGAGATCATTGCGGAGTATTGGTACCGACCCGCACACAGAAAACGGCGTAGAGATGATCTGCCGGACATGCACGATCGCCTCATCACCGAGGAGCGATCGCCGATCTCGCTGGAGACGTTACTGAGCAATATTTCCAGAGGCAGTGACGAACTCATCTTCCTAGCCGACCAAATTCAAACGGTGGAAGATTTCGACCTCTCCATCACCCAAGGATTCGGTGAAATCCTCGGCTGCCTGGAAGCATTTGACGATCGCACATTCGGATCGGGAGCGGATGAGAATTTCAATCAAGAAAAAGAGAGCCTTAAGGAGTTGGTCAACAAACATGGATCTGATGCGAACCGAATGTTCTTTGAGCGAATAAGTGGAGCAGCGTCGAATAGGTTCTCACTTTTGAAACGTCTCGAACGTCTTCATCAAAAATGGAACGCCGATGGGTTTAGGACAAATCCAGACTTGAAACGCATAAGAGATCTACGAAACGTAGTCCCGCATGGACGAGGCCTCGAAGTGTCCAGCGAGGTTGCCCAAGAAATGGCCATCTATCTTCGCTACCTAGCGGCCTTAGGTCGCTATCATGTCCTAAAAATACTCGGTTTCACAGGAGAGGAAATAGCCGATGTTTTCATGCGGCAACCGCATCGGTACGGGCTATTCGTTCCCGAACGGATTCTGTGATCTCATGCAGCAAGCGTAGCCCGGGTGAGCGTAGCGATACCCGGGGTTTCGTCGCAAGGCCCACCCCGCATATCTCGCTGCGCTCATGCGGGCTATAAAGCGTGCCTGGGGCTGTACCAGGAAGTAAGCTGTGATCATTGATTGCTCGGCGAGTAGCGAGTAGCCCGGGTGACCGAAGCGATACCCGCGACGGGCCCGCCACCCCTCATGTCTCTGCGCTCATACGGGCTACGGTGCTTGCTGGCTCCGCTTCTACTTCTTGACAGTCTTGCGGCCTCTACATAGCGGGCATCGAATCCCACCATCTCCTTTGCATTGCGGACACTTGTAATAGCCACCTTGACCAACTGCCCACGCTTTTCCAGAGCCATCACATTTTGGACAGATGAGCGTTCCCTGACCTTCGCATCGTGGGCATCTAATGATTTCCATCGCCCCCTCCAACCGCAGGAAAGAACTACAAATAGCAGACCGAATGATACACACTTTCCGCTTGAGGCGGCGGTAAATAGGGCGCGACGGTGAAATTGAACTTAGCAAGCGTAGCCCGGGTAAGCGTAGCGATACCCGGAATTTAATCGCAAGGCCCACCCCCGCATGTCGCTGCGCTGATGTGGGCACCGATTGCTCGCCTGCGCTCCGGAAATCACGGCCTCAGCCAGGCAAACGCACGGCGGATGAAGGCCCTGCCGTCGCGGGCGACGGGGGTGCCGTGCGCCATCAGCACATGCTCGGCGGGCCAGGCGAGAACCGGTTGAAGCGAGGCACGGGCCGCGCGGCGATTGGTGAAGGCGAGACGGAATTTGCGCGGCACGGACGGCTCCGGCTCGACCATCAGGTCGCGCTTTGCCACCCAGGCGCGCCAGCCCGAGAACCAATCGACCGGAAACTGCTGGATCAGATCGGTGAACAGCACCGTGCCGCTCCGGATGTGAAAGAACACGACCTCCGTCGTGATCAGGTTTCCACGGATCAGCGCCTGATCAATCTCCGCCGCCCACTCCGGGTTCGCCACATCGCCAAGGTCGCCGTCGAACCCGATATCGCCGCGCTTCGCGCGCAGCCTTGGCGGCGCGTACAGTCTTGCGTTCGGGTAGGCCTGCTTCCATTCGGGCAGGAACAAATGGTGCAGCGAATTCGGAGCGACGATGTGACAGACCTCGCCGAGCGCATCGGCCTCGGCGCGAAGCCCGTCCGTGAGCGCGATCGGCGACCAGATGAACAGGCCGCCGCCGGACAGGCGAATGATCGCCATCCGGGTGGGGTAATGAAATCCGCTCAGCGCCACATCGGGACCGTCCGCCGTCCAGATGTCGCGACCAAATTGTTTCAGCATGGCGGGTCCAATGCAGTGAGCTTCGGAAGCGCCGCGATGTGTCTGCGTGGGCTTCGCTGCGCTCAGCGCCACCCTGCAGAAACCCGCCCCTCCGCCTCCGCCATCGCGACCTACCCCCCCAGCCGGGTCGGTGTCATCATTGAAAAACGCGATCATCCTGCCTATTCTGATAGCATCGCTGTTATCCCGCGGGGGGACGCCATCATGGTCGCCGTCACCATTCGCAACCTCTCCGACGAGGCGCATCGCGCCCTGAAGCTCCGCGCGGCGCAGCACAATCGCAGCGCCGAAGCCGAGATGCGCGCCATTCTGGAGGCTGCCGCCCGCCCCGAGAGCCGCGTGCTGCTCGGGACGGCTTTGTCGGACATAAGCCGGAAAATGGGTCTCACCAACGCCGATATCGAGGCACTCGAACAGGTCCGCGACACACGTCCCGCCGAGCCGATGAAGTTCGAATGACTTGACGCTTCGGAATTGGTGCTTCGAATGATCCTGCTCGACACCAATGTCGTCTCCGAGGCGATCAAGCCCGAACCTCACCCCTTGGTCCGCGCCTGGCTCGACACTCAGGCGGCCGAGACCTTGTTCCTGTCCAGCATCACCGTGGCCGAACTTCTCTTCGGCGTCGGCGCGATGCCGGACGGCAAGCGAAAGGACCTGCTGGCAGTTCGGATCGACGGCTTGCTGGAGCAGTTCGACCACCGCGTCCTGCACTTCGATACGCCTGCGGCGCGGCGCTATGCAGATCTCGCCGTCCAGGCGCGCGCGGCCGGTAAGGGCTTCCCCACGCCCGACGGCTATATCGCCGCGATCGCTGCCGCACACGGCTGTAGTGTCGCGTCGCGCGACGCAAGCGCGTTCGACGCCGCAGGCCTGACGGTCATTAATCCTTGGACGGCCGGCGACTGAGCAAGCGTAGCCCAGGTGAGCGAAGCGATACCCGGGCTCACAGGATTGATACGCCGCCCCGCATCTCGCTGCGCTCATGCGGGCCACAGTCCTCGATCGGGCGAACAGCTCACCTCGAGATTCCGGCTTCGCGCGCGGTTCGCGCACCCCGGAATGACGGGGTGCGTCGCCATCTTGCACTCGGCGTTCGAAACCGCGACACTCCGCGGCAATCAGAAGCTTTGGGGGAAACCAGACGCATGCAATACGACGACGTGGTCCGCGGCCGCCGCTCGATCCGCGGCTACAAGCCTGATCCCGTACCGCGGGAATTGATCGAGGAGATCCTCGAACTGGCGATGCGGGCGCCCTCCTCGATGAACAGCCAACCGTGGAATTTCACCGTGCTCACCGGCGAGCCGCTGGACCGCATCCGCGCCGGCAACACCGAGCGCAACCTCGCCGGCGTGCCGCACAGCCGCGAATTCCGGACCGGGCAGCCGTTCGCCGGCCCTCATCGCGAGCGGCAGATCACCGTCGCCAAGCAACTGTTCTCGGCGATGGGGATCGCGCGCGACGATCAGGCCAAGCGGCAGGACTGGGTGCTGCGCGGCTTCCGCCAGTTCGACGCGCCGGTGTGTATCATCATCACCTACGACCGCACGCTGAGCGACAGCGACGACACCCCGTTCGATTGCGGCGCGGTGACCAACGCGCTGGTCAACGCCGCGTGGTCGCGGGGCTTAGGGGCAGTGATCAACAGCCAGGGCATCATGCAATCTCCGGTGGTACGCGAGCATGCCGGCATCGCCGACGATCAGGTGATCATGAAGGCGATCGCGCTCGGCTGGCCGGACGACGAATTCCCCGCCAACGCCGTGGTGTCGGAACGCAAGCCGGTGCGCGAAGCCGCGCGGTTCGTCGGGTTCGACGGCTGACACGAGCCGAGCCGACATCGCTCCGCGGCCCAGCGCCGCGGGGCGAGACAATGTCAAGCTGCTTTGACAAACGCTCGCAATTCGGAGAGTAATGCGCATGGCCGCCGAGCGGCCACGGTCCGGGCCGGCCTTCAGCGGCGCGCCCGCTTTTCCAGTTCCGTTTCCGCCCCTCCGCGTCACGCCCGCCGGTTGTTCGAGCCCGATGCAGCCCCCTCCCAGTCCCGCCGTCAGTCAGAGCGAGGCGCGCTATCGTGCGCTGTTCGAGGCGATCGACGACGGCTTCTGCATCATCGAATTCTTCGACGGCCCGCACGGCCCGCTCAGCGACTATCGCCATATCGAAGCCAACGCCGGCTACGAGAAGCAGACCGGGATTCCCAACATCGTCGGCCGGACCTTGCGCGATCTGGTGCCGGATGAAGCCGACGGCTGGGCGGAACTGTATCGCAGCGTACTCGTCACCGGCCGGCCGATTCATTTCGAGCGTGCCTTCGTCGCGGTGAACCGCATTATCGAAGTGTCGGCAACGCGGATCGAGCCGCCGGAGCTGCGTCAGGTCTCGGTGCTGTTCCGCGATATCACCGCGCGCAAGCGTGCCGAGGCCGCGCTACGCGACAGCGAGAAGCTGGCGCGCGAGAACGTGCAGCGGGTGCAGCTCGCGCTCGCCGCCGGGGCGATCATCGGGACCTGGCTGTGGGATCTGCCGAGCGACCGCTTCACCGTCGACGAAGCGTTCGCGCGCGCGTTCGGACTCGACCCGAAGCTCGGCCGTGAAGGGCTGAGTCTCGCGCAAGTGGTGGCGACGGTGCATCCCGACGATCAGGCCGGTCTTTCGGCGGCGATCGACGAGGCGATCAAGCGCGGCGGGCCCTACGCGCACCAGTATCGGGTGCGCCGCGCCGACGGCAAATACTACTGGCTGGAGGCCAACGGCCGGGTCGAGCACGGGCCCGACGGCACGCCGCTCAGCTTTCCCGGCGTGCTGATCGACATCGACGACCGCCGCGCGCTGGTGGCCGAACGCGACCGCGCCATCGACGAGCTGCGCGCGCTGAACGAGACGCTGGAGCAGCGCGTCGCCGAAGCCCGCGCCGAGCTGATGCGCTCCGCCGAGCAGCTCCGCCAGTCACAGAAGATGGAAGCGGTCGGCCAGCTCACCGGCGGCCTGGCGCACGACTTCAACAATCTGCTCGCCGGCATCTCCGGCAGCCTGGAACTGATGAGCGCGCGGATCCGCCAGGGCCGCGTCGGCGAGATCGAGAAGTACGTCGGCGCCGCGCAGGGCGCGGTAAAGCGCGCCGCCTCGCTGACCCACCGCCTGCTCGCCTTCGCGCGCCGCCAGACGCTGACGCCGACCGCCGCCAACGTCAACCGCCTGGTCGCCTCGATGCTCGACCTGATCCAGCGCAGCGTCGGCCCGGGCATCGAGGTTCAACACGTCGGCGCCACCGGGCTGTGGAGCGTGCTGGTCGACGTGCCGCAGCTCGAAAGCGCACTGCTCAATCTGTGTATCAACGCCCGCGACGCGATGCCGAACGGCGGCAAGATCACGATCGAAACCGGCAATCGCTGGATCGACCGCACCCAGGCGAGCATCTACGATATCCCGAGCGGGCAATACGTCTCGCTGTGCGTCTCCGACACCGGCACCGGGATGACGCCCGACGTGATCGCCAAGGCGTTCGATCCGTTCTTCACCACCAAGCCGATCGGCCAGGGCACCGGACTCGGCCTGTCGATGATCTACGGCTTCGCGCAGCAGTCCGGCGGCCAGGTGCGGATCTATTCCGAGGTCGGCCAGGGCACGATGGTGTGTATCTATCTGCCGCGGCACCGCGGCGAGGCCGCCGAGGACGACCGCTTCCCCGACTCCACCGAGATTCCGTTCGCCCACACCGGCGAGACCGTGATGGTGGTCGACGACGAGCCGACGGTGCGGATGCTGGTCGCCGACGTGCTGGAAGACCTCGGCTACACTGCGATCGAGGCCTCCGACAGCGTCGGCGGGCTGAAGCTGCTGCAGTCCGATGCGCGGATCGATCTTTTGATCACCGATGTCGGCCTGCCCGGCGGCATGAACGGCCGCCAGCTAGCCGACGCCGCCCGCGACATCCGCCCCGGCCTCAACGTGCTGTTCATCACCGGCTTCGCCGAAAACGCGCTGCTCAACAACGGCCAGCTCGAACCCGGCATGGCGGTGCTGACCAAGCCGTTCGCGGTCGATACCCTCGCCGCGCGGATCCGCGAGCTGATCGGCAAGTAATTGCCGCAAGGCGCGGTGTCTCACTCGCCGATGATCTTGATCAGCACGCGCTTCCTGCGGCCGCCGTCGAACTCGCCGTAGAAGATCTGCTCCCAGGGGCCGAAATCGAGCCGGCCTTCGGTAATCGCCACCACCACCTCGCGGCCCATCACCTGGCGCTTCATGTGCGCGTCGGCGTTGTCCTCGCCGGTGCGGTTGTGGCGATAGGACGACACCGGCTCGTGCGGCGCGAGCTGCTCCAGCCATTTCTCGATCGGCGTGCAGCCCGCTCTCGTCGTCGTTGATGAACACCGACGCGGTGATGTGCATGGCATTGACCAGCACCAGGCCCTCGCGCACGCCGCTGGCACGCAGCGCCTGCTCGACCTCGCCGGTGATGTTGATGAACGCCCGCCGTCCCGGCGTCTGAAACCACAGCTCCTTGCGATACGACTTCATCGCGCCGCCCTCCTTGGTCCGTGTGATCGGTTGGGCCGAACCATGCGGCGGCCGCGGCGCGGCGTAAAGCACTCAGGCGAGCTGCCGTTCGCTGCGACGCTCGTCGTCGAGGCCGGCCAGCCACGCCACCGCGTCGGCCGCGCGCATCGGGCGGCCGTACAGCCAGCCCTGGCCGTAGGAGCAGCCGAGCATCCGCAGCGTCTCGGCCTCGCCCTGGCTCTCGACGCCCTCGGCGATGATGCGATGGCCGAGCGGCTGCGCCACCGCGGTGATCGCGGCAATCAGTTGCTGGTTCTGCCGGTTGGCGCTGACGCCGTGCACGAACGCGCGATCGATCTTGATGGTGTCGAGCGCCACGGTCATCAGATTGGAGATTGACGAATGGCCGACGCCGAAATCGTCGATCGCGAGGCCAAAGCCGCAATGCTCAATCCGCTGCAATTCGCGCGCGCATTGCTTGGGATCAAACAGCGCCTCCTCGGTGATCTCGATCTCGATCCGGTGCGGATCGAGGCCGTGGCGCTGGGCCAGATCCATCAGGATCCTGGCCGGCGAATGCAGCGTCAGCTCGCGCGGCGAGACGTTGATCGCGACGTTGATCGTCGGCGCGCCGCTGGCGTCCAGCGCACGCAGGAAGTCGCAGGCACGATCGCCGATGAACGACAGCAGCCGCGCCGAGAGCTGCAGCCGGATCGCGGCGCGGACGATGTCAGGCGGCGGGATCAGGCCGGCGATCGGATGATGCCAGCGCAGCAACGCCTCGAAGCCCACCACCTGCCCGGTGGCCAGCACCACCTGCGGCTGGAATTCGAGATGCAGTTCGCCGCGCCCGAGCGCGCCGGGCAGATCGCTGTCGATGCAGCGCTGCAGCAGGAATTCCTCCTGCATCCGCGCGTCGAACAGCCGGATGCAGGCGCGGCCGTCGTCCTTGGCGCGGTACAGCGCCGCATCGGCGCGCGCGAACACGTCCTCGACATCGATCGGCCCGCCGGGATGCGCCGCGATGCCGATCGAGCAACTGATCGCCAGCGGCTGGCCGGCAACCTGAACCGGCCGGGTCAGCGCGCCGCTCAGCCGCCGTGCCAAAGCCAGCGCCCGCCCCGCGACGTCGTCGCCCTGCAGCACCACGATGAATTCGTCGCCGCCGAGCCGCACCGGCAGATCCTGCGGTCCGCAGGACGAGCGCAGCAGTTCGGCCACCGCGGCGATCACCCGGTCACCGGCGTCGTGGCCGCGGGTGTCGTTGATCGTCTTGAAGTTGTCGAGGTCGAACAGCACGAAGGCGACGCCCTGTCCGGATCGGCACGCGGCCGCTGCGGCTTCGCGGAAGTGACTGCGGTTGGCAAGGCCGGTGAGCGGATCGGCGCGGGCGATCTGCTCCAGCGCGCGGTTCGAACTCAGCACTTCGCTGTTGGCGCTCGCCAGCGAGGCGGCCAGATCGGTCGCCTCCAGTGCGATGGTCTGGCTGGCGATGAATTCGCGCTCGCCACCGATCGCGGCGCGGAACAGCATGAAGGTGAGGAACAGCCCGTCGAGCGCGATGATGTAGTCCGAGCTGTTGCCGGTCAGCATGATCCGGACCAGCGTCGCGGCCATCACCGGCAATGCGAAAGCGAGCGAGATGCGGGCGTAAGACGCGCTCTGAATGATCGCGCCGGTGGAGGTCCCGATCATGATGAAGGTGATGTAGTCGATGCCCTGCTGGGCGGCGAACACGCCGACCGCCGCAGGGACGACGCACCATAACAGGCCACTGGCGAAAGCCAGTGCGGTGAGATGGTGCAGCACCTGATACGGCGCGGTCTCCGCCGCCCCGGTCCTCGCCAGCCGGGCCACCCACCAGGCGCGGACGAGCGCCAGCGCCGTCGCGGCGCCGAACCACCACAGGATCGGCGTCTCGCCGTTCTCGCGATACAACAGCGCCGCCAGCGACAGCGCGATCACGATATTGGAGATCAACGTGAGCCGAACGTTGCGTAGCGCCGTGCGGGCCTGGGCCTTGGCGAGAGCGATCGCCCTGAAGCTGCTGTCGGCTCGGATCATGAAGTCAATCGATCGGTAATGGAAAACGCCGCTGCTGTTCGGAGCAGCCAATCAACCAGAGGCCGTTTAACATCGGCTTTGCACGCAGCGGTAAAATGACCACGCGCTGATAATCCGAGCCGATTGGTTTCCGGTTTGGAAAGACGCGCAGTACCATCGCAAATGCGACGGAGTGGCGAACTAACCGCCCTTGGCGGCGCGCAGCTTGGCCCAGTAATCGAGCCGCTTGCGGATCTCGCGTTCGAAGCCACGGTCTGGCGGATCGTAAAAAGTCTGGCGGCCGAGCGCGTCTGGGAAGTAGTTCTGGCCGGAGAATCCCTCCGGCGTGTCGTGGTCGTACTGATAGCCGGAGCCGTAGCCTTCCGACTTCATCAAGCCGGTCGGCGCGTTGAGGATGTGCTTGGGCGGCAGCAGCGAGCCGGCGCGCTTGGCGGTCGCGGTCGCGGCCTTGTAGGCGGTGTAGGCGGCGTTGGATTTCGGCGCGGTGGCGAGATAGATCACCGCCTGCGCGATTGCCAGCTCGCCCTCGGGGCTGCCGAGGAAGTCGTAGGCGTCCTTGGCGGCGTTGCAGATCACCAGCGCCTGCGGATCGGCGAGACCGATGTCCTCGACCGCCATCCGTACCACGCGGCGCGCCAGGAACAGCGGATCTTCGCCGGCGTCGAACATCCGGCACAGATAGTACAGCGCCGCGTCCGGATCCGAGCCGCGCACCGATTTGTGCAGCGCGGAGATCAGGTTGTAGTGGCCGTCGGCGCCCTTGTCGTAGATCGGCGCGCGGCGCTGCAGAATGTCCTGAAGCTGCGCGGCATTGAACACTTCGCCGGCGCGCGCCGAGCGCCAGACCTCTTCGGCCAGCGTCAGCGAGGCGCGGCCGTCGCCGTCGGACATCCGCACCAGCACCGCCCGCGCCTCGTCGTCGAGCGGCAGCTTCTTGCCTTCGACGTCTTCCGCATGAGCAAACAGTTTCTCGATCGCCTCCGCGTCGAGCGAGCGAAACACCAGCACGCGGGCGCGCGACAACAGCGCCGCGTTGAGTTCGAACGACGGGTTCTCAGTGGTGGCGCCGACCATCACCACGGTGCCGTCTTCCATCACCGGCAGAAACGAGTCCTGCTGCGCTTTGTTGAAGCGATGCACCTCGTCGACGAACAACAGCGTGCCGGTGCCCATCTCGCGGCGCGCGCGGGCGGCGTCGAACACTTTCTTCAGGTCGGCGACGCCGGAAAACACCGCGGAGATCTGCTCGAAATGCAGCTCGGTGGCGTCGGCGAGCAGCCGCGCCACGGTGGTCTTGCCGGTGCCGGGCGGGCCCCAGAACACCAGCGAGCCGAGCGTCCGCGTCTCCAGCATCCGCGTCAGCGCGCCGTCCGGGCCGACGATGTGATCCTGGCCGACGACCTCGGCGAGCGCGCGCGGCCGCAGCCGATCCGGCAACGGCCGCGGCGCCTCGCGCTCGAGGCCAGCGGCGGCAAACAGGTTCTCGGATTGCTGCGGGCGCTTGGGGCTCATGCCGTTGTGCCCACATCCGCTGCGCGAAGATTCTGCGTTCCGACCGGACAGCGGCCCCGTCCACTCACCTTCGTCATGGCCGGGCTTGTCCCGGCCATCCACGTCTTTCTTGCAACAGCCGCTGCAAGGCGTGGATGCCCGGCACAAGGCCGGGCATGACGTCGGGCTAAGTCAGTGCCGGAACGCATCGGCAGAGCTCTCTGGAGGGCGTCGTGTCCCGAAGAGCTATCCACCCAGCGTGACTTGGATCTGCTGGCCGCCGCGGACCAGCATGATGCGCCACAGACGCGGGGACTGGCCGGCGATGCGCTCGAGGTCACTGGTCTTGGCGATCCGGCTGTTGTTCACCGCGACAATGATATCGCCCTTCTGGAAGCCGACATTCGCCGCGGTGCTGTCGTCGGCGAGGTCGGTGACGACGACGCCCTCGACGCTCGGGTCGAGCCGCATTTCGTCGGCGATCGCCGGCGAGATGTTGGCGATCTTGGCGCCCTTGAACGGCGAGCGCGAAGTAATCACCAGTTCGTCGCGGCCGGTGTCCGGCGCGGTCTCGAGCGGGATCGACAGCTTCACCGGCTTGCCGTTGCGCTGGACCTCGATCTGCGCGGCGCCGCCGAGCGGCCGGGTGGCGAAGCGATAGTCGAACGCGTTGGGATCGTCGATCGTGAAGCCGTCGATCGACACGATCAGGTCCGACAGCTTCAGCCCGGACCGTTCCGCCGGGCTGCCCTTGGTGACGCTGGCGACCAGCGCACCGCCCGGCCGCTTCAGGCCGAGGGTTTCGGCGATCTCCGGCGTCACCGCCTGCAGCCGCGCGCCGAGCCATGGCCGCTTCACGGCCTTGCCGCCGCTCTTGGCCGAGGCGACCACCACCCGCACCATGTTGGCGGGAATCGCGAAGCCAATGCCCTGCGAGCCGCCGGAGCGCGAGAAGATCGCGGTGTTGATACCGACCAGCTTGCCGGTCATGTCGACCAGCGCTCCGCCCGAATTGCCTGGATTGATCGCCGCGTCGGTCTGGATGAAGAACTGATAGTCAGTGATGCCGACCTGGGTACGCGCCAGCGCCGACACGATACCGTGGGTCACGGTCTGGCCGACGCCGAACGGATTGCCGACCGCCAGCACCAGATCGCCGACCATCAGGTCGTCGGAATTGGCGAAGTCGAGCGTCGGGAATTTCTCCTTGGTGTCCTTGAGCCGCAGCACCGCCAGATCGGTACGGCTGTCCTTGAGCACGATCTCGGCCTCGAACTCGCGCTTATCGGCGAGCGCGACCTTGACCTGATCGGCGCCCTCGATGACGTGGTTGTTGGTGACGACCAGACCGGAGGCATCGATCATCACGCCCGAGCCGAGCGAGCGCTGGATCTGCTCAGGCTGGCCGGGCACGCCGAAGAACCGGCGGAAGATCGGATCGTCGAGCAGCGGATTGCGGTTCTGCACCAACTTGGCGGCGTAGACGTTCACGACCGCCGGCTGCACATGCTGCACGATCGGCGCGTAGCTCAGACGGATCTCCGCCTGCGACGACGGCAGCCGCCGCTCCTGCGCCGCGAGCGGCGTGGTGAGGGCGAGCGACAGACACAGGATGGTCAACGTGCGGATCGGGTTCATGCGGGAATCCGTTACAGGGGCATCTAGGGCGCAGCAGATATAGTCCGCCGGCCAAGCCAGGAGAAGGAAAAGCGGCCGGCGCTCACGCCGGCTGAGCCTCGGCGGTTTCGGTTGTCGATTCGGCTGCAGAAGAAGCGAGTTGCTGCTGGCGAGCGCGATGTTCCTCGCCCCAGCGCTTGAGCGCATCGATCACCGGGCGCAGCCGCTCGCCGGTCTCCGACAGCGCGTATTCCACCCGCGGCGGCACTTCGGCGAACACCTGGCGGGTAATCAGGTCGTCGTCCTCCAGGGCGCGGAGCTGCTTGGTGAGCATCCGCTGGGTGATGCCCGGCATTCGCCGGCGCAGCTCGCCGAACCGCAGCCGGCCGTCCTGCAGATGGTAGAGGATCACGCCCTTCCATTTGCCGTCGATCAGGTCGAGCGTCACCTCGACAGAACAGCCGGGCGCACAAGCAAAATTGCGACGCTTCATGCGAAGGGGTCCAATAGTATCCGATCGGTGACTATATCCCCCAAATGACAGTACTTGCAATATGGGTTCCCGGAGGCGACCTTGCGCGCCCAATCTTGCGCGCCAAGACGCCCTTGCACGGAGACCATCATGAAAGCTGTCGGCTACACCAAGAGCCTCCCGATCGACGCCCCGGAAGCACTGCTCGATATCGAGCTCGCCAAGCCCGAGCCGGGTCCGCGCGACCTCCGGGTTGCGGTGAAGGCGATCTCGGTCAATCCGGTCGACACCAAGGTCCGCAAGCGCGCCGCCCCGCCCGCCGGCGAATACAAGATCCTCGGCTACGACGCTGCCGGCGTGGTCGCGGCGGTCGGCACCGAGGTGACGCTATTCCGGCCGGGCGACGAGGTGTTCTACGCCGGCTCGATCCAGCGGCCGGGCACCAACGCCGAATTCCATCTGGTCGACGAGCGCATCGTCGGCCGCAAGCCGAAGACGCTGGGCTTTGCCGAGGCCGCAGCATTGCCGCTGACCTCGATCACCGCCTGGGAACTGCTGTTCGACCGGCTCGGCGCACGCCCGAGCAAGGCGTTCGATCCGCGCACGCTGCTGATCATCGGCGGCGCCGGCGGGGTCGGGTCGATCCTCATTCAGCTCGCGCGCCGCCTCACCGGCCTCAGCATCATCGCCACGGCGTCGCGGCCGGAGACGACGAAGTGGTGCCTCGAACTCGGCGCGCACGCGGTGATCGATCACAGTCAGCCGATGAAGCCGCAGGTCGACGCGCTGAAGCTGCCGCCGGTTTCGCTGATCGCGAGCCTCACCAACACCGATACGCACTTCACCCAGCTGATCGACATCCTCGCCCCGCAGGGCAAGATCGGCCTGATCGACGATCCGGTGCAGCCGATCAATCCGATGCTGCTGAAGCCCAAATCGGCCTCGCTGCATTGGGAAGCGATGTTCGCGCGCTCGACTTTCGAGACCGCCGACATGATCGCCCAACACGATCTGCTCGACGAAGTCGCCGGCCTGATCGATTCCGGCGTGCTGCGCACCACGCTGGACAAAACTCTTGGCACCATCAACGCCGCCAACCTGAAACGCGCCCACGCGCTGATCGAAAGCGGCAAGTCGGTCGGCAAGGTCGTGCTGGAGGGGTGGGAGTAATTCCGTTGCTTGGTACCAGGACGGATTGATCACCGCCCTCTCCCCGGGTCATTCCGGGGCGCGCGCAGCGCGAACCCGGAAATCTCTGCATCAGCTCTCGCACTCGGATTTCTTCGTAACAACATCGGGATTCCGGGGTCGCTCGCTTTCGCGAGCGCCCCCGAATGACGGGGATGGGTCGAGGACATCGTGCTTGGGGCGCCCTCACCCCACCCCTCTCCCGCAAGCGGGAGAGGGAGCGCGCTGCCGTTGCGGCGGCGCTGCGGATGAACGCGGCGTAGGATTGCTGTTAGTTCGGAAATTGTGACGGGATCATTTCATCCGCTCGAATGCGGCGAACTCCCTCTCCCGCTTGCGGGAGAGGGTTGGGGTGAGGGCTGCCTCGGGTAGTGAATCGAAGACCTCTAGGGGCGAACTACGCGATCGTCTGCAGCAGGCCGCCTTCGGCGCGGAGCGCGGCGCCGTTGGTGGCGGAGGCTTGCTTGGAGCTGACATAGACCACCATGTTGGCAATCTCTTCGACGGTGGCGAAGCGCTGGATCAGCGAGCCGGGGCGATGCTGCTTGATGAAGTTGGCCGCAGCTTCGCTTTCGGACTCACCGTTCTGCACAACGTCGTGGCTCGATCGGACGGCAGTTCGTCCGGCGCGACGTGACCGTCCGGATAGACAGGCCACAACTACACACCGTCATCGCCCGCGAAGGCGGGCGCCCCAGTATCGCAGAGCCTTCGTGCCCATCATCGACGCCCTGGAATACTGAATCCCCGCATGCGCGGGGATGACGTCGGAACAAAACCTCGCCCAGCAAGGAAAAAGGCGGCGCCGTGGGGCACCGCCTTTTGAAATCTCAGACTGGAAGGAAGCCGCTTACGCCGCTTCGGCTTCGCTGCTGTCCTGGGTCGGACCCGAATCCTTGCCCTTGGCGTCTTCGTCGCGGTCGACGAACTCGATCACCGCCATCGCGGCATTGTCGCCATAGCGGAAGCCGGCCTTGATGATGCGGGTGTAGCCGCCGTTACGGTCGGCGTAGCGCGGCGCCAGCACGTCGAACAGCTTCTTGACCTGGTCCTTATCGCGCATTTCGGCGATCGCCTGGCGGCGCTTGTCGAGGCCGCCCTTTTTGCCGAGGGTGACCAGCTTCTCGACGATCGGCCGCAATTCCTTGGCCTTCGGCAGCGTGGTGACGATCTGCTCGTGCTTGATCAGCGCGGCGCACATGTTGGCGAACATCGCCTTGCGGTGTTCGGCGGTGCGGTTGAGCTTCCGATGAACCTTGCCGTGTTTCATGTTGTCAGTCCTTCACTCGATGATACCCGACGGTTCGTCGGAGTTGCAGGCGGGCTACCTGCGTTCGCCCTGGTGGAGCCCCACCCTTCGAGAAGCGGCGACGCCGCTTCGCAGGATGAGGAAGAGGCCTCATGGCGAACCATGAGGCCGATTGGCTCAGTAATGATCCTCGAAGCGCTTGGCGAGCTCGTCGATGTTCTCCGGCGGCCAGCCCGGCACTTCCATGCCGAGATGCAGGCCCATCTGAGCCAGCACTTCCTTGATCTCGTTCAGCGACTTGCGGCCGAAGTTCGGGGTGCGGAGCATTTCGGCTTCCGACTTCTGCACCAGGTCGCCGATGTAGACGATGTTGTCGTTCTTCAGGCAGTTTGCCGAACGCACCGACAGCTCGAGCTCGTCCACCTTCTTGAGGAAGGCCGGGTTGAAGGCGAGATCCGGAATGATCTCCTGAGTGACTTCCTTGCGCGGCTCTTCGAAGTTGACGAAGACGTTGAGCTGATCCTGCAGGATGCGGGCGGCGAACGCCACTGCGTCCTCCGGCGAGATCGCGCCGTTGGTCTCGACCGTCATGGTCAGCTTGTCGTAGTCGAGGATCTGGCCCTCGCGGGTGTTCTCGACCTTGTACGACACCTTGCGGACCGGCGAGTACAGGCTGTCGACCGGGATCAGACCGATCGGCGCGTCCTCGGGACGGTTGCGCTCGGCGGCGATATAGCCCTTGCCGGTGTTGACGGTGAACTCCATGCGGATCTCGGCGCCGTCATCCAGCGTGCAGAGCTGCAGATCGGGGTTCAGCACGACGATGTCGCCGACGGTCTGGATGTCACCGGCGGTGACGACGCCCGGACCGGACTTCTTGATGACCATCCGCTTCGGGCCTTCGCCCTGCATCTTCAGCGAGATGTCCTTGATGTTCAGCACGATGTCGGTGACGTCCTCGCGAACGCCAGCGATCGAGGAGAACTCGTGCAGCACGCCATCGATGTGCACCGACTGAACCGCCGCGCCCTGCAGCGACGACAGCAGCACGCGGCGCAGCGCGTTGCCGAGGGTCTGGCCGAAGCCGCGCTCGAGCGGCTCGGCGACCAGCGTCGCGAACCGGGTGGCATCGCTCCCGGGGGTGACCTGGAGCTTGTTCGGCCGAATCAATTCCTGCCAATTTTTCTGGATCGTCACTGTGTCACCTTCCTGGCCAGGCGATCGACGCCGGGGCCCCGGCGCATCGTCGCTAGCATTGGAAACTGCGGATCAATCCGCGGGAAACAACGAATAGAGCCGCCGGCGGCATAGGGCCGTCGGCGACCAAAACTCAGACGCGACGACGCTTACGCGGACGGCAGCCGTTGTGCGGGATGGTGGTGACGTCGCGGATCGAGGTCACCGTGAAGCCCGCCGCCTGCAGCGCGCGCAGCGCCGACTCACGGCCCGAACCGGGGCCCGCCACCTCGACTTCGAGGGTGCGCATGCCGTGCTCCTGCGCCTTCTTGGCGACGTCCTCGGCCGCGACCTGCGCAGCGTAAGGGGTCGACTTGCGCGAGCCCTTGAAACCCATCGTGCCGGCCGACGACCAGGCAATCGCATTGCCCTGCGCATCGGTGATGGTGATGGTGGTGTTGTTGAACGACGAATTCACATGCGCGATGCCGGAGGCGATGTTCTTGCGCTCGCGACGGCGAATGCGGGTGGCGTCCTTGGCCATAGTCTACCTTTCTACGTGATCTCAACGCCGCCGTAACGCCAGCGGCTCCACCGAAACGGCGAATGGCGAACAACCAGTGGCGACTAGGGGAAGTCCCCTACTCGCCACTGGCCGTTCGCAACTCGCAAACTTACTTCTTCTTGCCCGCGATCGCCTTCGCCGGACCCTTGCGGGTACGGGCGTTGGTGTGGGTGCGCTGACCACGCACCGGCAGGCCGCGACGATGACGCAGGCCGCGATAGCAGCCGAGGTCCATCAGACGCTTGATGTTCATGCCGGTCTCACGGCGAAGGTCACCCTCGACCAGATAGTCGCGGTCGATCACTTCGCGGATCTGCAACACCTCGGCGTCGCTGAGCTGATTGACGCGACGATCGAGCGGGATCTTCACCTTCTCGATGATATCGGCGGCATGCTTCTGGCCGATGCCATGGATGTACTGAAGCGCGATCAGCACGCGCTTGTTGGTCGGGATATTCACGCCGGCTATACGGGCCACAGACTTCTCTCCTGTCACCGGCGGTCAGCCGGTCAATTCCTTGCTCTCTCGGGCGGCGTTCACAAACGCGAACACGACGCCGACCCCTCGCTCAGTTTTGGGGCCCGGCATCGTCTGAAACCTATCCGACGGGATATCGGGCCTTATTAAAGGATTCCGTTTTGCTTCGTCAACCGAATCCCAATTCAAGCTCGCTTCTTCGTGACCTTTTTGGCCTTTTTGCCACGCGCCGGGACCTTGGCAACCGCCTTGGTCTTCGACGCCGCGGCGGCCTTCTTGGTCGCCTTCTTGCCAACCGCCTTCTTGCCGGCTGACGGCTTAGCCGCGCCCTTGGCGGCCTTCACCACTGCCTTGGCGGCCTTTTTGCCAGCCTTTACAACGGCTTTGGCCGCCTTCTTCAGACCAGCCTTCGCGGCTTTACCGGCCGCAGATTTGCCCGCCTTGGCAGCGGCCGGCTTCGCGGCCGCCTTCTTGGCGACTGCCTTCTTGCCTGAAGCCTTCTTGCCAACCGCCTGTTTGGCCGAAGATTTCTTGGCAGAGGCGGCCTTCGCCCCCGACTTGCCGGCCGGCTTTTTGGCAGCCTTGGCCGCCGTCTTGCTCGCAGCCTTGGCCTTCTTGGCGGTGGTCTTCACCACGCGCTTGGCGCGGGAAGCCTTGGCTCCCTTCTTGGCGTCGGCGGCGCGAACCGCTTCGAGCACCCGGCCGATCTCGCGCGTAACTTCGTCGATCGACATCATGCCGTCGACCGTCAGCAGCTTGCGCTTCTCGGAATAATAGTCGACCAGCGGCTCGGTCTGCGCGCGATACGCAGACAAACGCTTGGCCAGCGCTTCGGCGTTATCGTCGGCGCGCGGCTCCTCGCCGCGGGCGCGCATCTCGGCGACACGGGTCTCGACCCGGTCGAGCAGCGCGCCTTCATTGACCTTCAGCTCGACCACGGCGTCGAGATCGAAGCCCTTGTCCTTGAGCAGGCGGTCGAGCGCCTCGGCCTGCGGCACGGTGCGCGGGAAGCCATCGAGGATGAACCCCTGGGCGGCGTCGTCCTGATCGATCCGATCGGAGATGATCCCAATCACCACCTCGTCCGGCACCAGACCGCCGGCCGCCATGATGTCCTTGGCCTTGAGGCCGACCGGCGTGCCGGCCGCGACCGCGGCGCGCAGCATGTCGCCAGTGGAGAGCTGCACGATGCCGTGCCGCTCGACCAGACGGGCCGCCTGGGTGCCCTTGCCCGCGCCAGGCGGTCCGAGGAGGATCAGTCTCATTTCTTGCGCCCCCGCAACTTCGACTTCTTGATCAGGCCCTCATACTGGTGAGCCAGCAGATAGCCCTGCACCTGCGCAACCGTATCCATCGTCACGCTGACAACGATCAGAAGCGAAGTTCCGCCGAAATAGAACGGCACCGCCGCGTAGGAGATCATGATCTCCGGGATCAAGCAGACGATCGCCAGATAGATCGCGCCGACCACGGTGATGCGCGACAGCACGTAATCGATGTACTCGGCGGTGCGTTCGCCCGGACGGATGCCCGGAATGAAGCCGCCGTGCTTCTTCAGATTGTCCGCGGTCTCGGTCGGGTTGAACACGATCGCGGTGTAGAAGAACGCGAAGAACACGATCATGCCGATGTAGAACACCAGGAACAGCGGGCGGCCGTGCCCGAACTGGGTCACGATCCACTGCAGCCATTCCGGACCGTTGCCGGCATTGAAGTTCGCGATCGTGGTCGGCAGCAGCAGCAGCGACGACGCGAAGATCGGCGGAATCACGCCTGCGGTGTTCAGCTTCAGCGGCAGATGCGAAGACTGCCCCTCGAACATCTTATTGCCGACCTGGCGCTTCGGGTACTGGATCAGCAGCCGGCGCTGGGCGCGCTCCATGAACACGATGAAGGCGATCACGACCACAGCCATCACCAGCACGACCAGGATCAGGCCGGTCGACAGCGCGCCCTGACGGCCGAGCTCGAGCATGTTGGCGAGCGCCGAGGGCAACTCGGCGACGATGCCGGCGAGGATGATCAGCGAGATGCCGTTGCCGATGCCGCGCGAGGTGATCTGCTCACCGAGCCACATCAGGAACATGGTGCCGCCGGTCAGCGTGATCGTGGTCGACAGCCGGAAGAACATGCCCGGGTCGGACACCACATTGCCCGCACCTTCCAGACCGACGGCGATGCCGTAGGACTGAACCAGCGCCAGCAGCACGGTGAGATAGCGAGTGTATTGGTTGAGCGTCTTACGGCCGCTCTCGCCTTCCTTCTTCAGCGCCTCGAGCTGCGGCGACACCGTCGTCAGCAACTGCACGATGATCGATGCCGAGATGTACGGCATGATGTTGAGCGCGAAGATCGCCATGCGGTGGATGCCGCCGCCGGCGAACATGTTGAACATGCCGAGGATGCCGCCGGCCTGCTGACGGAACACCTGATCCCAGATGTTCGGGTCGATGCCCGGCAGCGGGATGTAGGTTCCGAAGCGGTACACCAGCAGCGCGCCGAGCGTGAACCAGATCCGCTTCTTCAACTCTTCGGCTTTACCGAGCGCCGAGAAATTGAGATTTGCCGCTAGTTGTTCCGCTGCTGAGACCATGTCCGGCTTTCTCCCGCGCTGCTGTCCCGATCCGCTGCCGGATGCGGCGGTCGGGTCGGCGCCGGGCATCTATTTGGTGCGCGCGCGTCGAAAAATCCACCGTACCGGCGAAGCCGGGCGCCCGCTTTAACAGCGGGCGCTGACGGGGATATTACGCCGCTTCGCCTTCGTCCGCCTTGGGGGCGAGGATCTTGACCGAACCGCCGGCCTTTTCGACCGCAGCGATCGCCGACTTCGTCGCGCCGTGCACTTCGATGTTCAGCTTCGCGGTGAGCTCACCGCGGCCGAGCAGACGAACGCCGTCCTTGGCGCGGCGCAGGACGCCCGCCTCGACCAGCGCCGCGGCATCGACCACCTTGCCGGCATCGATCGCCTTGGCATCGACGGCCTCCTGGAGACGGTCGAGGTTCACCTCGGCGAAGTCGAGCGCGAAGATGTTGTTGAAGCCGCGCTTCGGCAGGCGACGATGCAGCGGCATCTGACCGCCCTCGAAGCCCTTGATGCGCACGCCCGAACGCGCGGTCTGGCCCTTGCCGCCACGACCACCGGTCTTGCCCTTGCCCGAACCGATGCCGCGGCCGATCCGCATGCGCTTTTTGCGCGAACCGACGTTGTCGGCGATCTCGCTGAGCTTCATCGCCCTGTCTCCTTACTTCTCGTCGACGACGCGGACGAGGTGTTGCACCTTGCCGATCATGCCGCGAACCTCAGGGGTGTCCTGCAGTTCGGCGACGCGGCCGATCTTGTTCAGCTTCAGGCCGATCAGCGTCTCGCGCTGCGAGTGATGGCGCCGAATCGGGCTGCCGATCTGCTCGACCTTGATCATGTTTGCGGCCTTGGCCATCTCGTTCACTCCGATCGCGTCTTGTCAGAAGACCGCGTGATCGCCCTCGATCACGCTGTTATTCGGCAACCACTTCGGCGTCGCCGCCGACGCGGCGGGCCTGCAGAGTGGAAACCTTGATATTACGGCGCGCGGCGACCGAACGCGGCGAGTCGAGATGCTTCAGCGCGTCGAAGGTGGCGCGAACCATGTTGTACGGGTTCGACGAACCGACCGACTTCGCGACCACGTCGGCGATGCCGAGGGTCTCGAACACCGCACGCATCGGACCGCCGGCGATGATGCCGGTACCAGCCGGGGCTGCGCGGAGATAGACGCGACCGGCGCCGTGACGGCCGGCGATGTCGTGATGCAGAGTGCGGCCCTCGCGCAGCGCGACGCGGGTCAGGTTGCGCTTCGCCGACTCGGTGGCCTTGCGGATCGCTTCCGGCACTTCGCGCGCCTTGCCGTGACCGAAGCCGACCCGGCCCTTCTGATCGCCGACCACGACCAGCGCAGCGAAGCCGAAGCGCTTGCCGCCCTTCACCACCTTCGCCACACGGTTGATGTGGACGAGCTTGTCGACGAACTCGCTGTCGCGCTCCTCGCGCTCCCTGCTCCGTTCGCGTCCGCCGCGTTCGCGTTCAGCTGCCATGGTGTGTTCCAATCCTTGCGAGGCTCGCGCCCCGATCCTGGTATCCGTTCAATCCGAAACTTAGAAGCTCAGGCCGCTCTCGCGGGCCGCATCCGCCAGCGCCTTGACGCGACCGTGATACAGATAGCCGCCGCGGTCGAACACGACCTCCTTGACGCCCTTCTGCACCGCCCGCTCGGCGAGCAGCTTGCCGACCGCCTTCGCCGCATCGATGTCGGCGCCGGTGTTGCCGGCTTCGCGCAGGGTCTTCTCCAGCGACGAGGCCGAAGCGAGCGTCTCGCCCTTGGCGTCGTCGATCACCTGCGCATAGATGTGCTTCGACGAGCGGAACACCGACAGCCGCGGACGACCGTTGGCGGTGCGCCTCAGCGCATTCCGGACCCGGTTGGTGCGCCGGGCATTCGTAACCTTCATCTTCGACATGACCGGCTCCGTTACTTCTTCTTGCCTTCCTTGCGGAAGATGAATTCGTCCGAGTAGCGGACGCCCTTGCCCTTGTACGGCTCCGGCGGGCGATATTCGCGGATTTCGGCGGCTACCTGGCCGACCTTCTGCGAATCGATGCCTGCGACGGTGATCTCGGTCGGCTTCGGCACCGTAATGGTGATGCCTTCCGGGATGTCGTACAGCACGTCGTGGCTGTACCCGAGCGCGAGCTGCAGCTTCTTGCCCTGCATCGCCGCGCGATAGCCGACGCCGGTGATTTCGAGTTTCTTCTCGAAGCCCTTGGTGACGCCTTCCACCAGATTCGCGATCTGCGCGCGAGCCGTGCCGTAAAGCGCCCGCGCCCGATTGGTCTCGAACCGCGGCGATACCGAAACCGAACCGTCCTCGAACTTCACGTCGACGTCGTCGTGCACGACGAACTGAAGCTGGCCCTTCGGCCCCTTCATCTTGACGGTCTGTCCCTCGACGGTCGCCGTCACCCCAGACGGGACCGTGACGGGCTTCTTGCCAACGCGTGACATGGTCGATCCTTCTTAAACCCTGCATCCTCCGGCGAAAGCCGCCCGGGACGATGCGCCAATTTCCGTTCTCCGGCGCCTCCCGGCCGCACCCTGCGGCCGCCGGCGCCGGCGATTAGAACACCGTGAACAGAACCTCGCCGCCAACATTGGCGTCGCGGGCGTCGTGATCGGCCATGATCCCCTTCGGGGTCGACAGCACCGAAATGCCGAGGCCGTTGTTGACGCGCGGCAGGTTCTTCACGGACGCGTAAACGCGCCGGCCCGGCCGGGAGACGCGCTCGATCTCGCGGATCACCGGTTCGCCGTCGAAATACTTCAGCTCGATCTCAAGCTCGCTGCGCCCCGACGGATGCTCGACGGAGGCGTAGCCGCGGATGTAGCCTTCCGCCTTCAGCACGTCGAGAACGTTGGCGCGCATCTTGGAGCCCGGGGTCGAAACCTTGGACTTGGAGCGCATCTGCGCGTTGCGGATGCGGGTGATGAGATCGCTGATCGGATCGTGCGTGGACATCTGACGACCCTCCCCTTACCAGCTCGACTTCACGAGGCCCGGAACCAGGCCCTTCGAGCCGAGGTCACGGATCGCGATACGGCTCAGCTTGTTGAGACGATAGACCGAACGCGGACGGCCGGTGAGGTCGCAGCGGTTGCGGATCCGGGTCGCCGACGAGTTTCGCGGCATCTCGGCGAGCTTCAGCGTCGCCGCGAAGCGCTCCTCCATCGGCTTGGTCTTGTCGGCGATGACGGCCTTCAGACGCGCGCGCTTGGGCGCCGCGTTCTTGGCCATCTTCTTCCGGCGGTTGTTCTTCTCGATCGCACTCTTCTTTGCCATATCAGGCTCCTGGGTTTCCGCGTTTGAGATGCTTTTCAGCGTCTCACTGCCGGAACGGGAAATTGAAAGCGGTGAGTAGCGCACGCGCCTCGTCGTCGGTCTGCGCGGTGGTGCACACCGTGATGTCCATGCCCCACGACTCGCCGGTCTTGTCGAAGTCGATTTCGGGGAAAATGATGTGCTCCTTGATGCCGAGCGAGTAGTTGCCGCGACCGTCGAAGCTCTTCGGGTTCAGGCCGCGGAAGTCGCGGACGCGCGGCAGCGCGACCGTGATCAGGCGGTCGATGAACTCGTACATCCGAGCCTGGCGCAGCGTCACCTTACAGCCGATCGGCTGGTTCTCGCGCAGCTTGAAGGTCGAAATCGCGACGCGCGAATAGGTGATCACCGCCTTCTGGCCGGCGATCAGCGACAGATCCGCCGCCGCCTGCTCGGCCTTCTTGCGATCGTTCACCGCCTCGCCGACGCCCATGTTGAGCACGACCTTGTCGAGCTTCGGCACCTGCATCACGTTGGCGTAGCCGAACTTCTCGGTGAGCTGCGCGCGAATGCTGCGGTCGTATTCCGTGCGCAGCCGCGGAACGTATGCGGTCTCAGCCATCGATCTCTGCTCCCGAGCGCTTGGCGATGCGGACCTTCTTGCCGTCCGCGAGAATCTTGAATCCGACGCGGGTCGGCTTGCCGTCCTTGCCGACGATCGCGATGTTCGACAGGTCGATCGGCGCCTCTTTCGAGATGATGCCGCCTTCCTGAGTCTGGGTTTGCTTCTGGTGGCGCTTGACCACGTTGATGCCGCGCACCAGAGCCTTGCCGGCGTCCGGACGGACCTCGAACACCTCACCGGTGCGGCCCTTGTCGCGACCGCTCAACACGATCACCTTGTCACCCTTACGGATCTTGGCGGCCATCACAGCACCTCCGGCGCCAGCGAAATGATTTTCATGTGGTTCTTCGCGCGAAGTTCGCGCGGCACCGGCCCGAAGATACGGGTGCCGATCGGCTCCGACTGATTGTTGATCAGAACGGCGGCGTTACGGTCGAAACGGATGACGGAGCCGTCGGCGCGGCGGATGTCCTTGCGGACACGGACCACCACGGCCTTCATCACGTCGCCCTTCTTCACCTTGCCCCGCGGAATCGCTTCCTTGATCGAGACCACAATGACGTCACCCACGGTCGCATACCGGCGCTTGGATCCCCCAATCACCTTGATGCACATGACACGGCGTGCGCCTGAATTGTCGGCCACGTCGAGGTTGGTCTGCATCTGAATCATTGATGCACCTCGTCCTCTCTCTGCTGCGCTGTTCGCGCGCTAAACTGATGCGCAAAAGCGCGCTTAGGCGGTCTTCTTCGGTTCGCCCCGGACGACGGTCCAGCGCTTCAACTTGGAGATCGGCTTGCTCTCTTCGATCCACACCATGTCGCCCGGCTTGAACTGGCTGTTCTCGTCGTGCGCGTGGTAGTTCTTCGAGCGCCGGATGGTCTTCTTGTAGATCGGGTGAGTGAAGCGGCGGTCGACGCGCACCACGATCGTCTTTTCTTGCTTGTCGCTGACGACCACGCCCTGAAGGGTCCTCTTCGGCATGTCTAAAGGTCCTTACTTCGTCTTGCCGGCGCGCTTCTGCGCGGCGATGGTCTTGATGCGGGCGATGTCACGGCGAGCCTCGCGCAGCCGGGAGGTGTTCTCGAGCTGGCCGGTGGCGCGCTGGAACCGAAGGTTGAAGCGCTCCTTCTTGAGGTTCAGGATCGCGTCGTCCATCTGATCTTCGCTCATCGCCCGGATATCGGCGGTCTTCATCTCAGCCATCACGATTACTCCGCGATACGCGCGACGAAGCGCGTCTTGATCGGCAGCTTGGCGGCGGCGAGCGTCAGCGCTTCGCGGGCGATCTGCTGGTTGACGCCGTCGATCTCGAACATCACCCGGCCCGGCTTGACCCGCGCCACCCACAGTTCCGGCGAACCCTTGCCGGAGCCCATGCGGACTTCGGCCGGCTTCTTCGACACCGGAAGATCGGGGAAAATCCGGATCCAGACGCGGCCGGCACGCTTCATGTGACGGGTCAGCGCGCGACGAGCGGCTTCGATCTGACGTGCAGTGATCCGCTCCGGCTCCATCGCCTTCAGGCCGAACTGACCAAAAGCCAGGGTCGCGCCCGAGGACGCAACGCCGTGGATGCGGCCCTTGTGCGCCTTGCGGAACTTGGTTCTCTTTGGTTGCATCATGGCTTTACGCCCTCAATTCGAATTCTGCGCGATCAGGCGGCGTCGCGGCGCGGACGGGACGAACCGCCAGCATCGCCTTCGGCCATGCGCTTGTCCTGGGCCATCGGATCGTGCTCGAGGATCTCGCCCTTGAAGATCCAGACCTTGACGCCGCAGGTGCCGAAGGTCGTGAACGCGGTCGCGACGCCGTAGTCGATGTCGGCGCGCAGGGTGTGCAGCGGCACGCGGCCTTCGCGGTACCACTCCATACGGGCGATTTCGGCGCCGCCGAGACGGCCCGAGCAGTTGATACGGATGCCTTCGGCGCCGAGACGCATCGCCGACTGCACCGCCCGCTTCATCGCACGCCGGAACGCCACGCGGCGCTCGAGCTGCTGAGCGATCGACTCCGCGACCAGGGTCGCGTCGAGCTCGGGCTTGCGGATTTCGACGATGTTGATCACCACGTCGGACGAGGTGATGTCGGCAACCTTCTTACGAAGCTTGTCGATGTCGGCGCCCTTCTTGCCGATCACCACGCCGGGACGCGCCGAATGGATCGTCACCCGGCACTTCTTGTGCGGACGTTCGATCACGATGCGCGCAACCGCCGCCTGCTTCAGTTCCTTGTGCAGGATCTCGCGGATCTTGACGTCCTCGTGCAGCAGCCTGCCGTACTCGTTCTTGCCGGCGTACCAACGGGAATCCCACGTCCGGTTGATGCCCAGCCGCAGCCCGATCGGATTGATCTTTTGACCCATCGAAAGTCTCCCGCGCCTTCGCTTAAGCGCTTGCTTCTTCGACCTGACGAACGACGATCGTCAGCTGCGCGAAGGGTTTGAAAATACGGCCCGAACGACCACGGCCGCGCGGGGTGAAACGCTTCATCACGATGCCCTTACCGACGTGGGCCTCGGAGACGACCAGCGCGTCGACGTCGAGATCGTGATTGTTCTCGGCGTTGGCGATAGCCGATTCCAGGCACTTCTTCACGTCGACAGCGATCCGCTTGCGCGAAAACGCGAGGTCGGCGAGAGCCGCCGACGCCTTGCGGCCGCGGATCAGTTGGGCGACCAGGTTGAGCTTCTGCGGAGAGACGCGAAGCATCCTGGCGACAGCCTTAGCCTCGTTATCAGGCAGGCTTCGTTCGCGCTTGGGTTTGCTCATCGTCTCGTCCTCAACCCTTCTTCGACTTCTTGTCGCCGGCGTGGCCGTGGAAAGTGCGGGTCGGCGAGAATTCGCCGAACTTGTGACCCACCATTTCCTCGTTCACCGACACCGGGACGTGCTTCTGGCCGTTGTAGACGCCGAAGGTCAGGCCGACGAACTGCGGCAGGATAGTCGAGCGACGGCTCCAGATCTTGATCACGTCGTGACGGCCCGACGCGCGCGCGGCATCGGCCTTCTTCAGCAGCGAGGCCTCGACGAACGGGCCCTTCCAGACTGAGCGAACCATGTCCGGCTTCCTTACTTCTTCTTCCGCTTGTGGCGGCTGATGAGGATGAACTTGTCGGTCGACTTGTTCGAACGGGTCTTCTTACCCTTGGTCGGCTTGCCCCACGGGGTGACCGGGTGACGGCCGCCCGAGGTGCGGCCTTCACCGCCGCCGTGCGGGTGGTCGATCGGGTTCATGACGACGCCGCGGTTGTGCGGGCGACGGCCGAGCCAGCGCTTACGACCGGCCTTGCCGATCGAGATGTTCATGTGGTCCGGATTCGACACCGCACCGATCGCCGCGATGCAGCGGCCGTGAACCAGGCGCTGTTCGCCCGAGTTCATGCGCAGGATCACGTAGTCGTGGTCGCGACCGACGATCTGAGCGTAGGTGCCGGCCGAACGCGCCAGCTGACCACCCTTGCCGATCTTCAGCTCGACGTTGTGCACGATGGTGCCGATCGGCATGTTGCCCAGCGGCATCACGTTGCCCGGCTTCACGTCGACATAGGCGCCCGCGATAACGGTGTCGCCGACCGCCAGACGCTGCGGCGCCAGGATGTAGGCCTGCTCGCCGTCCTCGTACTTGATCAGCGCGATGAACGCAGTGCGGTTCGGATCGTATTCCAGGCGCTCGACCTTGGCCGGAACGTCGACCTTGGTGCGCTTGAAGTCGACCAGACGGTACGACTGCTTGTGGCCACCACCCCGGAACCGCACCGTGATGCGACCGGTGTTGTTACGACCGCCGTTCGAGATCTTGCCCTCGGTCAGCCGCTTGACCGGCTTGCCCTTGTACAGCGCCGAACGATCGACCATCACCAGCTGGCGCTGGCCCGGCGTCGTGGGATTAAAGGTTTTCAATGCCATGGTCGGTCCCGCCTCACAGTCCGGTGGTGACGTCGATGCGGTGGCCTTCTTCCAAGGTCACGACCGCGCGCTTGACGTCCGACTGCGTGCCGAAGGTGCCGCGGAAGGCCTTGGTCTTGCCCTTGCGCACCAGCGTGTTCACGCTCTTCACCTTGACGTCGAACAGCTTTTCGACGGCTTCTCTGATTTGCGGCTTGGTCGCGCCGCCTTGCACCTTGAACACGACCTTGTTGTGTTCGGACGCCATCGTGGACTTTTCAGTCACGACCGGCGCAACGATCACGTCGTAATGGCGCGGATCGATGGATTTCATTTGAAGCGCGCCTCCAACGCATCGACCGCCGCCTTGGTCAGCACCAGCTTCTTGCGGCGCAGAATGTCATAGACGTTGATGCCCTGAACCGGCAGCACGTCGATGTTCGGGATGTTGCGGGCCGCCGCGGCGAAACCGTTGTTCACCTCGGCGCCGTCGATGATCAGCGCGCTCTCGAGGCCGAGGCCCGAGAAGTGACCGACCAGCGTCTTGGTCTTGGCGGCTTCGAGCTCAGCCTTGTCGAGCACGATCAGACCGCCGCCCTTGGCCTTGGCCGAGAGCGCATGACGCAGCGCCAGGACACGCACCTTCTTCGGCAGGTCGATGGCGTGCGAACGCACCACCGGGCCGAAAGCGCGACCGCCGCCACGGAACTGCGGCACCCGCTGCGAACCGTGACGAGCACCGCCGGTGCCCTTCTGCTTGTACATCTTCTTGCCGGTGCGCCAGACCTCGGCGCGCCCCTTGGCCTTGTGCGTGCCGGCCTGCCGCTTGGCGAGCTGCCAGATCACACAACGCTGGATGATGTCGGTGCGCGGCTCCAGACCGAAGATCTCGTCGGAGAGCTGGACCGAACCGGCTTCCTTACCCTCGAGGGTGGTGACTTTCAGTTCCATCTCACGCACCTTCCTGCTCGGCGGCCGGCGCTTCCGCAGCCGCATCGCCATTGGCGAGCCGGAACTTGCCCGGCTTCGGCGCATCCGCCGGCAGCGCCTTCTTCACCGCGTCACGCACGCGGATCCAGCCACCCTTGGTGCCGGGCACAGCGCCCTCGACCAGGATCAGCCCGCGCTCGACATCGGTCTGCACCACCCGCAGGTTCAGCGTGGTGACGCGATCGACGCCCATGTGGCCCGGCATCTTCTTGTTCTTGAAGGTCTTGCCGGGGTCCTGACGACCACCGGTCGAACCGATCGAACGGTGCGACACCGACACGCCGTGGGTGGCGCGCAGACCGCCGAAGTTCCAGCGCTTCATACCGCCGGCGAAGCCCTTACCGGTCGAAGTGCCGGTGACGTCGACGAACTGGCCGACGACGAAGTGGTCGGCCTGGATCTCGGCGCCGACCGGGAGCAGCGCGTCCTCGGACACGCGGAACTCTTCGACCTTACGCTTCGGCTCGACCTTGGCGGCGGCGAACTGGCCGCGCTCAGCCTTCGGCATGTACACGGTCTTGCGCGAGCCGGAGCCGACCTGCAGCGCCACGTAGCCGTTCTTCTCGTTGGTGCGGTGGCCCAACACCTGGCAATTGCCAAGCTTCAGCACGGTCACAGGGATGTGCTCGCCGGCCTCTGTAAAGACCCGCGTCATCCCGACCTTCTGTGCGATCACTCCGGAGCGCATCGGCGTGCTTCCTGTTCTTTCTGTCCGTTCGATAACCGGACGTTACAATCTCAGAGCTTGATTTCGACGTCGACGCCGGCGGCCAAGTCGAGCTTCATCAAAGCATCGACGGTCTGCGGGGTCGGGTCGACGATGTCGAGCAGGCGCTTGTGAGTGCGCATCTCGAACTGCTCGCGGCTCTTCTTGTCGACGTGCGGCGAACGGTTGACGGTGAACTTCTCGATCCGGGTCGGCAGCGGGATCGGCCCGCGCACCTGCGCACCGGTTCGCTTCGCGGTGTTGACGATCTCACGGGTCGACGTATCGAGAATCCGATGGTCGAACGCCTTGAGGCGAATGCGAATATTCTGGCCGTTCATTGCCGTATTCTTTCTTTCGTGTCGCGAATGGTGAGTAGTGAGCAGCGGACGGACATCCCGTCCGCCGCTCTCTATTCGCTATTCCCCGCTTATTCGATGATCGCGGCGACGACGCCGGCGCCCACCGTGCGGCCGCCTTCGCGGATGGCGAAGCGCAGCTTCTCTTCCATTGCGATCGGCACGATCAGGTGCACTTCCATCGCGATGTTGTCGCCCGGCATCACCATCTCGGTGCCTTCCGGCAGATGCACCACACCGGTCACGTCGGTGGTGCGGAAGTAGAACTGCGGACGGTAGTTGGTGAAGAACGGGGTGTGGCGGCCGCCCTCTTCCTTGGTCAGGATGTAGGCCTCGGCCTTGAACTTGGTGTGCGGCTTCACCGAACCCGGCTTGCACAGCACCTGGCCACGCTCGACGTCTTCACGCTTGGTGCCGCGCAGCAGTGCGCCGATGTTGTCGCCCGCCTGGCCCTGATCGAGCAGCTTGCGGAACATTTCGACGCCGGTGCAGGTCGTCTTCTGCGTCGGGCGGATGCCGACGATTTCGATTTCCTCACCGACCTTGATCACGCCGCGCTCGACACGACCGGTCACCACGGTGCCGCGGCCCGAGATCGAGAACACGTCTTCGACCGGCATCAGGAACGGCTGGTCGATCGGACGCTCCGGCTGCG
>NZ_JAMKBZ010000033.1:0-58332 GCF_053772255.1 Rhodopseudomonas parapalustris | reverse complement strand
ACCGAATTGTTGAACATGCACAGCAATGACGGAGTGGGAGTAGCGGGAAAAGACAAAGGGCCGGATCGCGATGATCCGGCCCTTGTTGTTTATAACCGTTGTGAGACGAGGCCTCGCCGCAGCGGCAGCGCGCACCTCTCCCGCTTGCGGGAGAGGTCGACGCGCGAAACGCGGCGGGTGAGGGCACTCCTGTCCGCGCTTGCTGAGTCAGTGCCTGGGGCGCCCTCACCCCACCCCTCTCCCGCAAGCGGGAGAGGGAGCCGGCTGTGCTCGAGGCCGGAGACCTCGTCTTCTCAAAGAGTCAGTAACTGACTACGCCGCCGCCTGCTTCTTCGGGGCGAAGCGGTGGTAGAAGGTGTCGCCGGTCTTGGCCATGTCTTCGAGCAGCTTCGGCGGGGTGAAGCGCGAGCCGTATTTGCCCTCGAGCTTGTGGCACAGCGCGACGAACTCCTTGGTGCCCATGAAGTCGATGTAGCTCAAGGTGCCGCCGGTGAACGGCGCGAAGCCGAAGCCGAGGATCGAGCCGACGTCGGCCTCGCGCGGGTCGACGATGACGTTGTCCTCGACCGTGCGGGCCGCCTCCACCGCCTGCACCGCCAGGAAGCGCTGCTTCAGCTCTTCGACGTCGATGGTATCGGGATCGAGGTGCTTTGGCTGCAGCGCGGCGATGCCGTCCCACAGGCTCTTCTGCCCCTTGCCCTTCTCCGGATAGACGTAGAAGCCCTTGGCGTTCTTGCGGCCGAACCGACCCTGCTTTTCGACCAGCTCGACCATCAGCTTCTTCTGCTGCTGATCGACCGCCTGTTCGCCGAGGTCGGCTTCGGTCGCCTTCATGATCTTCAGGATCAGATCGAGCGCCACCTCGTCGGCCAGCGACAGCGGGCCGACCGGCATGCCGGCCATCTTGGCGGCGGTCTCGATCATCGGCGCCGGAACGCCTTCCATCAGCATCTCGAGACCTTCGGCGGTGAAACGCAACACGCAGCGGTTGGCGAAGAAGCCGCGGCTGTCGTTCACCACGATCGGGGTCTTGCCGATCTGGCGGGTGTAGTCGAGCGCGGTCGCGAGCGTGACGTCGCTTGTGTTGTTGCCGAGGATCACTTCGACCAGCATCATCTTCTCGACCGGCGAGAAGAAGTGGATGCCGATGAACTTCGACTGATCCTTGAACTCTTCGGCCAGCGAATTGATCGGCAGCGTCGAGGTGTTGGAGGCGAAGATCGCGCCTTCCTTGAGCAGCGGCTGCGCCTTGGCGTAGGTTTCGGCCTTCACTTTCCGATCCTCGAACACCGCTTCGATCACCAGATCGGCATCCGAGATCGCGCCAAAGTCTGCGGTCGCGGTGATGCGCGACATCAGCGCGTCGCGGTCGGCCTCCTTGGCGCGGCCTTTCTTGATGAGACCTTCGATGACCGACTGGCAATGTGCCTTGCCCTTGTCGGCGCTCTCCTGGTCGCGATCGATCAGCACCACTTCGATGCCGGCCTTGGCCGAGACGTAGCCGACGCTGGCCCCCATGAACCCGGCACCGATGATGGCGAGCTTCTTGACCTTGGTCGGCGGCACGCCCTGCGGGCGGCGCGCACCCTTGTTCAGCTCCTGCATCGACAGGAACAGGCTGCGGATCATCGCCGCCGCTTCCTTGGTCTGCAGAACATGCGCGAAGTAGCGCGACTCGATTCGCAGCGCGACGTCGATCGGCACCAGCAGGCCCTCATAGACGCAGCTCATGATCGCGCGCGCGGCCGGATAGTTGTCGTAGGTCTCGCGGCGGTAGATCGCATTGCCCGCCGGGAACATCATCATGCCCTGCTTGGAGAACACCGGGCCGCCGGGCAGCTTGAAGCCCTTTTCGTCCCACGGCGCCACCGCCTTGCCGCCGCCCTTGATCCAGTCCTTGGCGGTCTTGATCAGATCGGCCGCCGGCACCACGGCGTCGACCAGCTTCAGCGCCTTGGCCTTGTCGAGCTTGATCTGATCGCCCTTGAGCAGAATCGTCATCGCGTTCTGCGGATCGACGATGCGCGGAATCCGCTGGGTGCCGCCGCCGCCCGGAAACAGGCCGACCTTGATCTCGGGCAGGCCGAGCCGGGTCTTCGGATTGTCGGCTGCGACGCGATAGTGGCAGGCCAGCGTGACTTCGAAGCCGCCGCCGAGCGCCAGACCGTTGATCGCCGCGACCCACGGCTTACCGCAGGTCTCGATGCCGCGCAGAATCTGCGACAGCTTGCGGCTCTCGTCGAACAGCATCTTCTGGGCAGCTTCTTCGCCCTTCTCTTTGCGGATCTGGGCGAACTGCTGGTTCATGCTTTCCAGCATCGACAGATCGGCGCCGGCGCAGAACGCGTCCTTGGCCGAGGTGATCACCACGCCCTTGACCGCGGCGTCCTTGGTGGTCGCTTCCGCGATCGCGCCGAGCTCCTCGATCGTCGTTGCGTCCAGCACATTCATCGACTTGCCGGGCAGGTCCCAGGTGACGAGCGCAATGCCGTCGGCGTCGGTCTCGACTTTGAAGTTCTTGAAGGTCATCTGATTAGCTCCTTCGCTGCCAGCAGCCATTACGGCGCGGCGGTTGTTGTTCATCTCCCCTCCCCCGCAAGGGGGGAGGGAGCAGGCCGGCGCGCGTGGCGCGGCCCGCCGCGCTATCGAATACTCACACCCGCTCGATGATGGTGGCAGTGCCCATGCCGCCGCCGATGCACAACGTCACCAGCGCGGTCGCCTTGCCGGTGCGCTCCAGCTCGTCGAGCACGGTGCCGAGGATCATGGCGCCGGTGGCGCCGAGCGGATGGCCGAGCGCGATCGCGCCGCCATTGACGTTGATCTTGTCGTTGTCGATCTCGAACGCCTGCATGTAGCGCAGCACGACCGACGCGAACGCCTCGTTGAGTTCGAACAGATCGATGTCGCTCTTCTTCATGCCCGAGCGCTCGAACAGCTTGTTGGTGACGTCGACCGGGCCGGTCAGCATCATCGCCGGCTCCGAGCCGATATTGGCGAAGGCGCGGATTTTCGCACGCGGCTTCAGGCCGTGCTTCTCACCGGCTTCCTTGCTGCCGAGCAGCACCGCGCCGGCACCGTCGACGATGCCGGACGAGTTGCCGGCATGATGGACGTAGTTGACCTTCTCGACTTCCGGATGCGACTGGATCGCCACCGCGTCGAATCCGCCCATCGCGGCGATCGGCGCGAACGACGGCTGCAGCTGCGCCAGCGACTGCATCGTCGTCGAGGGGCGCATGTGTTCGTCCTTAGCCAGGATGGTCAGGCCGTTGATGTCCTTGACCGGCACCACCGACTTGTCGAACCGGCCTTCGTCCCAGGCCTTCGCGGCGAGCTGCTGGCTGCGCACCGCATAGGCGTCGACGTCGTCACGCGAGAAACCGTATTTGGTGGCGATCAGATCCGCCGAGACGCCCTGCGGCATGAAGTAGGACGGAATCGCCATCGACGGATCCATCGGCCAGGCACCGCCCGACGCGCCGAGGCCGATGCGGCTCATCGATTCGGCGCCGCCGCCGATCACCAGCTCGTGCTGACCGCTCATGATCTGTGCCGCGGCGAAGTTCACCGCATCGAGGCCCGAGGCGCAGAATCGGCTGATCTGCACGCCGGGCACTGCTTCGCCGAGCCCTGCATTCATCGCGGCGAACCGCGCGATATCCGAGCCCGCTTCGCCGACCGGATCGACCACGCCCATCACGACGTCGTCGACCACGTCCTTCTTGATGTTGTTACGCTCTTTCAGCGCCTTCAGCGGCACGGTGGCGAGCGCCAGCGCGGTCACCTCGTGCAGCGAGCCATCGGCCTTGCCGCGGCCGCGCGGGGTGCGAACGTGATCGTAGATATAGGCTTCGGGCATAGGGTCTCTCCCGTTTCGGTCCGTGCTCAGCATGCCGGACGAATTGAACAATCGCGTGTCGGGGCGTCATTGCGAGGAGCGGAGCGACGAAGCAATCCGGACTTCGTGCGCGGCTTGGATTGCTTCGCTACGCTCGCAATGACGGTGGAGTTGGTCAGAACGCTTCCGCCGGCAGTTCCATCAGCGTGCCGCAGCCGGCTTCGATCCGGGTCAGCCGCAGCGCGGTCTCCGGCAGCATCCGTTCGGCGAAGAACCGGCCGGTGACCAGCTTCCTGGTCAGGTAGGGCGTCGCGCCCTCGGCCGCGATCTTGTCCTGCGCCACCTTGGCCATCTTGGCCCACATGTAGCCCATCGCCACCAGGCCGAAGAGATGCATGTAGTCGGTGGCGGCGGCGCCGGCATTGTCGGGCTGCGCCATGGCGTTCATCATCAGCCAGGTGGTGGCCTTCTGCAGGTGGCCGAGCGAGGTCGACAGCGGTGCGACGAACGGCTTCATCGCCTCGTCGCCGCCGTGCTCCTTGGCGAAGGCACCGACCTCGGCGAAGAACGCCATCACGGCGCGCCCGCCGTCACGCGGCAGCTTGCGGCCGACCAGGTCGAGCGCCTGAATGCCGTTGGCGCCTTCGTAGATCATCGCGATGCGGGCATCGCGGACGAACTGCTCGACGCCGTTGGCGGCGATGTAGCCGTGACCGCCATAGACCTGCTGGGCCGCGACCGCATTGGCGAAGCCGCCGTCGGTCAGCACGCCCTTCAGCACCGGCGTCATCAGGCCGAGATGATCATCGGCCGACTGGCGCTCCTTGGCGTCGCTGGAGCGATGCGCGACGTCGCTCTTCAGCGCGGTCCACAGCACCAGCGCCCGCGCCGCCTCGTTGAAGGCGCGCATCGTCAGTAGCGCGCGGCGGATATCGGGATGCACGATGATCGGATCGGCCGGCTTGTCGGTCGCCTTCGGCCCCGACAGCGCCCTGCCCTGCAGTCGTTCGCGCGCGTATTCGACGGCATTCTGATACGCGACTTCCGACTGCGCCAGGCCCTGCACGGCGACGCCGAGGCGAGCCTCGTTCATCATCACGAACATGCCCTGCATGCCCTTGTTCTCTTCGCCGACCAGCCAGCCGGTGGCGCCGTCGTAGTTCATGGTGCAGGTGGCGTTGCCGTGGATGCCCATCTTGTGCTCGATCGAGCCGCACATCACGCCGTTGCGGGCGCCGACGGTGCCGTCCGGGTTGACCATGAATTTCGGCACCACGAACAGCGAAATACCCTTGATACCCGCGGGCGCGCCTTCGATCCGCGCCAGCACCAGATGGATGATGTTGTCGGCCATATCGTGCTCGCCGGCCGAGATGAAGATCTTCGTACCGGTGATTTTGTAGCTGCCGTCCGCCTGCTTCACCGCCTTGGTGCGCAGCAGACCGAGATCGGTACCGCACTGCGGCTCGGTGAGATTCATGGTGCCGGTCCATTCGCCGGACACCATCTTGGGCAGATAGGTCTGCTTCTGCTCCGGCGAGCCGTGCACCGTCAGCGCCGCCGCGGCGCCCATGGTCAGCCCCGGATACATCGCGAACGCCATGTTGGCGGAATTCAGAAACTCCTGCACCGTCTGGGTCAGCGTGATCGGCAGCCCCTGGCCGCCATATTCGGTCGGCGACGACAAGCCCATCCAGCCGCCTTCGGCGATCTGCTTGTAGGCGTCCTTGAAACCCTTCGGCGTGGTGACGCTGCCATCGTCGTTGCGCTTGCAGCCTTCGTGATCGCCGACCGCGTTGAGCGGGTGCAGCACTTCCTGGCTCAGCCGCGCCGCCTCGTTGATGATCGCGTCGCGCACATCGGCAGCGGCATCGGCGAACCCGGGCAGATTGTTGTAGCGATCGAACTGAAAAACGTCGTTGAGAAGGAAGCCGACTTCTTCAACCGGGGCCTTGTAGATCGTCATGCGGGTCTCTCGATCGGGATCAGGTGTGAAGTATGCGCCGCCCGAACCAACTTCAGACGACGGCGTGATGAATTCGACCAGTCGCTGCCGCGCTTATTGCCGCGCCAGCTGTTCTCCCATCAAACGATGCAGCAGGTTGATCGCTTTCAGGGGTCTTACCATGACCTTGAAGTGGGTAATACGCCCGTCGTCGGCGAATGTAATGATGTCGACGCCGTTGATCTTGATGCCGTCGATCACGTTCTCGAATTCGAGCACGGCGCCGTTATCGCTGCGCCATTCGCCCACATAGGTGAAGCCCGGTCCGCCGAGCACCTTCTCGGCGCCCTTGAGATACTTGAACACAATGTCGCGACCGACCTGCGGGGTGTGAACCACCGGGCTTTCGAACACCGCATCGGGATGCAGCAGATCCCACAGTGCCGCTGCATCGTGGGACTTCATGAAGGCATACCAAGCGTCGAGCCCGTTCAAGGCCATTAGCAGTTCTCCGGATTGGCGAGACTAGAAGGCGGCGAAGACGCAAGGCGGAGCGGATGTTCGACCATCATCGGCCGAGACATCAAGCGCTATGACGCCGCGGCGCGCGCACGCGCCGACAGGTCTGCAAATTTTCGAGAAATACCGGGATGATGGATCGGAACAGGTCGACCATCGGCCGCTGGACCAACATGGCGTGCACGAGCGCTCCTCCGATGTGATGATTTCCAGCGGCCGCAGAACCGCAGCCTGCCGGATCATCTCCATACATCTCTGAATGGCATCTAATCGCGCGGCTTGGCCGTGTCAATACACGCGTGTATGGTACCTATATGGATTCGGATACCAAAGACCGGCTGACACGCGCGGACTGGCTCGCCCACGGGCTGCGCACACTCGCCCGCCACGGCGCCAATGCGCTCAAGGTCGGCGATCTCGCGGCCGGCCTGGACGTGTCGCGCGGCAGCTTCTACTGGCACTTCAAGGACGCGACCGACTTCCGTACCCAGCTCCTGCAGCTCTGGAAGGAGCGTGTGACCGAGCAGGTATTTCGCGACATCGATGCGGCGATCGTCGGCCCGGCCCGGCTCACGCATCTGATGAAGCTCGCCTTCAACGAGGACCGGAGCCTCGACCGCGCGATCCGCGAACTCGCCGCGACCGATCCGGCCGCCGCCCAAATGGTCGCCTCGGTCGATGCCCGGCGGGTCGAGTATCTCTCCAAGCTGATGATCGAGGCCGGGGTCGAGAGCCGCCGGGCTCGGCCACGGGCCGAGTTCCTGTACTGGGCCTATATCGGCCAGACCGCGGTGATGAACCCGTCGCTGAACGCGGTCACCGAATCCGACATCGACGACCTGAGCGCCCTGTTTACCCGAGCGGGCTGATAGCGAGTTCTGCGGTAATATTCGGCGCCACAGCAGCGCGCGACGCCTGGAAAATCACTGGGAAACCGCGGACTTTCGCCTCGATCGTTAAGTTTCTCTGCCGACCGCCCCGATCCTTAACCCGCTATTTACCCTAACGGGAAAAAGTCGACCCAGAAGCAGACTCCCGCGTCGTGTCGATGTTCGCTGGAACGGAACGCGGAATGTTTGCAGGCGCGGCCGTGGGCCGGCTCGGGTGCGGACAAGGGCATGAATCGCGTGTCGTGGAGTATCGAGGAGATCGAGCCGTCAGTGCGCGAGAAGGCCGAGGCCGCCGCGAAGCGCGCCGGTATGTCGCTCACCGACTGGATCAATGCTCAAATCGGCGAAGCTGCGCCGCAGCCTGCGGCCGATCGCCCGCACATCCCCGGCCGCCCGACGATGCCGGAGCGCAGCGCCAGCGAAGTCGCTGAAATCCATCAACGGCTCGACGCCATCGCCCACCAGATCGATCGCATGTCCCGCACCCCGGCGCGCAGCGAGCCGCCGGTCGCCCGTCAGCTCAACGACGCGATCTCGCGGCTCGACGCCCGCCTGGCGCGGATCACCGAGCCGAAGCAGACGCAGCGGCCAGCCGAGGCCGCTGCGGTGTCGCCGCAGACGCCGACCGACCGCGTCGAACGCGCCGCTGCGCAGGTGTATCCCTCGCCGACGCTCGACCCGAACGCGCTCGACAAGGCCGTCGCCGAAATCGCGGCCCGGCAGAGTGAGCTCGACGCCGCGGCCAGCCGGATGCCGCGACAGCCGGCATCGTTTGCGCCGCCGATCGCGCCGGCGATGACCCCGCCCGCGGGGCCGGACTTCAACAGCCTGGAGCAGCAACTCCACAAGATCACCAGCCAGATCGACGCGCTGCAGCGTTCGGACAAGGTCGAGCAATCGATCGCCGCATTCCGCGCCGATCTTGCCGAGATCCGCCAGACCATCACCGAGGCGATGCCGCGCAAGGCGATCGAGTCGCTGGAAGGCGAGATCCGCTCGCTGGCGCAGCGGCTCGACGAGAGCCGCGCCAATGGCAGCGACAGCGAGGCCATCGCCGGCATCGAACGCGCGCTCGGCGAGATCCATGGGGCACTGCGCTCGCTGACGCCGGCCGAACAGCTCGCCGGATTCGACGAGGCGATCCGCAATCTCGGCGGCAAGATCGACATGATCGTCCGCAACGCCGACGATCCCGGCACTGTGCAGCAACTCGAAAACGCCATCGGCGCGCTGCGCGGCATCGTCTCCAATGTCGCCTCCAACGAAGCGCTGACGCAGCTCAGCGCCAACGTCCACACGCTCGGCGAGAAGATCGAGCAACTGGCCCAGGCCGACAGCCACAGCATCTCGTTCGCCGCGCTGGAGCAACGCATCTCGGCGTTGACCGCGGCGCTCGAAAGCCGCGAGCGCCCGGCGCCCAGCGAATCCACCGAGCAGCTCGAAAGCGCGGTGCGCGCGCTGTCGGAGCGGATCGACCATCTGCCGATCGGCAACGACGATCAGTCGGCGTTCGCACATCTTGAACAGCGCGTCGCACATCTGTTGGAGCGGATGGAAGCCGCGACCGAGCAGCGCGGCAGCAGCGCCAATCTCGGCCGGGTCGAGGAAGGGTTGCAGGACATTCTGCGGATGCTGGAGCGCCAGCAGTCGCAGTTTTCACTGCTGAGCGAGGTAGACCGCAGCCCGGCGCCGGCGCTCGATCCGAGCTTCGTCGACACCATCAAGCGCGAACTCTCCGACATGCGCTTCAGCCAGTCGGAGACCGATCGCCACACCCAGGATTCGCTCGAGGCGGTACACAACACCCTCGGCCATGTCGTCGACCGCCTGGCGATGATCGAAGGCGATCTGCGCGCGGCCCGTGCCGCCCCGCCACTCGCGCCACCGCCGGTCTCGGTCTCGGAGCCGGCCAAGCCGGCTTTCCTCGCTGCCGCCCCGATCGCCTCCACTCCGGCCGAGCCGGTGGTGGCGCCGATTCAGCCGCAGCCGGAGATGGCCAATCCGGCCGCCGAGCCGTTCGCGGCCGCCCCGCGCGAATTCAGTTCGGTCAAAGCCCCCGCCGAACCGGCCCCGGTCGCACCGGCCCGCGCTCCGCGCGCTTTCCACGATCTGCACGAACCGGCCGCAGGCCCACAGCAGCCCGCCAAGGTCGAGCCGGTGATCGCCGTGCCGCAGCCGCCGCGGCGCGAAGCCGCGTTGCCGCCGGATCATCCGCTCGAACCCGGCACCAAGCCGCCGGGCCGCGTGTCGCCGTCCGAGCGGATCGCCGCGTCCGAAAGCGCGCTGAGCGATATCGCGCCGGCGCAGCCCGAACCGGCCAATGCCACCAGCTTCATCGCGGCGGCGCGGCGCGCCGCGCAGGCGGCCGCATCCGCCGGATCCGGCAACGCAAAGGCCAAACCCGGCAAGCCCGGCAAACCGAAGCACGACAGCGACAAGCCGGATCCCGACGGCGGCACGCCGGGCTCGACGCTCGGCTCCAAGGTCAAATCGCTGCTGGTCGGCGCCAGCGTCGTGGTGATCGTGCTGTCCAGCTTCCACATGGCGATGAAGCTGTTCGACAGCGGCGACGCGCCGCCGGTCGCCAGCGTCGGCGCACCGAAGTCCGCGCCGGCACCGGCACCTGAAAAGCAACTTGCGCCGGAGGATGACACCGACAGCGATCCGACCGAGCCCGCTGCACCGCCGGCGGTCGCCCCGGTCACTCCGCCGCCGTCGATGATCTCGCCGACGCCCGTCGAACGGCAGTCGCTGTACCCGCCGACGCCGGCAACGCCATCGGCAGCACCGCAGGCCGCGCCTGCGGCGACCGCCGCCGCCAACGACATCACCGGCACGATTCCGTCGTCGTCACCGAGCGCACCGCCGCAGACATTCGGCACCATCGCAATCCCCGCGGCCGAACGCCTGCCGGACGCGATCGGCGGCCCGGCGCTGCGCCACGCCGCTCTGAAGGGCGACGCCGCAGCGGCCTACGAGGTCGCCCTGCGCTATGCCGAAGGCAAAGGCGTGCCGGTCAATTACGACGAAGCGGCCAAGTGGTATCAGCGCGCAGCGGACGCCGGCGTCACGCCGGCGGTCTTCCGGATCGGCACCCTTTACGAGAAGGGGCTGGGCGTGAAGAAAGATCTCGATATGGCGCGCAAGCTATATTCGACCGCTGCCGACCGCGGCAACGCCAAGGCGATGCATAATCTGGCGGTGCTGTACGCCGACGGCGGCAGTAAGGGCGCGAACTACCGGACAGCCGCCGCCTGGTTCCGCAAGGCGGCCGAGCGCGGCGTCACCGACAGCCAGTTCAACCTCGGCATCCTGTATGCCCGCGGCATCGGCGTCGATCAGAACCTCGCCGAGTCGTACAAATGGTTCACTCTCGCCGCTGCCCAGGGCGACGAGGACGCTGCCCGCAAGCGCGACGATGTCGGCAAGCGGCTCGACCCGCAATCGCTGGCGGCCGCCAAGCTGGCGATCCAGACCTTCACGCCCGAACCGCAGCCCGACGCCGCGGTGAAGGTGGCGGCTCCGGCCGGCGGTTGGGACGAGCAGCCCGCCACCGCGGGTAAACACGGCTCGGCGAAGCGCGCCGCGCGCTGAGCCTCGGCGTTCGCCGGTTGGATGGTGACGTCGCGGCCGGGACGAAAAAATCCCGGCCGCGACAGATTCAGGAATCCCGGCGCGAACTAATTTCGGTTATGCAGGGTTGCGGTTCGGATCGACCGCCGTCTGGCGCGCATCCCGCGACCACGGGGCTCGGCTCGGCGGCTCGGATCCGCGCCCGATCGATCCATCGAGCATCTCGACGCCGAACCGGTGCCCGCTTCGACGAGAGTGCTCTCGTGCCAGCGAGAACTCCGAAGCGAACCGCGCGTGCAGCTTTATCTCCCGATCGCCGATATTCCCGTCAACGTCCTGCTCGTGCTGGCGATGGGCGCCGCGGTGGGGTTCGTGTCGGGGATGTTCGGCGTCGGCGGCGGCTTCCTGATGACGCCGCTGCTGATCTTCATCGGGATCGCCCCGGCCGTCGCGGTGGCCTCGGTGACCAGCCACATGGCCGCCTCGTCGTTTTCTGGTGCGCTGTCGTACTGGCGGCGCCGCGCGATCGATCCACTGCTCGCCTTCGTCTTACTTTGTGGCGGCATCGCCGGCACCGGACTCGGCGTCTGGTTCTTCGTGCTGATGCGCGCGGTCGGCCAGCTCGATCTGGTGATCGCGGTGTCCTACGTGGTGCTGCTGACCGCGGTCGGCGGGTTGATGGTGTACGAAGGCATCCGCGCCATCCGCCGCACCAGCCGCGGCGAGGTCGCGCTGGCGGGCCGCTCCGGTAACCGCAACTGGCTGTACGCGCTGCCGTTCAAGGTGCGGTTCAAGCGCTCCAAGATCTATCTGTCGGTGCTCCCGGTGATCGCGATCGGGGTTTTGATCGGCTTCATCGGCGCGGTGATGGGCGTCGGCGGCGGCTTCATCCTGGTGCCGATGCTGATCTATCTGCTGCGGGTGCCGACCAGCACCGTGGTCGGCACATCGATGGTGCTGACCCTGGTGACGATGCTGATCGCCACCGTGCTGCACGCCGCCACCAGCCATCTGGTCGATGCGGTGCTGGCGCTGATTCTGATGATCGGCGGCGTCGCCGGCGCACAGTTCGGCGCCCGTGCCGGCCAGCGCATCCGCGGCGAACAGCTCCGGCTGCTGCTTGGCCTGCTGGTGCTGGCGGTCGGCATCCGTTTCGCGATCGAGCTTGGCATTCGTCCCGCTGAGCTGTTCACGCTGCGTGAACTGGGTCCGGCGTGATGGCGCGGCGGCCCGCCTCGCTCCGCGCGCTGGTCGCCGCCGCGCTGCTGGCGATGCTCGTGCCGTTCGCCGCGCCGGCGCGTGCCGAGCGGCTGATCGTGTCGGTGTCCAACGCCCGCGTCACTGTCACGCCGAACTATTCGGGCGGCGAACTGGTGCTGTTCGGCGCGATCGAGAAGGACCATCCGGCGTTCACCGAGACTGCCAAATACGATCTGGTGATCACCGTGCTCGGCCCGCGCGCCAGCATGGTGACGCGGCGCAAGGAGCGCAAATTCGGGATCTGGATCAACACCGACTCGCGCGAATTCCTGATGGTGCCGAGCTATCTGGCGGTGTTCTCCAACCGGCCGACCGATGTGATCGCGCCGCTCGAAGTGCGGCGGCGGCAGCAGCTCGGCATCAACCATGTGCTGCTGACACAGCGGATCGGCACCGACTATGCCGACGTGGTCGCCGACGACCAATTTCGCAAAGCCTTCGTCCGGCTGCTGGAAGACCGCAAGCTGTATCGCGAGGACGCCGCGGCGGTGAAATTCCTCACCCCGACGCTGTTCCGCACCGGAATTCCGCTGCCGGCCGAAGTCCCGATCGGCAGCTACGACATCTCGATCAAGCTATTTGCCGCCGGCGAATTGCTGACCGAGACCGACACCTCGTTCGAAATCGCCAAGATCGGCTTCGAACAGTTCGTCGCCACCGCGGCACGCCAGCACGGCATCATCTACGGCCTGGTCACAGCGCTGATGGCGCTTGCGACCGGCTGGATGGCATCGGTCGTGTTCCGAAGGGACTAACGCGCCCCCGTCATTCCGGGGCGCTCGCGCAGCGAGCGAACCCGGAATGACGGCGTGTGGGGCCAGTTAAAGCAAATACCCCACCGCCATCGCGATGACGCTGAGCCCCATCGCCGCGGTCGACAGCCAGCCGAGCCAATACAGCGGGCCGCGCACGGTGAAGCGGTGCATCACGTCGCGGCGCCGGGCGATCAGCATCAACAGCACCATCACCGGCACCGCGAGCACGCCGTTGATCACCGCGCTCCAATACAGCGCCGAGATCGGATTGATCGGCGCGAAATTGATGATGATGCCGAGCACGGCCGACAGCGCCAGCACGCTGTAGAACGCCACCGCCTGCTTCGGCTTGCGCGCCAAGCCGACCGGCCAGCGCCGCCCCTCGCCGACCGCATAGGCCGCCGAGCCCGCCAGCACCGGAATCGCCAAAAGGCCGGTGCCGACGATGCCGAGTGCGAAGATCCATTCCGCGAACGGGCCGGCGATCGGCTTCAGCGCCTCGGCGGCCTGTGCCGAGGTCTCGATGTCGGTCCGGCCGCTGGCGTGCAGGGTCGCAGCCGCCGTGATGATGATCGCCAGCGCGATCAAATTCGAGAACGCCATGCCGACGATGGTATCGGCGCGGATGCGCTGGAATTCCCGCGGCGCATCCTGCGGCGATTTCGTCAGCGGCTTCTTGTGCGGATCGATCCGCTCGTCCTCGGCCTCCTGCGAGGCCTGCCAGAAGAACAGATAGGGCGAGATCGTGGTGCCGAGGATGGCCACGATGGTGGTGAGATAAGCGCTGCTCCAGGTGAGCTGGGGGATCAGCACGCCGGCCGCAGCCTGCGGCCAGTCCACCTTCGCCACGGCCAGCGCACCGACATAGGCGAACAGGCACAGCGTCAGCCATTTCAGAACAGCCACGTAGCGCTTGTAGTCGAAGAAGATCTGCGCCAGCACCGAGATCGCGCCGAACGCCACCACGTAGAGCAGCGGGTGGCCGCCGATCAGCAGCTTGGTGGCGTCGGCCATGGCGGCGAGGTCGGCGGCGATGTTGATGGTGTTGGCGGTGAACAGCAGCACGACGATCGCCGCCAGCAGTTTGCCGGAATAGTGCCGGCAGACGTTGCCGGCGATGCCGTGGCCGGTGACGCGGCCGACCCGGCCGGAGATTTCCTGGATCGCCACCATCAGCGGGAAGGTCAGCAGCATCGTCCAACTGATGCCGTAGCCGAGCTGTGCGCCCGCCTGGCTGTAAGTGCCGATGCCGGAAGGATCGTCGTCGGAGGCGCCGGTGATCAGGCCGGGCCCGAGCGTCTTGAAGAAGCCGCGGAGCCGGAAGCTCTCGAGCCGCTGGACCTTGGGGACGTCGCCGCTCGCAGGCGTGATGAAATCGGGATGTTCGGCATCGCCTTTGGCGTTGTTCTTCACACTGGGTCCCCGGCTCGCCGATCTCGACCACAACGTAGCCGAGGCCGGCCGGTTCCGGTAGCGGAACGAGCCGCCCGATCACGCCGCCGGCACAACTCTCTTGGCCGGACGTGTCACCAGATAGATGCCGATCGCGACCGGGATCACGCCGAACAGATCTCGGAGGTCGATCGATTCACCGAGCACCAGCCAGGCAAACAGCATCGCCAGCGGCGGCATGACGAAGTGCCAGGCGCTGGCGGCGGTCGCGCCGTACAGAGTCAGCAGTCGGAACCACAACCAATAGGCGACGATCGAACCGCCGAGCACCAGGAACGCGAAGGCGCCTGCAAGCCGCCAGCTCGGCACGATGTCGCCGACGCTCGACAGCGAGAACGCGAGCGGCGTCAGCACCAGTCCCGCGGCGAGATTCTGAATGCCGTTGCCGATCCACAGGCTGCCGTGCGGCGCCAGGCGCTTGAACAAAATGGTGCCGGCGACAATCGACGCCAGCGAGGCCAGCGTGAAGCCAATGCCGTGCCACGCCTCGGTGCCGATCGCGATGCGGTGCCAGACGATGAACGCGACGCCGGCGACGCCGAGCACCAGGCCGGCGACCTTCCGCCAGGTCAATGCCTCGTGCAGCACCAGCGCCGCCAGCACTGCGGTGAACACCGGATTGGCGCTGACGATCAGTCCGCCGATGCCGGCCGAGACGGTCTGCAGGCCGACATAGCCGAGGCCGAGATACAGCGCGTTGTTGATGATGCCGAGCAGCGCGCACAGCGCGACGTCACGCGGGCGCAAATTCCAGTGCTCCCGCATCAGCACGGACAGTCCGAGAATCAGCACGCCGGCGAGCGTGAACCGTCCTGCCAGCAGGATCAGCGGCGGACAATCGGCGACACCAGCCTTGCCGGCCACAAAGGCGAAGCTCCACAGCGCGCAGAACAGCGCGATCTGCAGCGGGCGGGTATTGAATCCGGCGGTCGCGAGCGAGGTGGTGGGCGCGAGTGACATCGGTGGCCTCCTGAAGACCTCTCCGGTCTAGGCGCTCGCGTTGTCATCGGGAAATTAAATGATAAGATCAACGTCAGTGGATTCTCAAATGGCACCCCTGCAATGCTCGACCTCGAATTGCTGCGCAGCTTCGTCTCGGTCGTGGAGGCCGGCGGCTTCACCCGCGCCGGCGAACGCGTGCACCGGACCCAGTCGACCGTCAGTCAGCAGATCAAGCGGCTCGAGGACGACCTCGGCCAGCAACTCCTCGACCGCAGCGGCAAGGATGTGCTGCCGACCGAGGCAGGCGAGCGGCTGCTGTCCTACGCACGGCGCCTGCTTGCACTCGCCGAAGAGGCACGCGACGTGGTGGGCCGGCCGAGCACCGAGGGCGCGGTACGACTCGGGATTCCGGAAGACTTCGCGCTGTACCGGCTGCCGCGGCTGCTCGGCAGCTTTTCGCGCGCGCGGCCCGGTCTGCGGCTCGATGTCCGCGCCGACCAGAGCCTGAATCTGAAGCGCGATCTCGCACGCGGCGATCTCGATCTCGTGCTGTTCAAGCGTGAAGCCGGCGGCTCCGACGCGATCGCGGTGTGGCCGGAGCGGGTGTATTGGGTGAACAGCAAGAACCACCCCTGCAACGCCAAGGCCGACAGCCTGCCGCTGATCTTCTTCCCCGGCGGCTGCCTGTATCGCACCCGCGCGATCCATGCGATCGAAGCCACCGGGCGGCGCTGGCACATGGCGTACAGCAGTTCGAATCTCGCCGGCATTCAGGCGGCGGTCGCCGCCGGGCTCGGCCTGTCGATCCTGTCGGAAATCTCGATCCAAGCCGATCACCGCAAGCTCACCGCGCGCGACGGCTTTCCGCCGATCGAGCGCACCGAACTGGCCCTGATCGCCGCCCCGCACGCCAGCCCGGCGACGCTGCGCCTCGCCGAAACGCTGGCCGAATTCTGCGACCAGCTTCACGCCAAGGCGGCGTGAGACATTCTGCGGCTTGAGGCCCGTCAATCGTGTCGACCTCTCAGCGGGTCATTCCGGGGCGCGCGTAGCGCGAACCCGGAATCTCGCCCAACATCGCAGCCGTCGAGATTCCGGGTTCGCTCGCTTTGCGAGCGCCCCGGAATGACTCGTAGATAGTTCTGGGATCAGCAGCAGCGCGTAGCGGCGATGGCGTGGAGGCGGTTGTCGCCGAGCACATGGGCGGTAAAGGCGGCGCCGCCGAACAGCCGAGCGAACGCGGCATCGCGAATGTTGAGGCCGCCCGTATAGGCGCCGAATGCCGGCATCACCACGCGCATGCCGTCACCTGCAAAGCAGCGCCGCTCGATGCTGCGGCCGCGGCGGCTGACCCGTGCCTTGGGATGCAGATGGCCGGCGATCTCGCCGCAGGCGCCAGTCGGCTCGTGACGGAACGCGACCGCGCCGATCGCAACTTCGCGGGCGACGCTGCCGCCGAGATTGCACGGCAGCTCCGGGTCGTGATTGCCGGCGATCCAGATCCAGTCGCGCCGCGCCTGCAGTGCGCCGAGGATCGCGCGATTGGCGTCGGACAGCCGATCATGCGCGTCGCGGTCATGGAAGCTGTCGCCGAGCGCGATCACCAGCTTCGGATCGAACCGCGCGATCACCGCCCCTAGCCGGCCGAGCGTCGCCACTGTGTCGTAAGGCGGCAGCAGTACCCCGCGCATCGCGAAGCTGGAGCCCTTTTCCAGATGCAGGTCGGAGACGACCAGCAGCCGCTCGTCTTCCCAATACAGCGCACCCGCCAGATCGGCGACCAAGGTCACGCCGGCGATGGTGACGACCGGTGCGGGATCGGGTTCGTAGAGAGTGCGGCCGGCCAGCAAAACAATCCACCCGTAGGATGGGTTGAGCGAAGCGAAACCCATCGATTCAATGCGCGCGTCTGATGGGTTTCGCTTCGCTCAACCCATCCTACGTGGATCCCATCGCCTCGCGCACCAGTTCGTCGGCGGCTTCGGCGAGCAGGGCATCGGAGGCCTCGCCGTACACGGCTTCGCGGCCGATTTCCAGCATCACCGGCACCGCCAGCGGCGACACCCGGTCGAGTTCCTTGTGGACGATGCGCCCGTTGATTCGCATCAGCATATCACTGAGCCGGCGCAGATCGAGCAGGCCGGTGGCGGCGTCGGCGCGGGCGGCGCGCAAGAGCACATGATCGGGCTGGTGCTTATTGAGCACATCGTAGACCAAATCAGTCGAGAACAGCACCTGGCGCCGCGACTTCTCTTCACCGGCGAACCGTCGCGCGATCAGCCCGGAGATGATCGCACAATTACGGAAGGTGCGCTTCATCAGCGCCGACTCCGCGAGCCAGGCTTCCAGATCGTCGCCGAGCATGTCGGGGTCGAACAGCGCGCCGAGATCGAGCCGGCCCTGACGGATCATCTGCGACATGTCGCCGAGTCCCCAAACTGCCAGCGCATATTCGTTGGCGACGAAACCGAGCGGCCGGGCGCGGGCACGTTCCAGCCTGCGCGTCAGCAGCATGCCGAGCGTCTGATGCGCCAGCCGCCCCTCGAACGGGTAGCACACGAGATAGTATTTGGCGGCGCGTGGAAACGTCTCGATCACCAGCTCGCGCCGCGCGGGCACGCGCGAGGCTTTGCTCTGCAGCGTCAGCCAGTCGCGGACTTGATCGGGGAGCCCCTTCCAAGCCTTCTGATTATCGAGCAGACCGCGAACGCGCTCGGCAAGATACGTCGACAGCGGAAATTTGCCGCCGATATAGGACGGCACCCGGGCGTCCTTGTCGTGGACGCGCGAGACGTAGACCTGGTCCTCCATCAGCGCCTCGTAGCGCACCACCTCGCCGCCGAACACGAAAGTGTCGCCCGGCGTCAGTCCCTCGATGAAGTACTCCTCGATCTGTCCGAGCATCCGGCCGCCACGCGCAATCGCGCCGGTCGAACCGCTGCCCTTGGCGCGCGACGAGCGCACCAGCTTCACTTTCAGCATCGACTCTTCGACGATGGTGCCGACGTTGAGGCGATAACTCTGGCGCACTTTCGGATTGGCGACGCGCCAACGGCCTTGCTTGTCCTGCTTGATCTTCGCAAAGCGTTCGTAGCTCTTCAGCGCGTAGCCGCCGCTGGCGACAAAATCGAGCGTGTCGTCGAAATCGGCGCGCGACAGATCCGCATAGGGCGCGGCGCTGCGGATCTCCTCGTATAAATCATCGGCCAAGAAGGGCTCGCCGCAGGCACAGCCGAGAATGTGCTGCGCCAACACGTCGAGCGCGCCCTTGCGCTGCGGCGGGGTGTCCTGCGCGTTTTCGGCAACCGCGTCGATGGCGGCTGCGCATTCCAGCACTTCGAAGCGATTGGCCGGCACCAGCACCGCGCGCGAGGCTTCGTCGATGCGGTGGTTGGCACGGCCGATCCGCTGCATCAGCCGCGATGAGCCCTTGGGCGCGCCGACATTCACGACCAAATCGACATCGCCCCAGTCCACGCCGAGGTCGAGCGACGAGGTGCACACGACGCCGCGCAACTTGCCTGCTGCCATCGCGTCTTCGACCTTGCGGCGCTGGCCGACGTCGAGCGAGCCGTGATGCAGCGCGATCGCCAGGTTGTCGTCGTTGATCCGCCACAGCTCCTGAAACAGCATCTCGGCCTGGCTGCGGGTGTTGACGAACACCAGCGTGGTTTTGTTGGCTTTGATCAGATCGTAGATTTCGGGCAGCGCGTGACGCGCCGAATGCCCGGCCCAGGGCAGCCGCTCGCGGGTATCGAGCATCTCGACGATCGGCGGCGCGGCACCACCGGCGACCACGATGTCGGCCTGTTCTCCCTCTCCCACAAGGGGAGAGGGGACAAAGGGCTGCGGCACCAGAAATCGCGCCAGCTCTTCGGGATCGGCAACCGTCGCCGACAGGCCAATGGCGCGGAGCTGCGGCGCGATCCGCCATAGCCGGGCGAGGCCGAGCGACAGCAGATCGCCGCGCTTGGACGTCACCAGCGCATGCAGCTCGTCGAGCACGATCCGCCGCAGGGTGCCGAACAGATACGGCGCGTCGTCGGAGGCGAGCAACAGCGCAAGCTGCTCCGGCGTGGTGAGCAAAATGTCCGGCGGATTGCGCCGCTGCCGCGTCCGCCGCGACACCGGGGTGTCGCCGGTGCGGGTTTCGACCCGGATCGGCAGCTTCATCTGCGCGATCGGCGTTTCGAGATTGCGGGCGATATCGACCGCGAGCGCCTTGAGCGGCGAGATGTAGAGGGTGTGGAGGCCACCGCGCTGGGCTCTTGTTCCTTCTCCCCGCATGCGGGGAGAAGGTGGCGCGGCAAGCGCAGCTTGGCGCGCCGGATGCGGGGGCGTCTCGGCAGCACGCGCCGCGTCGACAAGTGAAGGCTCATCAGCCCCCTCACCCGACTGACCGGCTGTGCCGGCCAGTCGACCTCTCCCCGCAAGCGGGGAGAGGTTAAGCCGCGACGCAGTGCTCAGCTCCACCAGCGACGGCAGGAACCCGGCCAGCGTCTTGCCCGCGCCGGTCGGCGCGATCAGCAGCGCCGAGCGCTGCGCGTGGGCTTTTTCCAGCAGCGCCAATTGATGGTCGCGCGGCGCCCAGCCGCGCGCGGCGAACCAGCGCCGGAACAGCTCGGGCAACAGGCCGGAATCGGCGACGGGTTCGGCGAGACTCACGCCGTCAAGGTAGGCATTGCCGAGGCGCGGGTCGAGATGGCGCCGCCGGAAACGCAAAACGCCCGCCAGAAGGCGGGCGTTACGGGACGGAAGGCTCTCAGTCGCAGGTCACTCGGTGACCGCCTTCTCCGAGATCTGCCATTCCTTGCCGTCGAACTCCATCGTGTGCAGCGTCTTGATCGAGGTGTAGTCGGTCGGCGTGTAGGAGTAGCTGACGTCGTCCAACATGTGCGGCGCGCGGAAGCCGCCGAGCATCGAGGCTTGCTTGAGGACGTTCGCACGCGTGAGGTTGTCGCCGCAGCGGCGCAGGATTTCCGCCATCGCGGCGGCCTGGCCGTAACCGGCGAACGCGATCGAATTGTCCGCCGCGACATTCGGCAGATACTTCTCGCGCAGCGCTTCGAACGCCTTCACATCCGGATCGTTGGCGTATTTCGGCGATCCGATGTCCTTGACGTAGGAAATCGCCACGATGCCCTTGGCGTTGTCGAAGCCGGCGGCGTGCAGGATCGAGCGGCCTGTGGAGCCCGCAGACAGCAGTTGCAGCGGCTTCCAGCCGAGCTCGGCGACCTTGCGGATCGACTGCGACGTCGCCTTGCCGGTGGTGATGTTGTAGAATACGTCGGCGCCGGACTTCGACAGGTTGATGAGCTGGGAATCGATCGTCGGATCGGTCAGGTCGTAGCTCGCCTCGGCCACCACCTTGGCCTTGCCGCCGGCGTCTTCCAGCACCTTCTTGAACGGGCCGAGGAAGTCGCGGCCGAAATCGTCGTTCTGGTACAGGATCGCGACCTTGGCGTCGGGCTTTACGCTGAGTACGTATTTGGCGAGGATCCGCGCCTCGGTCGGGTACAGCGGCAGGCCCGCGAGGGTCCATTTGAAGTGCTTCGGATCGTTCCACTTCGAGGCGCCGGTGTTCAGCAATAGCTGCGGCACGCCTTTGGAATTGAGATATTTGTGCACGGCGGTCTGCGGCGCGGTGCCGAGCGAGCCGTACAGCGCCAGCACTTCCTCCTGCTCGACGAGCTGACGGGTCGCTTCCACCGCCTTCGGCGCGCTGTAGGCGTCGTCCTTGGTGAAGAACCTGACCTTGCGGCCGTTGATGCCGCCCTTCTCGTTCAGCATCTCGAAATAGGCTTCGCCGACCCGGCCGAGCACACCGTACAGCGAACCGGGGCCCGAATGCGGCACCGTCTGGCCGATCTTGATCTCGGTGTCGCTGGCGTCGGGATCGTATTTCTTCTCGGCCGCGACCGACGGGGTGGCGGCGAGCAGCAGCGCGCTCAACACGGCTGATGACGCAAGGACGGATTTCGAGCGTGGATTCATGCGGTTTCCTCCTGATATGCCGGCTCGCTGTCGCGTCCGGTCTCGTTTGACCGCGGCTGCTCGCTTCTACGGCGGCATGTCCTCGGCAGGTGCTCCGGCTTCGTCACGCCGGCGGGGTTGGTCCCACCGGCGCGACGAGTCCGAGCCTAACACATCACGTCTCGAGGCCGCTCACAACGCCGCCCGGGAGAAGAACTTCGCTCGATCGCGCGGGATTACTCCGTGAACGGCTTGTCCGAGATGTCCCAGTCGGTGCCGTTGAAGGTCGCGATGTAGAGCGTCTTCATCGGGGTGTAGTCGTCCGGCGTGTAGCTGTAATCGATGCCGTCGAGGAAATAGGGAGAGTGGAAGCCCTTCAGCGAGGCGGCCTGCTTCAGCACGTTCTCGCGGGTCAGGTTGTCGCCGCAGCGGCGCAGGATCTCGGCCATCGTCACGGCCTGACCGTAGCCGGCGTAAGCAATGGTGTTGTCCTTGTCGACGTTGGGCAGGTACTTGGCACGCAATTCCTCGAACGCCTTGACGTCCGGATCGTTCTCGAACCGCGGCACACCGACTTCCTTCGAATAGCGGACCGCCACGATGCCCTTGGCGTTGTCGAGCCCGGCCGCATTGAGGATGGAGCGGCCGGTCGAGCCCGCCGACAGCAGGTGCAGCGGCTTCCAGCCGATTTCGGAGATCTTGCGGATCGACTGAGACGTCGCCTTGCCGGTGGTGATGTTGAAGAACACGTCGGCGCCGGACTTCGACAGATTGATGATCTGCGAATCGATCGTCGGCTCGGTCAGATCGTAGCTCGCCTCGGCCACCACCTTGGCCTTGCCGCCGGCTTCCTCCAGCACCTTCTTGAACGGCCCCAGGAAGTCGCGGCCGAAATCGTCGTTCTGGTACAGGATTGCCACCTTGGCATCCGGCTTCACCGCAATGACGTGCTTGGCCAGGATGCGCGCCTCGGTCGGATACAGCGGCAGGCCCGCCATGGTCCATTTGAAGTGCTTCGGGTCGTTCCATTTGGACGCCCCGGTATTCAGCAGAAGCTGCGGAACCTTCTTGGAATTCAGATACTTGTGGACCGCGGTCTGGGGCGCGGTGCCGAGCGAGCCATACAGCGCCAGCACCTCTTCCTGCTCGACCAGCCGGCGGGTCGCCTCGACCGCCTTCGGCGCGCTGTAGGAGTCGTCCAGGGTGATGAACTTGACCTTGCGGCCGTTGATGCCGCCCTTCTCGTTCAGCATCTGGAAGTAGGCCTCGCCGACGCGTCCCAGCACGCCATAGAGCGAACCGGGACCGGAATGCGGAACCGTCTGGCCGATCCTGATCTCCGTGTCGCTGGCGCCGGGGTCGTATTTTTTGTCGGCCGCCGTCGCGGTGCCGATGGCCAGCGTCGCCGCCACAATTGCGGCCGCGGACGCAAGGACGGAATTGTAGTTTGATTTCATCGAGTCTCTCTCCCCTGGTGCCGGATCGAAGGTCCGGTTCTCGTTCGGCCGCGGCGTGGTTCGCTTCTGCGGCGGGGCATCCTCGGTGCAAGGGCCGGGGACCGCAACCATCCAAAAGATTGAAAGATCTAGACAAACACGCAAAGCGTGCAGATCTTGCCGCGACGTGGGTTATCGGCTCGCGACGAGACGCCGCACCTGGAACCCAGGGGACCGGGAATTCCCTGCGTCAATCAATTGTTTACCTGCGATTTTCGGAGGGTGTGGCCGCGCGGGTACAGACGACTCGGCACCGCGACTTTAATCTCCGGGCAAGTCGAAGAGGGGATTTCCGTCCATGAAGCGAATTTTTGCCGGTGTCGTACTGGCCAGCACCGCCGCCGTCAGCGCCCAAGCGGCCGATCTCGCCGTCAAGGCTCCGTACCTGAAGGCCCCGGTTGCCGCCGTCTACGACTGGACGGGCTTCTACATCGGCGCCAACGTCGGCGTCGGCGTCGGCCGCAATCTCACGGCGCATGCTTTCCCGGGCGGCGGCACATTCAACACCACCTATCTGCAGCCGCAGGGCGCGATCGGCGGTGGTCAGATCGGTTACAACTGGCAGTTCGGGTCGATGTTCGGCCCAATGCTGATCGGCGTCGAAGCCGACATCCAAGGCAGCGGCGTGAGTGATGGCGGAACCACGCTGAACAGCTTGGCCGGCTTGGTGAACTACAATCAGAAGCTCGATTGGTTCAGCACCGTGCGTGGCCGCGTCGGCCTCGTGCGCGGCCCGGCGGTCGCCTACTTCACCGGCGGTTACGCGGTCGGGAACGTCAAAACCACTGTCACCGAGGGTGGCTTGGTGGCGTTCGACAGCAGCAAGACTCGCTCCGGCTGGGTGATCGGCTCGGGTGTTGAAGCGGCGCTGGGCGGCAACTGGACCGGCAAGATCGAGTATCTGTATCTCGACCTCGGCAACCAGACCGACTTCTTCGGCAATCAGAGCCTGCGAACCGAAGTTCGTGAGAGCATTTTCCGCGTCGGTCTGAACTACCGCATTGGCGGCAACGGCATGTACGTCACGCCGCCGCCCGCGAACTGGGCCGGCCTGTACATCGGCGGTAACTTTGGCGGCGCGCTTGGCCGCAACAATTCGACCGCGTCAATCTTCGGCCTCACCGAGCAGTTCAGCCTGTCGCCCGACGGCTACGTCGGCGGCGGCCAGATCGGCTACAATTGGCAGGCCGCAAACTGGGTGTTCGGCGCCGAAGCCGACTTCCAGGGCTCGACCCAGAAGGACGACCGCTCCGCGGTGCTCGGTTCGAACCTGATGTACAACCAGAAGCTTCCGTGGTTCGGCACCGCCCGCGCTCGCGTCGGCTACTCGCTCGGCTCGACGTTGTTCTATGTCACCGGCGGTTACGCTTACGGCAACGTCAAGACCAACATCACGACGCCGACCGTCAGCGACACTGTGAGCCGCACCCGCAGCGGCTACGCGGTTGGCGGCGGCATCGAGACCCCGTTCAGCCTGTTTGGCCTGCTCGGCCCGAACTGGACCTCGAAGACCGAATATCTCTATGTCGACCTCGGCAAGAGCGACGATTCGTTCTTCGGTGGCACCCTGCGCAGCACATCCAAGGTCACCGAGCATATGCTGCGCACCGGCATCAACTATCACTTCAATCAGCCGGTGGTCGCGAAGTACTGATCTTCGCATCGCAGCGACGGACACCAAACCCCGGCCTTTCGGCCGGGGTTTTTGTTTGCGCGGAACCAGGGCGACCGGGACTCGATTGCGATCCAGCCTGCCCTATATTGAACGGATGCGTCCGCACGACATCCTGATGCCGACCGCAGCCGGCTTGTGCTGCAAGCCGGGCGGCTTCCACATCGATCCGGTGCGGCCGGTCGAACGCGCTGTCATCACTCATGGCCATTCCGACCATGCCCGCGCCGGCCACGGCGCCGTGCTGGCGACCCAACCCACGCTCGACCTGATGCGGCTGCGTTACGGCGACAACTTCGCCGGCTCGACCCAAGCGGTGTCGTATGGCGAGACCATCCGGCTCGGTGACACCACGGTCTCGTTCCATCCGGCCGGCCATGTGCTCGGCTCCGCCCAGGTCTCGGTCGAAGCCGGCGACATCCGCATCGTCGCCTCCGGCGACTACAAGGACGCGCCCGACCCGACCTGCACGCCGTTCGAGATCGTATCGTGCGACGTCTTCATCACCGAGGCGACGTTCGGCCTGCCGGTGTTCCGCCATCCGGACGCGGCGGGTGAAGTTGGAAAGCTGCTCGACTCGGTCAGACTGTTTCCGGAGCGGGCGCATCTGGTCGGCGCCTATTCGCTCGGCAAGGCCCAGCGGGTGATCGCGCTGATCCGGCAGGCCGGCTACGACGCACCGATCTATCTGCACGGCGCGATGGAGAAGATCACGCACTACTATGCGGAGCAGGGCGTGCCGCTCGGCGAACTGCGTGCCGTGAAGGACGTCAAGAAAGCCACGCTCGCCGGCACAATCACGCTGGCGCCGCCGTCGGCGACCTCGGATCTGTGGACCCGCCGCTTCCCCGATCCGCTCACCGCATTTGCCTCGGGGTGGATGCGGGTCCGCGCCCGCGCCCGCCAGCGCGGCGTCGAACTGCCGCTGGTGATTTCCGACCACGCCGATTGGGACGGTCTCACCGCGACCATCGCCGCCACCGGCGCCGGCGAAGTCTGGGTCACTCACGGCCAGGAAGACGCGCTGGTGCATTGGTGCCAGACCAAGGGCCTCGCCGCACGGCCGCTCGATCTGGTCGGCTATGGCGACGAAGATGAAGACGTCGGCATGCCGGCAAGCGACAGCGAGGCCGCAGAGGCATGAATCGCTTCGCCGAACTACTCGACCGCCTCGGCTACGAACCGGGCCGCACCAACAAGCTGCGGCTGATCAACCATTACTTCCGCGAGGTCCAGGATCCGGATCGCGGCTGGGCGCTGGCGGCGCTGACCGGCGCGCTGTCGTTCCGCCACGCCAAGCCCGGCCTGATCCGCGCCCTGATCGCCGAACGCACCGACCCGGTGCTGTTCGGCCTGTCCTACGACTACGTCGGCGACCTGTCCGAGACGGTGGCGCTGATGTGGCCCTCGCCCCATGCACAGCGCAACTCCCCTCCCCCTTGCGGGGAGGGGTCGGGGGTGGGGGTCCACAACGGGAGCCTCGCCTCGGGGCGCCCTCACCCCAACCCTCTCCCGCAAGCGGGAGAGGGGGCTCGCCCTGCAGCGGGAGAGGGCAGTGATTCTGAACTCAGCGCGGCAACGACCCCAGGCCACAACAACCCTCCTCCTCCCACGCTCACCGAGATCGTCACCACGCTGCACAGTCTCGGCAAGGCGGAGCTGCCGGCGCAGTTGGCGCGCTGGCTCGATGAGCTCGACGAGACCGGGCGCTGGGCGCTGCTCAAGCTGGTAACCGGCGCCTTGCGGATCGGCGTGTCGGCGCGGCTCGCCAAGACTGCCGCAGCGGCGCTCGGCGATCAGGATCCGCACGAAGTCGAGTTGGTGTGGCCAGGCCTCGAGCCACCGTATGGCGACCTGTTCGCCTGGCTCGAAGGCCGCGGCCCGCAACCGGTCAATCGCGATCCGGCGCCGTTCCGCCCGGTGATGCTGGCGCACGCGATCGAAGACACCGACTTTGCAGCCATGAATCCGGCCGACTACATCGCCGAATGGAAATGGGACGGCATCCGTGTCCAGGCAGTCAGCGGCCTCAATGAGCAGGGCGACGGCGTTGCGCGACTCTATTCGCGCAGCGGCGAAGACATCACCATGAGCTTCCCCGATCTGTTGCCGTCGCTGCGCCTTCCCGGCGCGATCGACGGCGAGCTCCTGGTGCTGCGCGATCATCGCGTGCAGTCGTTCAACGTGCTGCAGCAGCGGCTGAACCGCAAATCGGTGACTCCGAAGCTGACCAAGGACTATCCGATCCATCTGCGCGCCTACGACCTGCTCGGCGACGGCGACGAGGATTTGCGGACTCTGCCGTTCGCCGAGCGCCGAAGTCGGCTGGAGGCCTTCATCACCCGGCTCGACGATGCCAAGGTCGATCTGTCGCCGGTCGTCGCCTTCGACGATTGGGAGGGCCTCCGCGCCGCGCGGCGCGATCCGGGGGCCGCCGGCGCCGGGCCGGATGCCGACGCGGTCGAAGGCGTAATGCTGAAGCGGCGCGACGCGCTGTATCTGCCCGGCCGACCCAAGGGCCAGTGGTGGAAGTGGAAGCACGACCCGCACATCATCGACGCGGTGCTGATGTATGCACAGCGCGGCCATGGCAAGCGCTCGTCGTATTATTCCGACTACACGTTCGGGGTCTGGACCGACGGCGACGGCGGCGATCAGCTCGTCCCGGTCGGCAAGGCGTATTTCGGCTTCACCGACGAAGAGCTGCTGCAGATCGACCGCTTCGTCCGTCGCAACACAACCGAGAAATTCGGCCCGGTCCGCCACGTCGTGCACGAGCCCGACAAAGGCCTGGTGCTGGAAGTCGCGTTCGAAGGGCTGCAGCGGTCGCCGCGCCACAAATCCGGCGTGGCGATGCGGTTTCCGCGGATCAGCCGGCTGCGCTGGGACAAACCGCCGAAGGATGCCGACCGACTGGAGACGCTGGAGCGGATGCTGAAGGCGGAAACCGTGAATCCGCCGACGGTCGCCGGGCGCAAGCATTGACGGCACGGCACCGGTTTCCCATCTGCCCTGCACCGAATATGATGCGCAAGCCACGCGCGCGAGGACCATGACGATGCGAGACGACATCCGGGATCTGCCGGCCAATGACGACAGAATGACCCGCTTTCTCGGCGGCTCGCCGATGGCCGTGGCATTTCGCCTGATCCTGATGTCGGTCCTCGTCGGCGTGGTGCTGGCGGCGATCGGACTCGATCCATGGAACATCCTCGTCAGCATTCGTCTGATGTTCGAACGGATCTGGGACCTCGGCTTCGACGCGATCAGCGGGCTGTGGCGTTACTTCCTGCTCGGTGCGGTGATCGTGATCCCGATCTGGCTGCTCAGCCGACTGTTCAGCACCCCGCGCGGACGCTGAACCGCCGCGACACGCCCTACCGTGGAATCCGCGAATTCGCCCGTAACCATCCGGCAGGTGTTCGCCATCGCCGGCCCGGCGATGGTCGCCAACCTGACCACGCCGCTGCTCGGCGTCGTCGCCACCACTGCGATCGGCCGGCTCGGCGAGGCGACGCTGCTCGGCGGCGTGTCGATGGCCTCGGTGCTGTTCGACTGCCTGTTCTGGCTGTTCGGCTTTCTGCGGATGAGTACGCTGGCCTTCACGGCGCAGGCGCTCGGCGCCGGCGAGGCGCGCGAAGTGCCGGCGCATCTGCTGCGCGGCCTGCTGGTCGCCGCCGGAATCGGCGTAGCGCTGATCGCCCTGCAGGCGCCGCTCGCCGCGGTCCTGATCGGCGCGATGGGCGGCAGCGATGCGGTCAGCGCCGCCGCCAAGACCTACTTCTCGATCCGGATCTGGTCGGCGCCGCTGGTGCTGGCGAATTTCGCGGTGCTCGGCTGGCTGGTAGGCCAGGCGCGCGCCATGCTGGCGCTCGCGGTGCAGATCGCCATCAACCTGATCAACATCGCCGCCACAATGACGCTGGTGCTGTGGTTCGACTTCGGCATTGCCGGCGCCGCGATCGCCGCTGTGATCGCGGAAGGTTCGGGCCTATTGATCGGGCTCGCGATCGCGGCCTCGCGCGGCCGTGGCCTGTTCAACGTGTCCCGGGCGATGCTGTTCGATCCGCACCGTCTGCGGCGGATGTTCGACGTCAATCGCGACATCATGATCCGCACCGCCGCGCTGATCGCGGTGTTCCTGTTCTTCACCGCACAGGGCGCGCGCGGCGGCGACATCGTGCTCGCCACCAATGCGGTGCTCAACAACTTCCTGATGATCAGCGCGTTCTTTCTCGACGGGCTGGCCAATGCCGCCGAACAGCTCTGCGGCCGCACCCTCGGCGCGCGCGACCGTTCCGGATTCGTCAAGGCGACGCGGCTGGTGATCCTGTGCGGCTTCGGCTTCGCACTGGCGGTGAGTGCGATCTACGCATTGGCCGGCCCGGCGCTGATCGATTTCATCACTTCGAACGACGAGCTGCGCCGTTCCGCCCGGAACTATCTGTGGCTGGTGACGCTGGCGCCGATACTCGGCGTATTCGCATTCGCCTATGACGGCGTATTCATCGGCGCCACCTGGGCGCGCGAGATGCGCAATCTGATGCTGCTGTCGCTGCTGCTGTTCCTGGCGTCGTGGTTCGCGCTTCGCCCGCTCGGCAACACCGGACTGTGGATCGCACTGCTGCTGCATTACGTCTGGCGCGGCGGTCTGCAGGCGCTGCGTTATCCGGCGATGGTGCGCGGCTCGTTTCCGGCGACACATTGAGTTTTCTTCAAATCTCGCACTGCGAATTATCGCTCCGTTGATACCCGCATCACGCGCAGAAGATTTACACTTCGCATCTCGCCGCTCCACAAATACCATTCTCCATAGAATAGAATCGAATCAGGGAGAGACGGAATGTGCCAGACGTGTTTGAGCGGTGTGTCGCGGCGCCATCTGATGGCGGGCGGACTGGGACTGCTCGCGGCCTCAACGCTGCCCTTCGCCGCGAGCGCGCAAACCCAGGCGAGCGATACGCCCGACGCCGCACTCGACAAGCTGATGCAGGGCAATGAGCGCTACATCGCCGGCCAGATGCGGGAGCGTGATTTCTCCGCGGGCCGCGCCGCGCGGGCGCAGAGCCAGGCGCCGTTCGCCGCTATTCTCGGCTGCGCCGACTCCCGCATCGCACCGGAGTTGGCGTTCGACCAGGGCCCCGGCAACCTGTTCGTAGTCCGCGTCGCCGGCAATTTCGTCACGCCGGACGGCCTCGCCAGCCTCGAATACGGCGCAGCCGTGCTCGGCACCAAGGTGATCATGGTGCTCGGCCACAGCAATTGCGGCGCCGTCAACGCCACGGTCGCTGCACTCCAGAAGGGCAACGATCTGCCCGGCCACATCGCCGCTCTCGTGCGAGCCATGAAGCCCGGCATCGAGCCGGTGTTGAAGGCCAAGGAAGACGATCTGCGCAATCAGGCCGTGATCGCCAATGTCCGTTACAATGTCCGGCAGTTGCAGGAGTCGAAGCCGATTCTCGCCGACATGGTGAACAGCAAGAAGCTGCGGGTGGTCGGCGGCGTGTACGATCTCGCCAGCGGCAAGGTCACCCTGGTTTAACGACGCCGGCAACGTTGCGCGCGGGGGCCGGGATGCGTCCCTGCGCGCAACGGTCGCGGCATCCGGCGATGGTACGGGTTACGTTCCGAGCACAGACGGCCTAGAGCTGAGGGAACGGCATCTGAGCCAGATCGACGGAACGCGAAATGCAGGTACGATTTGTCGGCTGTGGCGACGCGCTGGGCTCCGGTGGCCGGCTCAATACCTGTTTTCACGTCTCCGGGCAGACCGTGAACTTCCTGATCGACTGCGGCGCCACCTCTTTGCCGGCGTTGAAGCGCTACGGAATTTTGCGCGAAGAACTCGATCTGATCCTGATCACGCATTTCCACGGCGATCATTTCGGCGGACTGCCGTTCCTGATGCTCGACGCGAAGTTCATGAAGCGCAAGCGACCGCTGGTGATCGCCGGCCCGCAAGGCATCGACATCCGTCTCACACGCCTGATGGAAGCGATGTTCGAGCACTCGTCGGCGACCAAGCCGAGCTTCGACCTCCAGGTGCTGACACTCGAACCGGCAGTGGAGCGGCAGTTCGGTGCCGTGACCGTGACGCCGTTCCCAGTGATCCACGGCGACTCCGGCGGGCCGTTCTTCGCCTACCGGATCGAAGCGGAAGGACGCATCCTCGCCTACAGCGGCGACACGCAATGGACCGATCAGCTCGTCGCAGCGGCGCACGACGCCGATCTGTTCATCTGCGAGGCTTACACCTACGACCGCACGGTGAAGAACCACATCAGCCTGAAGGCGCTGGAAACCCACCTGCCGCAGATCAATCCGAAGCGCGTGATCCTCACCCACATGGGCGACGAGGTGCTGCACAGACTCGACACCGTCCCGCACATGGCGGCGAGCGACGGACTGATCGTGCCGCTGTAGAAACTCTCGACGATCCGTGGCGCGCGCCGGGATGACACCCACGACTCGCGCGCTAAGCGCACCCCAGGATGAACGGTCGTGTTGTGTGGGGAGTCATTCCCGGACGCTCGCGCCAGCGAGCGGATCCGGAATCTGGAGATTCAGGGCACTTCAGCGAGCCTGCGGGGCAAGCTTCTCGGCCAGGCAACTGCGGGATTCCGGGTTCGCTCGCTAGCGCGAGCGCCCCGGAATGACGGGGGGTGTGAGTAGCAGAACGTCGACCGTTCAGATCGGCCATTCTTCCGCAGTGATCATCGGCGCGTCGGCGCCGACGATTTCGGCCAGCGACTCGCGGCCGGTGCGGAGCAGCGTCGAGGCGAGATCGGCCTTGATGTTCTCGACCAGACGGAGGCCCTTGTAGACCAGCGCCGAATACAACTGCACCAGCGTCGCGCCAGCGCGGATCTTGGTCAGCGCCGCCCCTCCGGAATCGATGCCGCCGACGCCGATCAGCGGGAATGCACCCTCGGCGCGCACGTAAGTCTCCGCCACCATCCGGGTCGACAGCCGGAACAGCGGCCGGCCCGACAACCCGCCCTGCTCGTTGATGCGGTTGCGCTCGCGCAGCGTCGGCGAGCGGGACAGCGTGGTGTTGGCGACGATCATGCCGTCGACGCGCCGTGACCGCGCGATGTGGACCACGTCGTCGAGCTCACTGAGCGACAGATCGGGCGCGATCTTCAAGAGCACCGGAGTATCGCCCGCCGCCGCCCGAACCCGTTCGCGGGCGTCGATCACCCGCGCCAGAAGATCGTCGAGCGCGGCGGCCTGCTGCAGATTGCGCAGGCCCGGTGTGTTCGGTGACGAGACGTTGACGGTGAAGTAACTCGCCAGCGGCGCGAAGGTCTCGATCAGCTTGACGTAGTCCGCCACGCGATCGTCGCTGTCCTTGTTGGCGCCGACATTGACCCCGACGATGCCGCCATATTGCGCGCGCGCCGCCAGCCGGCGCAGCACCGCCTCGGCGCCGTCGTTGTTGAAGCCCATGCGGTTGATCACCGCTTCGTCGCGCTCCAGCCGGAACAGGCGCGGCCGCGGATTGCCGGCCTGCGGCCTCGGCGTCACCGTGCCGACCTCGACGAAGCCGAAGCCGAGCCGCAGCAGCGCATCCGGCGCTTCGGCGTTCTTGTCGAAGCCGGCGGCGATGCCGACCGGATTGGGAAAATTCAGCCCGAACGCGCGCACCGCGAGCCTGGGATTGTCGGGCCGCGGCTTGACCGGCGGCCACAGCTTCAGGCCCTGGATGGCCAGCCGGTGCGCATCCTCCGGATCGAGCCAGCGCAGCAGCGGCAGCGAGACGGCATCGAACGCGCGGATCACGACGCGAGCTCCGGCACGACGTGGCTGCCATCGGGGCGCGTGACGAGATCCTGCACGCCGGTCACCGCCGACAATACCAGGTCGCCATAGAGATGCGGAAACAGCTCGTCGCCGCGCGATGGCTCCCACCGCAGCCCGTCGCCGAGCGACGCCGCATCGACCGCAATCAGCTTCAAGCCGGTCTTGCCGGCGTAATGCTTGGCAAGGGTGCCGGCGAGTTGCGGTGCCGTCGAGAAATGGATGAAGCCGTCGCGGGCATCGTCGGCACTGCCGCGGTACAGACCGGCCCGCTCGGCATCTCGCCAGGCCGCGGCGTCACAGATCTTGTAAATCGTGCGCAAGGGCGCGGCTTCCCGTCGTTGCGGCTGGTTTCAGGGTCGGGCGAGGATCGGTCCCGCCAATCTCCGGGCAACCGAAACATCCGCTGAAACAATAAGTTGCGCACGTCGGAAGCGCAAAGTCGAATCCGGCATGGCCGATCCGCGCGCGTTCGGTCGCCCGGCCATCGGCCGAACTTGGGCACGACCGTATCGGCCGCTCCGGAGCTCTGCAAGAGGCCGCGCTTTTGTCACCGGACGGGATTGCATAATGCCGAAAATTAAGGCAATAATTCCTAGTATCAAGTCCGTTTCCGCGCGCCGGAGCGACGGCGCATCTGGGTGCCTCCGATGCAAATGCTGACGCACGATCAGATCTGGACTGCCCTTGACAGGCTGGCCGAACGATCCGGCCTTTCGCCGTCGGGGCTCGCCAAGAAATCCGGGCTCGATCCGACCACCTTCAACAAGTCGAAGCGGATCACCAATGACGGCCGCGAACGCTGGCCATCGACCGAATCGGTCGCCAAGGCACTGCAGGCGACCAACACCGCGATCGACACCTTCGTGCAACTGATCCACGACCGGCCGCGGGTGGTACAATCGGTGCCGCTGCTCGGCCTCGCTCAGGCCGGCTCCGGCGGTTATTTCGACGACGGCGGCTTCCCGGTCGGCAAAGGCTGGGACGAGGTCGGACTTCCGTCGATCAGCGACGAGCACGCCTACGCTCTGCAGATCTCCGGCGATTCGATGAAGCCTGCGTATCGCGACGGTGACATCGTCGTGGTGTCGCCCAGCGCCGCGGTCCGGCGCGGCGACCGGGTGGTGGTGAAGACCACCAAAGGCGAGGTGATGGTGAAGGAATTGAAGCGCCGCACCGCCAAGCTGATCGAGTTGACGTCGCTCAATCCCAGCCATCCGGACCGGACCCTGATGCCGTCCGAGGTGGAATGGATCGGCCGCATCGTCTGGGCCAGCCAGTAAGCAAACACCATCGTCGTTCATTCGTCCCACTTCACTTTGTTCCGGCGTCGAGCAATGCTAGTTCCCGCGCATCAACCCGGGAGACGTCGATGGACCGCCGAAATATCCTGAAGGCCTTTGCCGGCCTCGCTCTATGTCCGCTCTGCGCCAGCGCCGGCGTTGCCGCCGAAGGCGCCCATCATTGGGGCTACGAGGGCGACGGCGCCCCCGCAAAGTGGGGCGAGCTCGATCCCGCTAACCAGATCTGCTCGATCGGGGTACAGCAATCGCCGGTCGACATTCGCTCGACCGTCAGCGCCAACCTGTTTCCGCTGCAGATGCAGTGGGCGGACACGGCCGATACCATCGTCAACAACGGCCACACCATCCAGCTCAACATGGCCGAGGGCTCGACGCTCAAGCTCGGCGGCGCGAGCTTCAAGCTGGTGCAATTCCATTTCCACCGCCCGAGCGAGCATCAGATCGACGGCAAGTCGTTCCCGATGGAAGTACACTTCGTCCACCGCATGGATTCCGGCACGCTCGGCGTGGTCGGCGTGCTGATGCAGGAAGGCGCGGCCAATCCGGCCTTCGCCAAGATCGTCGCGACCATGCCGCAGAGCGAGGGCCCGGCGGTGAAGGCCGATCCGGCGATCAACCCGAACGCGCTGCTGCCGACCAAGCTCGCCTACTATCGCTACGAAGGTTCGCTCACCACACCGCCGTGCTCGGAGGTCGTCGACTGGATGGTGCTGACCGATCCGATCACGGTCGCGGCCGACGACGTCGCGGCGTTCGCCAAGCTGTATCCGATGAACGCCCGCCCGGTGCAGAAGGACAATCGCCGCTTCGTGCTGCAGTCCAACTGAGCCCGACCACGCAGGTCGAAGCCGGCTTAACGACAAAGACCTGACGCGGGAGCCGCGTCAGGTCTTTTCGCTTTTCAGACAGGTGATTTGCGGTCGCCGGACTCAGCCGCCGTTGCCCGGAGACGCATCAGCGACCGGGACCAACGGCACGTCGGCGACCAGCGACGAGGTCATCGACGGCACCTGGGCGCCGCTCGTCGCCTTGATCACAGCCAGCCGCGTCTTGGCGAACGCCGCCTCGGCGCTGGCGGGCGACGATAGCGAACCGATCAGTTCGCCGACCAGCATGCTGTTGGCGGCGTCATCGTCGTCCGCAACCTGGCCTGGGGTCGCCGCCGACAGCACCAGCGCATTGGCCGGAGCCTCGATCGGCGCCAGCCCGTGCGAATAGGCACGGAAGCGACGCTCATACGGATTGCGGCGCGAGGCATCGAGCACCGCGAGGTTGGTGCGGGCACCGGCAGCCTTGATCTCCGCCAGCACCTGCTCGACGCTGACGCCGCTGCGGCGCACATCGGCCTCGGTCCAGATCTTGGCGTCGACCGGGATCATGTAATTGTCGCGACCGGACTGGATGCCGTAGCCGCCGAAAAACAGCATCACGGTCGCGTCCTTGCGGGCGCGTGCCTTGAGACGATCGACCGCGCGCAGGATGTCGTCGCGACTGGCGTCTTCGATCATGTCGACGTCATAGCCGTCGCCGCGCAGCTTGGCGCTGAGCGCACGGGCGTCGTTGATCGGCTGGGTCAGCGGAGCCGCCGCGTCCGGGTAATGACCATTGCCGATCACCAGCGCCAGCCGTGACGAGGAGGCATTCGCCTCTTGCGCGGCCGGCGAAGCGGCGCGAGCGGAATCGACCGGGCGCTTGTTCAGCGCCGCATGAGCACCGATCCCGAGCGACACCACGCCCACCAAGGCCGCAGCCGCGGTAAGGGTTCGCCGGGACAAGCGATGCAACCGGATCTTCATCGTCGATCGTCCTTATCGGCGCGCGCAGGCATTCGTCGCGTCGCTACCGTTCAGGTTCAGGGGATGAGCGGGTCTTTTGCGTGTGAATTGCGCTCAATTTGCGGCGTCGCACAATAACAAGTCCTTAAACAATCCAGGATGTTCCGACAAGCTGGAAGGAACTCGCAGCGTTGAACCGGAACAGCTCGCCACCAATTCGGACCTCTGACCTTTGGTATTTCGACTGCTCCTCGACGCGAAAGCCGCGAAGAGCATTGAAATCACTGCGAATGCTTCACTGAGCGTTGCTGCGACAATTATCGTCTTTGGAGGCCGGCCGTTCTGTCCTACCCCTCGGGCCGGCCCGATCGGGCGAGGCCGGATGCGGCGGGTTTGTAATCCCCGTCCGTCCATGCAATTTCTCAATGGCTGGAAGACGTTCGGGCGGGCGGAAGACGATCATGGATGTGCTGAAGATGGCCGGCGCCGCATACCGTGCGCTGACCGCCAGAAAAGAAGCGCCGACGCTGTACGACCTGTGCGATCCGGTGTTTCTCGGCCACAAGCACGGCGACCCGCACATCTCCAAATTCTACAAGACCGCGCTCGCCAACCCCGCGCTGCGGCCGCTGCTACGCAAGGCCGGGCTGCCGGAGCTGCACGATCCGGTCAGGTTCCGCGCCGTGCGGGATGCCCTGATCAGCGCGCGCGACGACGCCGAGCCGGATTGGGCGGCCATCGGAGCGCCGATCGCCGAACTGATCGACAGCGTTAGACTCGAACACCCGCGACCACCCGGCTGGGTGGCGCCGGCGCAGACGCCGCGGCTTTCCGACATCGACAGCGCGATCCGCGCCTGCGGCGACCATCTGCTGCAATCCTGGAGCCGCAATGGCTTCTTGCCGGCCTATGCGGCCTTCAACCTGATCGGCGATCCGGATTTCGACGGCCGCGCCTTCGTCGCGACGCTGACTGGGCTGAATGCGCGCAGCTACAAGAACTCGACGCTGCTGTTTGGTCTGGCGCGGGTGTTCATCGCCCGCTCGCCGGCAGCGGGCGTGATCAATCCGCGCTGGCGCGGCATCGCCGAGCCGATGTGGTCGCCCGTGCAGATTCGCCATCGCTCGGCCTATTACGACGCATTCTACATCGAAGCGCTGCTCGGCTTCATCGATACCGGCCTCGGTACGCCCGACGACACCCGGGCGGCGCGGCGGATGATCGCCGACATGGCCGAGTTCTGCCTGAAGACCAGCCGCGAGCGGGTGCGCACGGCGGAGGGCGAGCCGTTCGATGTGATCACCGCGCTGGCGCCGCCACCACACCCACGGTTTTCGCGGTTCTTCGCCAAGGTCAAACACAACCTCGGCTTCGGCGTCTACGTTCCGGACTGCGACACCACCGCCTGCTCGATCTCGGCCGCCACCCAGGCGAATTCGTCCGATCCGATCATCGATCAGCCGCTGATCGATTTCTACCGCACCTATCAGGTGCGCGCAGGCGCCAATGCGCCGATGGTCACGGTGCCGCTCAACGACAATATCGACTACGACGGCGGCATCGTCACCTGGATCGACAGCCTCGCCGGCGAGCGCCCGTTCGGCAACGATCTCGACCCGACGCTCAATCTCGACGTGCTCGAGGTCAGCTTCCGCAATTGCGCGCGTTGGCGGATCGTCGAGACTCCGGCACGGCTGGAGACGGTGCGCCGCATCGTCGACTTCCAGCGCCGGCTGGTTGCGAGTGGCGCCTTCGCCGACCCCAAGTCACATGTGTATTATCTGCCGGAATTGTACTGCGCGTATTTCGGCCGCTGCTACGCCACCTTCCGGACGCTGGACGAAACCGCCAGACGTGCGATCGATCCCGACGGCGTGTTCGAGGCGATCCGGCAGCGCGTGCTGGCCTACGTGCAGGACGAACTGATCGCCAAGGAGATGAACGTGTTCGACGCCGCGTTGGCGCTGATCGCGCTCGGCCATCTCGGCGGCGATCCTGCGCACCTCGCCCCGGCGCTGCATTGCATCCTGAGCCACCTCGGCGAAGGCGGCGGCCGTGCGCCGTTCAAAGCCTACGAGTGGAACAAGATGAAGACCCCGACGCGCATTCTGGTCGGCGGGCCGGAAGTGACCTCGGCGTTCGTGCTGATGGGGCTGGCGCTGGCGCGCAAGGCGCTGCTGCAGCGGGCGCACCACGCCTGAGCTTCGCGCGAAGTTGAATCGCAGCATCGCCGAAGCTCTGGCCCGTCGGCCCAAGATTGAGCACAATCGCCGGACCTGTTTGACGGCAGGGTGACTGCCGGGAAGGTCGACGCATGCTCAAGCTGAACACATGGCTGCTGCCGCTTTTGCTCCTGCTGCTGCCGGTAGCCGCCCAGGCCGCTGACATCAGCGGCGTACCCAAGATCCGCGACGGCGACCATATTCTGATCGGCAAGTCCCGCCTCCGCCTCGCCGGCATCGACGCACCGGGGCTGGATCAGCTCTGCCTCAATACCAAAGGCGACCGCTGGACGTGCGGCGTCGCCGCACGCGACGCGCTGGTTCAGCATACCGCCGGCAAGAGCTGGACTTGCCACGTTCAGCGCGTCGACAAGGCCGGCCGCTCGATCGCCAAATGCGACATCGACGGTGAAGACCCCGGACAATGGATGGTCAAGAACGGCTGGGCCCTGGCCGCCCCGCTGTCGTCCCACACCTACGATGCCGACGAGAAGGCTGCCCGTGCGGCCAAGCTGGGGCTGTGGCAGGGCTCGTTCATCGCGCCCTGGGCGTGGCGGGTGCGCAGCAGCAAGACGCCGATCCTCGGCGCCACCAGACCGCCGAAGGATGCCCGCCGGATTCTGCTCGCCTCGGCCTCCGGGCCGGTGGCGCCGTCGCCGGACTGCACCATCAAGGGCAACGTCAACAGGTCCGGCGAATGCATCTATCACAAGCCGACCAGCCGCTGGTATGCACAGATCCGAATGAAGATCAGCAAGGGCACGCGCTGGTTCTGCTCAGTCGAGGAAGCCGAAGCCGCCGGCTGCCGCGAGACGCGGCGCTGATCGGAGCGCGATCTGCCAGCTGCGGGGGCGAACGGTGAAGCAGACGGCGGACGAGGCTTCGCAGCCGGCGCGGCCGCGCAAGCGCCGGCTACGGCGGGCGTCGCAGATTTCGGTGGTGCTGATCGGCTGCTACGCGATCCTCGCCTATCTGGCGCTGCCGCTGTTCTGGACTCACTATGAGCACCAGCGCGGGCTTGCCGACATGCCGATGGTGACCCGCACGGCGCAAGGCATTCCCGGCGATCCGATCAATGTCGGACTGATCGGCGATCAGCACGACATCGTCTGCGCAGTTCTGGCGGCGCACTGGCATCCGGCCGATCCGATCACGCTGCGCTCGTCGATCGCGATCGCCGGCAGCGTGCTGCTCGATCGCCCCTATCCGGACGCGCCGGTGTCGAGCCTGTACTACCTCGACCGCCGCGAGGATCTTGCCTTCGAAAAGCCCGACGGGCGAAGCGCCGACCGGCGCAATCATGTACGGCTGTGGAAAGTACTCGACAGCGGCCAGGAAGGCCGCCCGGTCTGGCTCGGCAGCGCCACCTTCGACCGCGGCGTCGGCATCAGTCACTACACCGGCGCGGTGACGCATCACATCGCACCGGATATCGACGCCGAACGTGACCGCTTCGCCGCCGACCTCGAAGCGACCAAAATGGTCGAGGCGAAATATCAAATCACCGGAATCGGACCGACGGTCGCCGGCCGCAATGGCGAAGGCGATTCATATTACACCGACGGCGAGGTCTGGATTCTGCGGCTGACCGAAGGCTGCAAGACGCGCAGCGAACCGGTCGAGATCCTGCCGAGCCCGCTCGCCACCCAGATCAAGGACCAGATCTTCCGCACCGTCACGGATGCAATCGAGCCCGGCGCGCCGGCGCCTTGAAATCGACCCCGCGGCCCGGCATGGTCGCAGCATCTCTCACCACAGGGACCAGTACCATGGCCGTCAGCGCCGGACGGGAATTCTTGGCGATTCCCGGACCTACCACCATGCCCGACGAGGTGCTGCAGGCGATGCATCGCCCGGCACTCGACATCTATTCGAAGGAGATGGTGGCACTGAGCGAGGGGCTTCTCGCCGATCTCAGCCGGCTGTTCGCCACCAAGGGCAGATCGTACATCTACATCGCCAACGGCCACGGCGCCTGGGAAGCGGTGATCAGCAACGTGATGTCCCGCGGCGACAAGGTGCTGGTGCTGGAAAGCGGACGGTTCGCAGTCGGCTGGGGCAATGCGGCCCGCGCGATGGGCTGCGAGGTCGAGGTGATGCCGGGCGACTGGCGCCGCGCGGTGCGCGCCGACGAAGTCGAAGCGCGGCTGCGCCGGGATACTGCGCATACGATCAAGGCGATCGTGGTGGTGCAGGTCGACACCGCCTCCAGCGCCCGCAACGATCTCGAAGCGATCGGCCGCGCCATCAAGGCGGCGGACCATCCGGCGCTGTTCATGGTCGATGCGGTGGCATCGCTGGGCTGCATGCCGTTCGAGATGGATGCCTGGGGCATCGACGTCGCAATGTCGGCCTCGCAAAAGGGACTGATGTCGCCGCCCGGCCTGTCGTTCGTCGCGGTCGGTGATCGCGCCCGCGCCGTGCATCAGAACGCCGGCCTGCGCACGCCGTATTGGGATTGGACCGAGCGCGACGGGCCGGAGCACTACCAGAAATATGCCGGCACCGCGCCGGTGCATCTGTTGTTCGCGCTGCGCAAGGCGCTCGACATCCTGAAGACCGAAGGGCTCGACAACACCTTCCGGCGGCATCATCTGCTCGCCGGGGCGGTGCGCCGCGCCGTCGACGTCTGGGCCGAAGGCAACGTGCTCGGCTTCAACATCGAGCATCCGGACGAACGCGCCGACACCGTCACCACCGTCCGGGCCGCCGAGGGCCACGACGTCGCGGCGCTGCATCGCTACTGCAAGGAGAAGTGCGGCGTGGTGCTCGGCGTCGGCATCGGCGAATTGCAGAACAAAGCGTTCCGGATCGCCCATATGGGCCACGTCAACGCCCCGATGGTGCTCGGCACGCTCGGCGTGATCGAGATGGCGCTGACCGCGCTCGGCATCCCGCACAGCCGCGGCGGCGTCGACGCCGCGATCGCGTATCTCGCCGAGAACGTGCCGACCTAAATCAGGATCGGCGCCGCCGAACCGCCTGCCACGACAACAGCACCGCTCCAAACAGCAAAGGCCCCGGCGAACCGGGGCCTCCGAAGCATCGATCATCAGGCGTGGACTAACCCCACGGGCCACGGCCGCGCGGTTGGCCGCCCCAGGGGCTGCGGCCGCTGCCGCGCGGGGCGCCGCCCCAGGGAGCAGCGCCGGTGCTGCGCGCGGACGGCGAGGCCGGGCGATACGCACTGCCGCCGATCTCGGCCGCGAGCCGCTGCAGCGCCGCGATCCGGTTATCGGTGGACGGGTGGGTCGCGAACAGATTGTCCATGCCCTGCCCCGACAACGGGTTGATGATGAACATGTGCGCGGTCGCCGGCGAGCGTTCGGCCTCGACGTTCGGCACCTGATGCGCGGCAGCTTCGATCCGGCCGAGCGCCGAGGCGAGCCACATCGGCTGGCCGCAGATCCGGGCGCCCATCTCGTCCGCGGCGTATTCGCGGGTGCGGCTGATCGCCATCTGCACCAGCATGGCGCCGAGCGGCGCGAGGATCATCAGCGCCAGCGAGCCGATCAGGCCCGGGCCGTTGTTGTTTTCGCGGTTGCCGCCGAAGAACATGCCGAACTGCGCCACCATCGAGATCGCACCGGCGATCGTCGCCGTGATGGTCATCAGCAGCGTGTCGTGGTGCTTGATGTGCGCCAGCTCGTGCGCCACCACGCCGGCGAGTTCCTCACGGCTGAGCTGGTGCATCAGCCCGGTGGTGACGGCGACGGCGGCGTTCTCCGGATTGCGGCCGGTGGCGAAGGCGTTCGGCTGCGGATTGTCCATGATGAACACCCGCGGCATCGGCAGGCCGGCGCGGCCGGCCAGTTCCGCCACCATCCGGTACAGATCCGGCGCCGAACGCTCGTCCACCTCCTGGGCGCCGTACATCGACAGCACCATCCGGTCGGAATTCCAATAGGTGAAGATGTTCATCGCCGCGGCGACGACGAGCGCAATCAGCGCGCCGTTGGCGCCGCCGATCAGATAGCCGACCCCCATGAACAGCGCGGTCAGGCCGGCCAGTAAGAGAGCGGTCTTGAAGTAACTCATGGTCCTCCTCCTGCGTTTCCACTCCCGCAAGGGAGCCTGGATAACGCATCCGTGAGATGGGGAATTCCATTAGCCGGGGCAAGATCGCGTTGTGCGGCAGGCCGTCGCGGCTCACCGCCGCCGCAATCCTCAACGAAAGTCCCTGTGTGACCGATCCGACCACACCGCCCGATGCGATGCGCGTCTATCCCGCCGGCGTCAGCATCGTCCGCCGCAGCCAGCGCGGCCCGGCTTGCGTACCCGCCAGCATCACTCTGCCCGAGCTGGACACCTGGCTGCTGCACGACGCCTCCGCCGAGCCGGAGATGCTGCTGACGTTCGAATCGCTGATGTGGCGGATGAACGCCGTCGGGCTGCCGGTGCATCGCGCGACCCTGCACATCCGCACGCTGCATCCGCAACTGCTCGGCTTCGCCTGGAACTGGCGCGCCTCGGACGGGCTGTGCGACGAAGTCCAGGTCAACCAATCGACCGCCGACACCGACGCGTTCCGGCTCAATCCGCTGCAAAACCTGTTCGAGGGCGGCAAGGCGATCCGGCGCAATCCCCAGGATGCGGCCGCGCAGGCGGAATTCCCGATCATGCTCGACCTCGCGGCCGGCGGGTACACCGAATACCTGGCCCTGCCGATGGGCGGTGAGCGCTTCCGCCACGCCGTCACCTTGGCGACCATGCGACCGGGCGGCTTCACCGACGAGCACCTCGCGCAGTTTCAGCGGCTACTGACGCTGTTCGGCCTGCATGTCGGTCGCCACGTCGCGACCCGGATCGCCATCAATGCGCTCGGCGCCTATCTCGGCCCGGTTGCCGGCGCCAAGGTGCTGAGCGGCGACATCAAGCGCGGCGCCGGCGAGCCGATCCACGCCATCATCTGGATGTCCGATCTGCGCGGTTTCACCGATCTGTCCGACCGGCTGTGCGGCAACGACATGATCGCGCTGCTGAACGCTTACTTCGAGGTGTTCGCCGACGCGGTGCTGCGCAACGGCGGCGACGTCCTGAAGTTCATCGGCGACGGGCTGCTGGCGGTGTTCCCGCTCGGCGACAATCCGCGTACGGCCGGCAACGCCGCGCTGACGGCCGCGATCGAAGCGCAGGCCGGCCTATCGCGGCTCAATCTGATCGACCCGGCGGGCGTGAACTGCGAAGGCTGGCGACCGCTGCGCGCCGGCATCGCGTTGCACGAGGGCGAAGTGTTCTTCGGCAATATCGGCGCCGCCGAGCGGCTCGACTTCACGGTGATCGGACCAGCCGTGAACGAGGCCAGCCGGGTCGAGGCACTGCAGAAGAGCATCGGCCGCAGCATCCTGGTCACCACGGCGGCCGCCGCCCACATCGACGCACCGCTGGAGCCGCTCGGTGACTACCCGCTGCGCGGCGTCACCGTCCCGATGACGATCCTGGCCCCGCCCGAGCCACCGCTGCGCCAGCCGCTGGCCGCCGCGTCATAATCCTCGCCGTTTCGGTTTGGCCTTGCCAAGCCGAGCGAACGCCTCCTATTTTCAACTGCAACGCGCCACAGAACGGGGGCACACCTCCGCATGGCCGCTACAACATGCCGAGGGAGGCCCCATGTCGATCCAGGTCGCGGATTCGTCGCTCGTCGCACGGCTGTCGCCGCCGAAACCGAGCGCGCTCGCCCACATTCCCGGTGACGAAGGCTGGCCGATCATCGGCCGCACCCTGGCGGTGCTCGCCGATCCGAAGGGCGAGGTCGAGAAGATGGCGCGGACTTACGGTCCGGTCTATCGCAGCCGCGTGCTCGGCGAGACCTCGATCACGCTGCTCGGGCCGGAAGCCAACGAGCTGGTGCTGTTCGATAACACCAAGCTGTTCTCCTCGACCCATGGCTGGGGCCCGATCCTCGGCCGGCTGTTTCCGCGCGGTCTGATGATGCTCGATTTCGACGAGCATCGGCTGCACCGGCGCACGCTGTCGGTGGCGTTCAAGGCCGGCCCGATGCAGTCCTATCTGGCCGAGCTCAACACCGGCATCGCCCGCCGCATCGCAGAGTGGCGAAGCCGCCCCGGCGAGATGCTGTGCTACCCGGCGATGAAGCAGCTCACCCTCGATCTCGCCGCGACCTCGTTCCTCGGCACCGCGATCGGCGCCGAGACCGAAGAGGTCAACCGCGCCTTCATCGACATGGTCGCGGCTTCAGTCGCGCCGATCCGCAAGCCGTGGCCGGGCACCGCGATGGCCCGCGGCGTCAAGGGCCGGCAGCGCATCGTCGCTTACTTCGCCGAACAGATTCCGATCCGCCGCGCCAAGGGCGGCGACGACCTGTTCTCGCAGCTCTGCCGCGCCACCCACGACGACGGCGCGCTGCTGTCGAACCAGGCGATCATCGACCACATGAGCTTCCTGATGATGGCGGCGCACGATACGCTGACCTCGTCGCTGACCTCGTTCGTCGCCGCGCTCGCGGCGCATCCGGAATGGCAGCAGAAGCTGCGCGAGGAAATCGCCGGCCTCGGGCTGAAGCCGGGCGAGCCGATCAGCTTCGAACAGCTCGATGCGCTGCCGCTCACCGAGATGGCGTTCAAGGAAGCGATGCGGCTGCGGCCGCCGGTGCCGTCGCTGCCGCGGCGGGCGACGCGCGCCTTCACCTTCAAGGGCTACACGATTCCGGCCGGCACCATGGTGGCGGTCAATCCGCTGTTCACCCACCACATGCCGGAGATCTGGCCGAACCCGGATCAGTTCGATCCGCTGCGCTTCACCGACGACGCCTCGCGCGGCCGTCACCGCTTCGCCTGGATTCCCTATGGTGGCGGCGCGCACATGTGCCTCGGGCTCAACTTCGCCTACATGCAGGCAAAGTGCTTCGCCATGCACTTGTTACAGAACGTCGACCTGTCGCTGCCGCCGAACTATCAGGCTTCGTGGCAGATGTGGCCGATCCCCAAGCCGAAGGACGGGCTCCGGGTCAATGTTGCGCCGGTGAATTAGCTCGCAGAACAGCTCCTCTCGTCATTGCGAGGAGCGAAGCGACGAAGCAATCCAGAAGCCCCGTGCTCGGCTCTCTGGATTGCTTCGCTTCGCTCGCAATGACGGATTGTCGATACTTCGACGAGCTCACCCCTCGCCGTGATCGAACGCCTTGCGCAGCGCGACGTAGCCTTGCTGTTGGGCGGTCCAGTTGCGGCCGCCGGTGATGCCGCCGTCGACCACGAGGTCGTGACCGTTGATGAAGGTCGACTCATCGCTGGCGAGAAACACAGCGGCCTGGGCGATGTCATCCGGAATGCCGGCGCGCTGGATCGGCTGCGCCGTCCTGTAGATCTCGCGCATCGTCGCCGCGGTCTTTTCGGCCGCATCGGTGGTCAGCCCCAGCGCCTTGCCGAAGATCCCTGTCGCGATCGCACCGGGCGAGATCGAATTGACCCGAATGCCGGATTCGCCGAGCTCCATCGCGACGCATTTGGTGAAGTGGTTCACCGCCGCCTTGGCGGCGCCGTACACCAGGGACGACGAGAACCCGGCAAGCCGGCCGGCGATGCTGCCGTTGTTGATGATCGAGCCGGAGCCCTGCTTCTTCATCACTGGCGCGGCGTGCTTCATGCCCAGCATCACGCTGCGCACCAGCGTCGCCATCGCTGCGTCAAAGCGATCGACCTCGAGCCCTTCGATGCCGCCGGTCTGCGCCGGGCCGCCGGCATTGTTGAACAGGCAGTCGAGCCGGCCGAACCGGTCGAGCGCGGTTCCAATCAGCGCCTGCACCTGCGCTTCGTCGGTGACGTCGGTCTGCTTGAAGACGCAGGACTCCCCGAGCTGCGTCGCCAGCGCCTCGCCTTCGGCGACGCGTCGCCCGGCCACCACGATCTTGGCGCCTTCGGCCACGAATACCTCCGCGGTGCGCCAACCGATGCCGCTGGTTGCGCCAGTGATGACCGCAACCTTACCCTCGAGCCGTCCCATCCTTGTCACTCCCTGATCGAGCAGGCTTCACCTGCTACCGCTCTCGTTGTCGGCATTGATACGCTGTTAATGACAAATACTCGACTGCAATTCAAATCCACCCGGATGCAGCGATTACGCCGCAATGAGCAGCGGTCCTTAACCATTATTACAGCGGATATCGCCATTCCTGGCGCGCATGACGAGCGCCGCCCCATCCGCTGCTCCGACCGAGCCGACCGACGCTGCCGGCGATCGGGCGACCGTGACCGCACCATCCGAGGCGGCCGCGCCGGAGCCCGCGGACCTGCGGCTGTTCGAGGAAATCGTGCGAACGCTGCCATCGGCGGTGACGGTGCAGGACGAACAGGGCCGCTTCGTCTTCGTCAACGACGCTGCCGCCGCACAATATCGGATCGTCCCTTCGGCGACCTGTACCGCCGACAACCTGCCGCTCGATCGCCGCCGGCTCGACGGCGCGGCGCTGTTGGCGCGCGGACAGTCCGGCACTTGCGAGGAACGGATCGCCTTCGGCGGCCCGGCACGCGCGCTGCTGACCGCGCACAAGCCGGTGGACATCGCGGGCCGCAGATTGCTGTTGTCGAGCTCGCTCGACGTCACCGAGCAGAAGGCGATCGAGGAGGAGCTGTTCCGCCGCGCCTATTACGACGAGCTCACCGGCCTTCCGAACCGCGCCGTGATCGAGCGCCACGTCACCGCTTTGCTCAACGACCAGCGCCCACGGAATTTCGCCCTGGCGTTCCTCGACGTCGACAATTTCAAGCACATCAACGATTACTACGGCCATTCGGTCGGCGACGCGCTGCTGGTCGGAATCGCCAAACGGCTGTCGCTGGAACTGCGCGACACAGACGTGCTGTCGCGCATCAGTGGCGACGAGTTCCTGCTGCTGCTCGATCCCGTGACCAGCGAGGCCGAAGTCGCCGATCATATCGCGTTCCTGCTGCAGCGGCTGAAAGCGCCGTTCTTTATCGACGACACCGAGGTGTTCGCCTCGGCCTCGATCGGCGTCAGCCTTTATCCGGAGCACGGCCGCGACTATGAAGCGCTGCGGCAGAACGCCGATATCGCAATGTACCGGGTCAAGAGCGACGCCAAAGGCGCCGCGGCGATCTTCAACATCGCGATGGAGCGCGAAGCGCTGGAACGGATGGCGGTCGAGCAGTCGCTGCGTCAGGCCATTCTCGACAAGCGGTTCTGCTGCGCATTCCAGCCCAAGGTCGACATCCGCACCAACGAGATCAAGGGCATCGAGGCCCTGGTCCGGCTGCGCGACGACAACGGCGTGATCCAGGCGCCCGGTTCCTTCATCGACCTGGCGGTCGAACTCGGCCTGATCGACGAGCTGACCCATCTGGTGCTCGGCGAGATCATGAAATCGATCGACCTGATCAACGCCACCTTCGGCGAGGGCGCCAGCATCAGCATCAACGTCGCCGCGAAGCAGGCCGGCTCGCCGGACTTCATGCGCTCGTTCTGCGATGCGCTTGCGGCGACCGAATGCCCGACGCGGTTCATGGTCGAGATCACCGAAGACGCCTTCGTCACCAAGGGGCCGTTCCAGGCGGAAATCCTGCCGATGCTGCGCGAGATCGGCGTCAGGCTTTCGATCGACGATTTCGGCGTCGGCTATTCGTCGCTGTCGGCGCTCGCCGATATCACCGCCGACGAGATCAAAATCGACCGCTCGTTCATCACCGACATCCACAAGCGGCCGCGCAGCCAGGGCATCCTGCGCGCGATCGAGTCGCTCAGCGATGCGCTGGGCATGACGGTGATCGCCGAAGGGCTCGAGACCTTCGAAGAGCTCGCTTACCTGCAGGCGATGACGCGGATCCGCTACGCGCAGGGCTATTACTACGCCAGGCCGATCTTCCTCGAAGAACTACCACCTGCCGTACCTGCGTTCACCGGCGGGCGCCCCGGCGATCCCGGGCGCCGCATCGAACAGGCGCGGCAGTCGCTGATCCGCACGACCTACGCGCGGCGCTGAGCAGAGCCGATCTAGGTTCTCTGCCCGACTCGGATTCGTATTCCGCATTGCGAACAAACAACTGATAATCAGCGCGTCACACCTCCGGTACTGTCCGAGGGGCGTAAGCTTGATCTATCGCAATGTGACTCGGGGGGCGTTCGGCGATTGTACCGCCACCGTCAGACATCTTGGAGGGCGAAATGCCTGCCATAGCCGCCCCTACCCGCTCGTCGACCGGCTTCTCGAAACCTTCTCCGATTGGCTGAAGCACCGCCGTGAAGTCGTCGAGATGTGTCAGTTCGACTCCGCCGAATTCGGCCGCATCGCGCACGACCTCGGCGTCACCGCATCCGACCTCGACGAGTTGGTCCGCCAGGGCCCGCACAAGGTCGAAGAGCTCCCGCAACTCCTCAAGGTGCTCGGCATCGACGAGGACGCCATCGCTCGCGCCCAGCCGCTGGTGATGCGGGACCTGGAGCGGGTGTGCGCGCTGTGCCGCCACAAGGCCGAGTGCGATCAAGACATCGCCGACGGCTCGCTCGCCGAGCACTACCAGGCGTACTGCGCCAACAAGGTGACGCTCGACGCGCTGGATAAGGACTTTCACGTCACGCCCGGCACCGTCCGTCACTAAGCGCGACGATGTCGCACCGCTGGGTCCGGCTGCTGGCCACGGGTTTTCTGATCGTCGCGGTGCTGCTGATCGTTCGGCTGCACCGCGCTGGTGGTGCAGCACCGCAAGATGGCCTTTCGGTCGGTCACAAGCTCGCGGTCGCCTGGTGTTCGGACTGCCACGCCATCGCGGCGGGTGACGCCCGGGACGGAAAAGGTCCGGCGTTCGCGCGGATCGCGAACCTGCCCTCGACCACGGCGCTGTCGCTGACCGTGTTCCTGCGCTCCAACCACGCCAATATGCCGAACTTCATCATCGCGCCCGGCGATGCCGCGGAGATCGTGCAGTACATCCTCAGCCTGAAGCGCAATTGATCCGGGCGTAGCCACGCCGCGCCCGACGCCATCGCCCTCGCCCTCGGCGGGACGCACCGCCGCCCTTCCCGCCTGAGAGCCCTGCATGGATTTCGACCACAGCGACAAGGTGCAACGGCTGCGCGCGCAGCTCTCAGATTTCATGCGTTTCCACGTCGAGCCGGCCAATGTCGCCTGGCATCGCGAGGTCGCTGCCGGACGCTATCCGCTGGATCTGATCGAGCGGCTGAAGTCGAAGGCGTTTTCCGAGGATCTGTGGAATCTGTTTCTGCCGGGCCTGCGCGACGAGGATCCCGGTCAGCGCCTCGGCAATGTCGAATACGCGCCGCTCGCAGAGATCATGGGCCGGGTGCATTGGGCCTCGGAAGTGTTCAACTGCAACGCGCCCGACACCGGCAACATGGAGCTGCTGCATCTGGCGGCAACGCCCGAGCAGCGCAGCCAGTGGCTCGACCCGCTGCTGATCGGCGAGATCCGCTCCTGCTTTGCGATGAGCGAGCCGGATGCCGCATCGTCGGATGCGCGTAACATCCGCACCACCATCACGCGCGACGGCGACCACTACGTCGTCAACGGCCGCAAGTGGTTCATTACCGGCGCGGCACATCCGAACTGCAAGCTTGCGATCGTGATGGGCGTCACCGGCGAGCACCTGCCGGCGACCTCGACAGAGCGGCATTCGATGCTGCTGGTGCCGATGGACACGCCGGGACTGTCGATCGCCCGCAATATCCCGGTGATGCACTACCATTCGCCGGACGGCCATTGTGAGCTGGTATTCCGCAACGTCCGGGTGCCGGTCTCCAACCTGCTCGGCGAGGAAGGCAAGGGCTTTCGGCTGGCGCAGGACCGGCTCGGACCCGGGCGGGTGCATCATTGCATGCGAACCATCGGCCAATGCGAGGTCGCACTCGAACTGATGGCCGAACGCGCGCTGGAGCGCGAGGCATTCGGCAAACATCTGGCCGACTTCGCCAACGTTCAGGACTGGATCGCCGAGTCGCGGCTGGAGATCGATCAGGCACGGCTGCTGGTGATGCAGGCGGCGCATCGCATGGACCGCGCCGGCAACGCTGCGGCGCGAGTCGATGTCTCGGCGATCAAGCTGGTGGCGGCACGGCTGCAGACCCGCGTCGTCGACCGCGCCATGCAGGTATTTGGGGCGATGGGACTGACGCCGGATACGCCGCTGTCCTACTTATGGACCTGGGGCCGGGCGATGCGGTTTCTCGACGGGCCGGACGAAGTGCATTTGCGGGTGGTGGCCCGCGCCGAACTGGCCAAGGCGAAAGCGCAGGCCGGCAGCAACGCCCACCACTTCGTTCCGCCGTCGCAATTGCTGACGGAGTGATCAGCGCCGGGCGGGCTGCGACAGCACCGTGACGATCCAGCGTGGGATCTCGCCGGACTTGTCTTCCTTGACGGCGCGAACAATACCGGTGACCGAGGAACCACCGACCTTCAGGGTCGCGGCCCGACCGCTGAACTGCGCGATCCGCGACCGGCGAGCTTCTTTCAAATCCGTAGTTTCGAGCGTCTGCAGCATGGATATTACCCCTCTCAGGCTCGACTATTCGCAGTCGTCGTTACGCACTGATTAAATCAGTCGCTGGTATGAATACCTGCCTCGCTGCGACGAAAGACCAAGACGACTGCTAGCGACGCCCCGTCACGCCGGTCGCTGCGACCGGCCGCCGCACGCTGTTCCAACATCCGCTGTCAGCAATTCGCCTGACTGGTCGGGCTTTCGCATTTGCCCTATTCAAAAAGGGCTGGGAATCGGCGCTTGCCGGTTGTTTCGCGCTCGAGATCGTGGACGCAGTCGAGGATGACGACCTCCGCAGCAGCGTGCGCGTAGCTGACCGTCTTTCCACCCCACTCGCGGCGATGCCCGGGTGGACGAACCTGAAAGGGCACCCGCCACCGCCGGGTGACAATAGGTAAATCAATGCAGTATTGGATCGGTGCTTTTGCAATCGCTCTCGTGGTCGTCATCGGCTACGCCGGCGGTCCACTGGCCGCCCTCGTCACCATCGCCACCTTCCTGATCGCGCTGTTTCTGTTGTGGGCGCGCGAAATCGGCTTCAAGGGCGCCTGGGAGAGGTTCGGCCTGCAGACCATGACTCCGCCGCTGTGGAAGGTGGAGAACTGGGATCGCTTCAAGCTGATCTTCATCGACCAGAACAAGGTCGTGAAGGCCTGCACCGTCGCGGTGGCGATGATTGCGCTGGCGATGTTCCTGCCCCGCAATCTGGTTGCGCTGGTGTATCTCGCCGCCGCCGCCTGGGGCGTGTTCGAGGTCTATCGCGCCAACAGCGCAACGGCCCCGCGGCCCGGCACGCCGATCAACTGATCGACGCCGATCGGCAGCGCGATCCGCGCCGCCACGAAAAACAGGAGGCCGGCGGAGCAATCCGTCGGCCTTTTGCGTTCGAGGGCCGCCCCTGCGCGCCACTCGCGGCCAGCGTCGGGCCGCACTGCGCGTGAGCAATATTGAACACGTCCGATTTCGACGGATTCCAGCCCCGTTCGGCCGTATTCAAGATTCGCTTACCGTGATTGCTAACCCGCCTCTCATTTGTGGCTGGTAGTTTTCACGGGATGCAGAGCCCCCGTGCCCGATCTCAGGCCCTCGGCCCTCCACCGAACGTCAGCGAGCGGCTGTCGCTCGCCGGAGCGCTTCGCCACCGTCCAATCCTCTGGCTGATCCTCAGCGGCGCAGTCCTGATCGCCGGAATCGCCCTCACCACGGCGTTGACGGTGAACAATTTCCGCGAGCGGGCGCTGCAGAACGGCGAACGCGAACTGTCCAACACCGCACTGTTGCTGGCGCTGCATTACGATCGCGAAATTGAAGAGTTTCTACAGATCCAGAACGAGATCGTCGCGACGGTGCGCCAGGCTCACCAACAATCCGCCGACGAGTTCGGCGGCGGGATGGCGACGCTCGCCGCACACCATATGCTGAGAACCCGCGCCAGGGGTGCAACCGACATCACCGCGCTGAGGATCTTCGACTCGACCGGCCAATTGATCAACGCGTCGAATGCCTGGCCGGTCCCCGAGATCTCGATCGCCGAGCAAGGCTACTTCCTCGAGCACAAAGCGGGGACCGCACCGCGGATCACCGTCGCGCTCGAGCAGAATGCGCTGGCGGGCGGTTGGACCACCGTGCTGGCGCAGCGACTGAACGACGCCAACGGCGCGTTTCTCGGCGTCGTCACCCGCGCGATCACGCCGATGCACTTCGACCGCTTCCTGTCGCAGGTGTCGCTGGTCGGCGATTCCGCGATTGCCGTGCACCACAGCGACGGCACGCTGCTGACGCGCCATCCCTATATCGACGGCATGATCGGGCACAATTTTCGCGACGGCCCGATGCATCAGCAGGCGCTGTTCGACGACGACACCACCGCCCGGCTGACCTCTCCGGTCGACGGCCAGGAACGTCTGGTCGCCTCGCACGGGCTGAGCGAGCTGCCGATCGTGATGGTGGCCAGCATGACCACCGAGGACGCGCTGGCGAGCTGGCGCAGGCAGACCAAGCTGCTGGTGTCGGTGGCGATCGTCTCGGCACTGGTGGTGACGGTGATCCTGCTGCTGATCGTGCATCAGATCTCCAGGCATCATCACGCCACCCAGCGCAAATTGCTGCTCGACAAGCAGCGCCTCGACACCGCGATCAACAACATGTCGCAGGGGCTGCTGCTGTTCGACGCGCAGGCCCGATTGGTGGTCTGCAATCAGCGCTATCTCGATATGTACGGACTGTCGCCGGAGATCGTGAAGCCGGGCTGCAGCCTGCGTGACGTGCTGGAGCATCGCAAGGCCACCGGCTCGCTAGGCGGCGATGTCGACACAATCGCCACCAATCTGATCGACACGCTGTCCAGCCGGAAGGTCTCGCAGGTTCATAACATCGGCGACCGCTCGATCGAATTCTCCAGCGTACCGGTGCCCGGCGGCGGCTGGGTCATCACCCACGAGGACGTCACCGAGCGGACTCACTACGACGAGCGAATCTCCTATCTGGCGCATTTCGACAGCCTGACCGACCTGCCGAACCGCACCATGTTCCGGCAGCGGCTGGAAAAGGAATTGCAGCGCGCCGGCCGAGGCGCACTGTTCGCGCTGCTGTATATCGACATCGACGAGTTCAAGAACATCAACGATACGCTCGGCCATCCGGTCGGCGACGAGTTGTTGAAGCAGGTCGCGGTGCGGCTGCGGGATTGCGTGCGCGAGACCGATTTCGTCGCCCGGCTCGGCGGCGACGAGTTCGCCATCATCCAGATCGCGGTCAGCGGCGCCGACGAGGTCACCGCACTGATCGACAGGATCTACGAATCGATCCGACTGCCCTACCAGTGCCTCGGCCATCAGCTTTCTACCGACGCGTCGATCGGGATCGCGATCGCGCCGCGCGATGGCGCCGATCTCGACCAGTTGGTGAAGAACGCCGACCTTGCGATGTACAGCGCCAAGGCCGAGGGACGCCGCACCTTCCGGTTCTTCGAGCCGGAAATGGACGCTGCCGCCAAAACCCGCCGCCAGCTCGAATTCGATCTGCGCAGCGCGATCACCAACCGCGGCTTCGAAATCCACTACCAGCCGCTGGTCGATCTCGGCACCGATACGATTACCGGCTGCGAAGCGCTGCTGCGCTGGCGGCACCCGACCCGCGGCATGATCTCGCCGGCCGAGTTCATTCCGATCGCCGAGGACACCGGCCTGATCAACGAGATCGGCGCCTGGACGCTGGCGACCGCCTGCTCCGAGGCGGCGACCTGGGACGCCGACGTCACCCTCGCCGTCAACATCTCCCCGGTCCAGTTCCGCCAGCCGACGCTGGCGCTGCTGGTCGCCTCCGTGCTCGGCTCGTCCGGCCTGCCGGCGAACCGACTCGAACTCGAAGTCACCGAGGCGGTGCTGATTCACGACGACGACGCGGCGCTGACCACACTCACCCAGCTCCGCGCGCTCGGGGTCAGGATCTCGCTCGACGATTTCGGCACCGGCTATTCGTCGCTGAGCTATCTGCAGCGCTTCCCGTTCGACAAGATCAAGATCGACCGCAGCTTCATCGACGCGATCGACACCGCCGAGGGCTCGACTGCGATCGTGCAGGCGGTGGTCAACATCGCTGCGGCTCGTCGCATGACCACCACCGCGGAGGGCGTTGAGACCGCACGGCAGCGCGAGATCCTGAGCAAGCTCGGCTGCACCCAGATGCAGGGCTGGCTATTCAGCCCGGCGGTGCCTGCACCGGCGTTCCGCCAGTTGCTCGACACGCACCTTTCGACCTGCGCTGCCTGACCGGCATGGCTGCTTCTGCGTCGTAGCAGCGGCGCACAGCACGCCCTACACTGGCCGGCGCCGACGCCCGCCGTCGGCGTCTCCGCCGGTTCTCCCATTTTCAGCGAAAGCCTCCGCATGTCCGACCATTTCAGCCATCTGCAGCAGATTCGTAAGCCGGCGATCACCGCCACGGGCGGCATCGTCGCGGCGCAGTCGCGCCGGGCCGCCGAGATCGGCGCCGATGTGCTGGCGGCAGGCGGCGACTGCATCGACGCGGTGATCGCCACCACCTTCGCGCTCGGCGTGGTCGAGCCGTGGATGAGCGGCATCGGCGGCGGCGGCGCGATGGTGCTGTATCGCGCCAAGGAGGACCGCACCGAGGTGATCGACTACGGCATGCGGGCGCCGCAGAGCCTGCGGGTCGAGGACTATCCGCTGACCGGCGCCGGTGCCGCGTCCGATCTGTTTCCGTGGCCGCGGGTGAAAGACGACCGCAACATTCATGGGCCGGCCGCGGTCGCGGTGCCGGGCGTGGTCGCCGGCATGGAGGAGGCACATCGCCGCTACGCCAGGCTGCCGTGGCGCGATCTCGTGGCGCCGAGCATCGCGCTCGCCGGCGACGGTCTTGCGATCGACTGGTGGACCACGCTGATGATCGGCAGCGTCGCCGCCGATCTGCGTCGTTACCAGGCCAGCGCCGCGTCGTATCTGATCGACGGGCTGCCGCCGCACGCCCCCTGGGGCATCAAGTCGAACGTCGTGCTGCCGCAGGACCGGCTGCAGGCAACGCTGGCGCAGCTCGCCGAACAGGGGCCGCGCGACTTCTACGAGGGCGACCTGGCCCGCAGCCTCGCGGCCGATATCCAGGCCAGCGGCGGCACGCTGTCGGTCGAGGATCTGGCCGGCTTCCGCGCGCATCTGCGCGACCCGCTGACGATCCCGTATCGCGGCGGACATGTCTTCGCGACGCCGGAGCTGACCGCCGGACCGACGCTGGCGCACACCTTGCGGGTGCTCGGCGATAATTTGACGCCGAGCGGCAAAGAGCCGAACACCGACGCTTACGCCGCCTACGCACGGGCGCTGCAATCGGCCTATGCGGAGCGGCTGCGCGACATGGGCGACGCCGACGGCCGCCGCGCGCTCGGCGCCGAGCATCTGGCGCCGGCCTGCACCACGCATTTCTCGGTGGTCGACCGCGACGGCAACATGGCGGCGGTGACGCAGACGCTGCTATCGACCTTCGGCTCGAAATTCGAAACGCCGCACACCGGCATCATGATGAACAACGGCATCATGTGGTTCGATCCCGAGCCGGGCCGGCCGAACTCGCTGGCGCCCGGCAAGCGCTGCCTGACCAACTACACGCCGGTGCTGGCGCAGGCGCCGGACGGCCGCCGCTTAGCACTCGGCGCCTCCGGCGGCCGCCGCATCCTGCCGGCGGTGGCGCAGATCCTGTCGTTCGTGATCGACTACGGCATGGACCTCGACGCCGCGATCCACCAGCCGCGGATCGACGCCAGCGAAGGCGAGGTGGTGATCGGCGACGTGCGCCTGCCGCCGGCGACGCGCGAGGCGCTGCGCAACCAATTCGATTACGAAGAAGCGCGGGTGCAGACCTTCCCGATGAAATTCGCCTGCCCGAGCGTGGTGCTGCGGCACGGATCCAGCAACAGCGGCGCGACCGAAATCGCCCAGCCGTGGGGCGATGCGGTGGCGGAAGGCTGAGGCGCGCCTCGCAGCAACCCGCTTCCGGCCGGCTCAGGCGGACACAGCCTCCTGGGCCGACTGTCGCCGTGCCGAGCGTAGAGACGCATCGCCGAACTCGCGCGCAAACGACGACGCTGGTCGTCGCGGCCCGATCAGATCGGACACCTCGGCGATGTCCGCCGTCTCCAGCGCGCGATACGCCGCCACATGCGCGTCGAGCTGCGCCAGACCGAGCGCGCGACCGTCTTCGCCGGCGACCATCACGTCCCAGCCTTCGCTCTCCCAAATCCGCGCCTTGGCGAGCGCGATCAACGCGCTATCGCGCACGCAGCGCATCTTCTCGTCTCCTCGAACGGCCGTGATGGTGTAGGGCAAGCTTCGGCTCCTCGTGCAGCGAACATTCGCCGTAGCCGAGCGCTTTGACCGCAATTCGCCGCCATCATGGCGATTTCGGGCTGGCGGAACCGGGTGTGGATATCTCGCCTTGCGTGGGGCCGAGGCGATTCGTCGTTGCAACCAGCGATCGGTCGCACTGCGCAGCTATCGGTTGAACACACCGCCGATCACATGCAACTTTCTTCCCGCAGCGTGTCCTTCAAAATTTGCACGCGAACTGGGGGCGATTGGAGTGTTGGGGGGCGAGACCCATGCCTCTGCTCCACGTAAACTGGAGTCCGGCGACCAGCCAATGACAGTTCCGTTCGAGCAAACGATCTAGTAAGTGAGCATACTCGGTAATCAGAACGCGGTCTGGAGCCTATGATGCCGAGACGACCGTTCACGATCGAACGGCTGAAGCAAAGATCTTCGAAGTACACATCCTGACCGCAGCGAACCCCAAGGAGCTACGATGTCTCCCGTATCGCTACTATTGAATATCCTCTGGATCGCGCTCGGCGGGTTCTGGATGGCGGTCGGCTGGGCGGTCGCGGCGGTGATCATGGCGATCACCATCATTGGACTGCCGTGGGCGCGTGCGGCCTTCAGTATCGGGGTCTACACGCTGTTTCCGTTCGGCCAGACCGCGGTGCCGCGGGAAACCGTCACTGGACGCGAAGACATCGGCACCGGGCCGCTCGGGGTGATCGGCAATGTGATCTGGCTGGTGTTGGCCGGCTGGTGGCTCGCGATCGGCCATGTCGTCACCGCCGTGCTGCTCGCGGTGACGATCATCGGCATTCCGTTCGCCTGGGCGCATCTGAAGCTGGCCGCCATCGCGCTGTGGCCGATCGGCAAGGTGATCGTCCCGATCGACCAATACTAGCGCGGGCAGGCAACGCGGGGCGTGCAGCGGCGGTCGGCGGGCCTGCCGGCACGAGCGGTTCGCTCACTGCCGCGCGTCCCATTCCTTTCGCAGGATCGCGTACTGCATCGTGTTCTCGTAGATCGGCTCCCCGTGGTCGTCGGACTTGAACGACACGAACTCCACGAACAGCCCTTCCTGGCGCATTCCCAGTCGTTCACACAGACGTCGCGACGCCGTGTTGTGATCCTCCACATAGGCATAGAGACGACGAGCGCCTCCGGCAGCGAACCGATGCGCGAACAAGGCTCGGACGGCCTCGAAAGCGAACCCCTGTCCGCCGAAATCCGCGTTGAAATTCCACCCGACCGAAACCGTATCGTCCTCGGGCACGGCGAACAAATCGCCGATCAGCCGGCCGGAAGTCTTCAGGCAGACGGCGATGTGCTCATCGCTTCGGCTGCGCTCTTCGGCCTCGGCCCGCGCGGCGCCGATGTCCTCCAGCTTTAGCGAAAGGAAGCAACTCGCCCTCGGTTCACGCAAATAAGCATAGAGGTCGGCCGCATCCTCGGTCCGGAAATTCCGCAGGACCAGCCGGTCTGTTTCAATCGCGTCCATATCAATCGTGTCCACCGAGCCTGTCTCGTCGTCCACGACCCTACCGGACGATTCCGGCCAAAACACTGCACTCGCGCCCGACCGCCGGAGCTTCATCCTGTTCAATCCGATGCGCGCGCCGGGCGACTCTCAGGAGAGCGGCGCAATCCGCCGCATCATTTCGAGGATTCGCCGCATGCCGAGCTCACGCCCTATCGTCCCCGCACTTCTGGTCGCCTCCGCGCTGAATTTGGCACTGATGGTGCCCGGCGGCTTCGTCGAGACGCGCGACTTCAGCGCCTATCCGGCGATCGTGCTGGGCGCGTTCAACGTGTTTCTGACCGTGCTCGGCTTGGGAAGCCTCGTGCTCGCCTATCTCGTGATCAGGACGGGTAGAGCATATGGTTGGGCCGGTCTCGCCGGCCTCGCTTTCGTCGGTGTCTATCTGCTCGACTTGGGCCGCATTTTCCCGGTGACGCCCAACCCGATGTCGACGCTGCTGGCGACGCTGGAATGGATCGGCACAGCGCTCGGCGCCGCCTTGGCCGTTTCATCCGTGGTGCGCGGCGCGGCGGGCACCACAACCTCGGCCAGACCGACGCTGCCGTTGCCGGTCGTGCTCGCCCTCGTCGTCGTGGCGCTAATCATCGTGGCATTTGCGACCAAGTCGGCGATGGGCGTCTAGATTGCAAAGCGGCAGCGGGAGCCGCCCGACCAATGACCATCGGCGGAATTCGGCGCATCCAAAGCGATTCGAACATGCGGCCACCGTCCGAGGGGCTTACCCCTTGAAAAAATATCGCTTTTCTCCCCCGTTGCCGATCCGACTGCGATCGGCTACAGGAACGGGGCACGCACCCGTAGCTCAGCTGGATAGAGCGTTGCCCTCCGAAGGCAAAGGTCACACGTTCGAATCGTGTCGGGTGCGCCACTTGCGTACAAAACTGCGAATACCGGCCGCAGGGACGCTTTTCCCTGCGATGACCTGTTCAAGCGTTGCGCTGTCCCCGACGATCCGAACGGTGTGGTCGTCCACTTCAATTCGATCGATCACAGCCCGGAGATAGGCCTTCCGGAATGGAATTTCGCCGTTGGCGATGTTCTCGCGCATGATCCGGCCAAATTGACCTGCCCCTGAATTTTT
>NZ_JAMKBZ010000032.1:0-58691 GCF_053772255.1 Rhodopseudomonas parapalustris | reverse complement strand
GATGCTGTCACTCCGACTCGAAGCCGCCCGACACCCCTAAATCAATCCAGTTCAGCAAACTTCACGGACGACCAACTAACGACGTCATTCCGGGGCGCGCGAAGCGCGAACCCGGAATCTGGAGATTCAGAGCGCCACGGGATTCCAGGTTCGCGAGCTGCGCTCGCGCTCCGGAATGACGTAGACGTTGCTACCCGAACCGCTGCCGTGCCAATTCCGCGCCGGCGCCGAGCGCGGCGAGCTTGGCCTCGGCGATCTCCCGCCGCATCGGGGCCATGCCGCAGTTGGTGGTGGCGATGATGTTGCTCTTGGGCACATGCTTCATCACCGCTTCGATGGTGGCGCAGACGTCTTCGGCTGTCTCGACCTCGTCGCTGGCGACATCGATAACGCCGGCCTGCACCACCTTGCCCTTGAGCAGCGACAGCAGTTCCAGCGGCACTTTCGAATTCCGGCATTCCACCGCGACCTGCTGGATCGCGCTTCTGTCGATCGCCGGGAAGATGTCCTCGTATTGTCGCCACTCGGCGCCGAGCGTCTCTTTCCAGTCGGTGTTGGCCTTGATGCCGTAGCCGTAGCAGATGTGAACGGCGGTGGCGCAGCTAAGCCCCTGCGCGGCGCGTTCCAGCGCGTTGACGCCCCAGTCGGCCGCCTCGCTCATGTAGACGTTGAACGCCGGTTCGTCGAACTGGATCATGTCGATGCCGTCGGCGGCGAGCGCCTTGGCTTCCTCGTTCAGCAGTTCGGCGAAGGCGAACGCCATCTTGATGCGGTCGCCGTAGTAACGATCGGCGATGGTGTCGATGATCGTCATCGGGCCGGGCAGGGTGAACTTGATCTTGCGGGTGGTATGCGCCCGCGCGACCTGAGCTTCGAAGCCGTGGACGCGTCCCTTCAGCCGCAGCGGTGCGATCACCTGGGGCACCATTGCCTTATAGCGATCGTTGCGGATGCCCATCTCGACCTTGTGGGCGAAGTCGATCCCCTCGACCGCTTCGAGAAAACCGTGGACGAAATGCTGCCGCGCCTGTTCGCCCTCGGTCGCGATGTCGATGCCGGAATCCTCCTGCAGCTTCAGCGCCAGAATGGTGGCGTCGCGCTTGGCGCGGACCAGCTCTTCGCCGCTCGACTTCCACGGCGCCCACAGCTTGTTCGGCTCGGCGAGCCATTCGGGCTTCGGCAACGAGCCGGCAATCGTGGTTGGAAACAGCATGGTTCGCTCCCTCGGGGGTCTGATTGGTGCCCTCTGTGCCACGTTCCCGGCAGGGCGTACAGCAGCGCGAGATCGAGGTGACAAGCCGCCCGAAGCCGGGCTAGGATCGGCGCAAACCCGTCAAGAGGACCCTGCCGCCATGATCGATCTGTATTATGCGCCGACCCCGAACGGCTGGAAGATCTCGATCATGCTGGAAGAGTGCGGCCTGCCGTACAACGTGGTGCCGATGCAGCTCGGCCGCGGCGATCAGCATCAGCCGGAATTTCTCAAGCTGAGCCCCAATGGACGCATGCCCGCGATCGTCGATCACGCGCCGGCGGGCGGCGGCGGGCCGCTCAGCATCTTCGAGAGCGGCGCGATCCTGATCTATCTGGCGGAAAAGTCTGGGCAGTTGATGCCGGCCGATACGCGCGCGCGGTTCGAGGTGACGCAGTGGCTGATGTGGCAGATGGCCGGGCTCGGGCCGATGCTCGGCCAGAATGGCCACTTCCTGCTGTATGCGCCGGAGAAGATCCCTTACGCGATCGACCGCTACACCCGTGAAGCGAAGCGGCTGTACGGCGTCCTCGACCACAGGCTGGCGGACCGCGACTACATCGCCGACGACTACTCGATCGCCGATATCGCCTGCTTTCCCTGGATCATGACCCACAAGGCGCAGGGCCTGACGCTCGACGACTATCCGAACCTGAAGCGCTGGTACGCGGCGCTACGGGCCCGGCCGAAGCTGCAGGCCGGTCTCGCCCTCGGCAAGGAGGACAAGAAGCCGATGGACGAACAGGCCCGCAAGCTGCTGTTCGGTGTCGACAAGCCCGCGCATGCCGACGCCCGGGCGCAGAGCGCGCAGCAGCAGTGATCGCCACCTCTACAGCATCCGCGTTCGTCATTCCGGGGCGCGCAGCGAAGCTGCGCGAGCCCGGAATCCATACGCCACAGCGTTTGCGGTGGAGCAGGGCGTCGGTTGCGCTGTGCTTGATCGAGACGCCAGGGGGTATGGATTCCGGGTTCGCGCTGCGCGCGCCCCGGAATGACGAACGAGAGTTTGATCGCTAGAACTGGACTAAATCACCACCACAACCAACGACAACCACGAAGACAAATAACAACAACCAAGAAAAGGAAACGCCGATGCTCGAGTTCTTCTTCGACTGCTCCAGTCCGTGGACGTATCTTGCCTTTCACAACATCCAGCCGCTGGCGAAGGAGATGGGCGAGGAGATTTCGTGGCGGCCGATCTTGGTCGGCGGCATCTTCAATTCGGTCAATCCGAGCGTGTATGAATCGCGCAAGACGCCGGTGCCGCTGAAGGCGCGTTACATGAAGAAGGATTTGGCCGACTGGGCGCGATCGTCAAACTTGGCGATCAAGATGCCACCCAGCGTGTTTCCGGTGAACAGCGTCAAGGCGATGCGCGGCTGCCTGTGGCTGCTGCGCGACAAGCCCGACGCGATGGTGCCGTTCTCGACCGCTGTGTTCGAAGCGTATTGGGGCGACGATCAGGATATCTCCAAGGATGAGGTGCTGACCGCAATCTGCACCAAATGCGGCCTCGATCCGCAGGCGTTTTTCGCCGCCATCGCTGAGCAGAGCATCAAGGATCAGCTCAAGGACAACACCGAGGAGGTGATCGCGCGCGGCGGGTTCGGTTCGCCGACGATCTTCGTGAACAAGACCGATATGTATTTCGGCAACGACCGGCTGCCGCTGGTGCGCGAGGCGCTGGCGCGTGGCAAGGCGGGTGCCGCCTGATGTCGAAGGCTGTGGTATGCCGCGAGCTCGGACCGCCCGAGGCGTTGCGGCTGGAAGAGACCGAACGCAAGACGTTGAAGGCCGGCGAGGTGCGGGTCGCGATCCGTGCCGCCGGAATCAACTTCCCCGACATCCTGATGTGCGCCGGCGAGTATCAACTCAAGCCGGAGCTGCCGTTCATTCCCGGCATGGAAGCGGCCGGCGACGTGATCGAACGCGGGGAGGCGGTCGACGGCGTCAAAGTCGGTGATCGCGTCATCGTCAAGCTGCGGTTCGGCGGTTATGCCGAAGAGGTGGTGACTGCGGCGTCGCAGCTTACGCCGGCCCCGCCCACATTCGACTATGCAGAAGCGGCAACCTATCTGGCGGGCCACGGCACCGCTTGGCACGGGCTGGTCGAGCGCGGTCAGCTTCAGCCCGGCGAGGTGCTGCTGGTGCACGGCGCCGGCGGCGGCGTCGGGCTTGCCGCGGTCGAGCTCGGTAAATATCTCGGTGCGACCGTGATCGCGGCGGCGTCGAGCGAAGAGAAGCTCGCGGTGGCGCGGCAGCGCGGCGCCGACCACGGCATCTTGTACGGCACCGAGCCGTTCCGCGATGCGGTCAAGCGCATCACCGACGGTCGCGGCGCCGACGTGGTGTTCGATCCGGTCGGCGGTCAGGTGTTTGAGGACAGCGTGCGCTGTATCAATTGGGGAGCGCGGCTGCTGGTGGTCGGCTTCACCGGCGGCATCGGGCTCGCCCGCACCAATCTGATCCTGATGAAGGGCGCGTCCGTGATCGGCGTGCGCGCCGGCGAGGCGGTGCGGCGTGATCCGGTGCTCGGTCGGCAGCGCATCGCCAAGCTGCTCGACCTCGCCGCCGAGGGCGCGCTGCGTCCCAACGTGTCGCATCGGCTGCCGCTCGCCGAATGGGCGCCGGCGATGCGTTTGCTGATCGACCGCAAGGCGATCGGCCGGGTCGCGTTGATCCCGTAATGCGGAATGTTCTGCACCCGCGCCGCGCGAAGATTTCGCTTGGCGCGGGTTTCGCGATGTGGAAAGTGCAGCGCGGAACAACGAGGTTGGAATGAGCGCTGAACTGGAACTCGACGCCTATATGAAGCTGGTCGGCACCGAGATCGGCGTGTCGGAATGGCATGTGCTCGATCAGAAGCGGATTGATCAGTTCGCCGATTGCACCGAGGATTGGCAGTATATTCACGTCGATCCGGAGCGGGCCGCGCGCGAGACGCCGTTCGGCACCACCATCGCGCACGGCTTCCTGACGCTGTCGATGTTGAGCGTGTTCTCCTACGAGGCGATGCCGAAGATCAAGGGCGTCACCATGGGCGTCAATTACGGCTTCGACCGGCTGCGCTTCATCTCGCCTGTGAAGGCGGGGTCGCGGGTGCGTGGCCGCTTCATGCTTGCGGAAGCCACTATGCGCAAGCCGGGCGAATTGTTGTCGCGTACCAGCGTCAACGTCGAAATCGAGGGCGAGAAACGCTCCGCGCTCGTGGCCGACTGGCTCGGCCTGATCTACTTCGAACAGTAATCCGGGGAAACAATACACATGGCTATCAGGTTCGACGGACGCGTCGCCATCGTCACCGGCGCGGGCAATGGTCTCGGCCGCGCGCATGCGCTGGGTCTCGCGGCGCTCGGCGCCAAGGTGGTGGTCAACGATTTCGGCGGCGCGCGCGACGGCACCGGCGGCTCGATGACCGCGGCCGAGACCGTGGTCGAAGAGATCAAGAAGGCCGGCGGCACCGCGATGGCCGACGGCGCCGACGTGTCGAACTACGAACAGGTCCAGGCGATGGTCGCGAAGGCGACCAAGGAGTGGGGCAGCGTCGATCTCTTGGTCGCCAATGCCGGCATCCTGCGCGACAAGTCGTTCGGCAAGATGGAGCTGAGCGATTTTCAGAAGGTGATCGACGTGCATCTGGCCGGCACGTTCTACTGCTGCAAGGCGGTGTGGGACGGCATGAAGGAGCGCAACTACGGCCGCATCGTGCTGACCACTTCGTCGTCGGGCATGTTCGGCAATTTCGGCCAGGCTAATTACGGTGCGGCGAAGGCCGGCATCGTCGGCCTGATGAACGTGCTGGCGCAAGAGGGCCGCAAGACCGACATCCGCGTCAACACGGTCTCGCCGACCGCTGCGACTCGTATGACCGAGGAGCTGCTGCCGCCTCAGGCGCTGCAGCTGATGAAGCCGGAGGCGATCACCCCCGCGGTGCTGTTCCTGCTCAGCGAGAACGCGCCGACCCGCACCACGCTCGGCGCTGGCGCCGGCTCGTTCGCGCAGATCAAGATCATCGAGACCGAAGGCATCAACCTGCCGGAATCCGAATGGACCCCCGACGCGATCGCGGCGCATTTCGCCGAGATCAGCGACGACTCCAAGGCCCAGGCGCTGGAAGGCGCGTTCCAGCAGACGCAGAAATACGTGGCGCAGGCCGCAGCAAGGCTCGGCATCAAGATGTGAGACCGTTCTGCGGCTCGGTCGAGTCGCAGAACAACTCCGGATTCCGGGTTCACTCGCTGGCGCGAGCGCCCCGGAATGACGGCGCTGGGACAAGGTCTCTCCACGAGTCATTCCGGGGCACGCCGCAGGCGTGAACCCGGAATCTCTGCATCGATCCCGGTTCGTGTATAAGCGCCGGATGATTTTCATCGCAGGCAGCCGTCGTGGCTGACATTCTCGACATCGACGCTGCCGTTATCGGTGCCGGCCCGGCCGGCCTGATGGCGGCCGAGCAGCTCGCACGCGGCGGGATGCGCGTCACCGTGTTCGACGGCATGGGTGCGCCGGCGCGGAAGTTTCTGCTAGCGGGGCGCGGCGGCCTCAACCTCACCCACAGCGAAGCGCTGCCGGATTTTCTCGCGCGCTACGGCGCCGCTCAGGCGCGACTGACGCCGGCGATCGAGGCGTTTCCGCCGGACGCATTGCGGCTGTGGGCCGACGAGCTCGGACAGCCGACCTTCGTCGGCACCAGCGGCCGGGTGTTTCCGGTTGCGATGAAGGCCTCGCCATTGCTGCGCGCCTGGCTGCGCCGGCTCGATGCGCAGGGCGTGCAGCTCCGTCTGAAGCATCGCTGGCATGGCTGGGACGAACAGGGGCGGCTGCTGTTCGACACCCCCGCCGGTGCGCGCAGCGTCGCGGCGCGCGCGACCATACTGGCGCTCGGCGGCGCGAGCTGGCCGCGGCTCGGCTCGGATGGAAGCTGGACCTCTCTGCTGGCGGCCAAAGGCGTCGCGATCGCGCCGCTCAGGCCGGCGAATTGTGGCTTCATCGCCGCGTGGTCGGCGCTGTTCGCAGACAAGTATCAGGGTGCGCCGCTGAAGAACGTCGCGCTGGCGTTCGGCGGACGCAGCGTGCGTGGCGAGGCGGTGATCACCCGCGACGGGCTGGAAGGCGGCGCGGTCTATGCGCTGTCGGCGCCGCTGCGCGACGCCGTGCTCGGCGGCAGCGAAGCGACGCTGCGGGTCGCGCTGCGGCCGGATCTTGACGACGACGAACTCGCGGCGCGCCTGGCGAAGCCGCGGGGCAAGCAGTCGCTGTCAACCTGGCTGCGCAAGGCGGCGGGACTGCCGCCGCCCAGCATCGGCCTGCTGCAGGAGGCCGCGCATGCCGGCGGCGTCGCGCTCGGCGTGTTGTCGCCGCTCGAGTTGGCGGCGCTGATCAATGGGGTGCCGGTGCGGCTCACCGGCGTGGCGCCGATCGCGCGGGCGATCTCGTCCGCCGGCGGTATCGCGCTCGACGAGATCGATGCGGACTTCATGCTGCGCCGCTTGCCCGGCGTGTTCGCCGCCGGCGAGATGCTCGACTGGGAAGCCCCGACCGGCGGCTACCTGCTGACCGCCTGCTTCGCCACAGGATCGGCGGCAGGGCGGGGCGCGGCAAAGTATCTGGGACGATGACGAATTGGGGCGGCTGGCGTGCTGTTACTTCAGCTTCCCGCGCGCCGCGACCGGGAGTAGGCCGACGATCTCGTTGCCGCGGACCATCACCACTTCGTCGACCATGTTGACGACGACGCAGACGTGGTTGGGGACGATGCGCACGACGTCGCCGACGTTGGGGCGCGAGTTGCTGCGCGACAGGTCGAGGAAGCCGTGTTCCTCGGCGAACTTGGCGATCCGCGCTTCGGGGTGGTCGAGGATCAGGCCGAAGCCGTCGAGGCCGCCGCCGGGGTCGGAGGTCAGCGTCTTGGAGCCGGCATCGAGGATGCCGCGCTCCGGGCCGGCGCGGCTGACGAGGGTGGAATACACGGTCAGCGCGCAATCGTCCCAGCTGGCGACGCCGGCGGCGACCTGCATGCGGTCGTTGTAGACATAGGTGCCGGGGCGATGCTCGGTGGCGCCGTTGAGCTGGCCGAGGTTCTTCAGATTCGGCGAGCCGCCGGTCGACACCATCGCGGCGTCGAGGCCGTGGGCGCGCACGCCAGCGAGCGCCTCGTCGAAGAACCGCTGCGCCTGCGGCCAGCCGTCCTCGGTCGGGTACAGCATGAAGCCCTTGAACGAGAGTCCCTCGGACGCGGCGATCGCGCGCGCCAGCGCCACCGCTTCGGCCGGCGTCTCGACGCCGGCGCGCTGCCGGCCGGTGTCGCATTCGACCACGACGCCGAGCGGGCGGCCGGCGCGCGCGGCAGCGGCGGGCAGGCCGGCAATTACCACCGCGTTGTCGGCGGCGACGGTCATCTCCACGCGCTCATGCAGCGCGCCGAGCCGCGCCATCTTCTCCTCGCCGATCAGATTGTAGCTGATCAGGATGTCGTGGATGCCGGTCTCGGCCATCACCTCGGCCTCGCCGAGTTTCTGGCAGGTGATGCCGCGCGCGCCGGCGGCGATCTGCATTCCGGCGAGCAGCGGCGATTTATGGGTCTTGATGTGCGGCCGGTTGGCGACGCCCACCGCGTCGCACATCGCCTGCACCCGCGCGATGTTGCGCTCGACCCGGTCCATGTCGATCACCAGCGCCGGCGTGCCGACTTCGCGGGCGATTTTGGCGGCAAGGGGCGTGGTCATGGGTGGGCTCCGGGTTCGAATGACGACGGACTTAGTCCCTCATGGTGAGGAGCGCAGCGGAACTGCGCGTCTCGAACCATGGGGCCGCGGCGCTCATCCTTCGAGACGCCTGGCTTCGCCGGGCTCTTCAGGATGAGGGTCGTGCGCGGTGGCGTGGGTAGCCGGGTCGGGCCCGGCCGTGACGGCGGTCCTTGGTGGGGCGCCGTGCCGATGCGGTGAGGGTGGCAGATGCGAAACCTCACGCGCTCTCGATCTCCTCGCGCAGCATTTCGAGTTCGAGCCAGCGATGCTCGGCGGCGTGCAGATCGTCATGGGCCTTGGCCATCGCGGCCGAGACCTTGTCGAAAGTGGCGCGGTCGCGGGCGTAGAGCTGCGGATCGTCGAGCTTCTTCTGCAGCTCCGCGATCTCGGCTTCCAGCTTGGCGATGGTCTTGGGCAGCGTTTCCAGCGCGTGCTTCTCGTTGAAGCTCAGCTTGCGCTTGGGCGCGGGGGCGGTGGAAGGCGCCGGCGCGGACTTCGCGGCGGCCGGTTCGGCCGCCGGCTTCGCAGCGGCGCGGGTCAGGTCGGCACCGCGCTGGGCCAGCATGTCGGAATAGCCGCCGGCATATTCGATCCATTTGCCGTCGCCGTCCGGCGCGATCACCGAGGTGACGACGCGGTCGAGGAAGTCGCGGTCGTGGCTGATTAAGATCACCGTGCCGTCGTAATCGCCGAGCATTTCCTCAAGCACGTCGAGGGTTTCCAGATCGAGGTCGTTGGTCGGCTCGTCGAGCACCAGGAGGTTCGAGGGCTTTGCCAGCGAGCGCGCCAGCATCAGCCGGCCGCGTTCGCCGCCGGATAGTGCTTCCAAAGGCGTGCGCGCCTGCTCCTGGGTGAACAGGAAGTCCTTCATGTAGCCGATGACGTGGCGCGGTTTGCCGCCGACCATCACCTGATCGCCGCGACCGCCGGTGAGCGCGTCGGCGAGCGAGGTCTTGGCGTCGAGGCTGTCGCGGTGCTGATCGAGGGTGGCGATTTCGAGATTGGTGCCGAGCCGGACGCTACCGCTGTCGGGGGCAAGGGCGCAGGTCAGCAGGCTGATCAGTGTAGTCTTGCCGGCGCCGTTCGGACCGACGATGCCGACTCGGTCGCCGCGATTGATCCGGATCGAGAAGCCGTCGACGATCGGGCGATCGCCCCAGGCCTTGTTGATCGCCTTGGCCTCGATCACCAGCTTGCCGGATTTGTCGGCTTCGGCCGCAGCGAGCGAAGCGGCGCCGGTGGGGCCGCGATAGTCGCGGCGCTGGGCGCGCAGCTCGTGCAGGCCGGCGAGCCGCTTGACGTTGCGCTTGCGACGGCCGGAGACGCCGTAGCGCAGCCAGTGCTCCTCCATCACGATCTTGCGGTCGAGCTTGTGCTGATCGCGCTCTTCCTCCGCCAGCACGTCGTCGCGCCAGCTCTCGAATTGCGAGAAGCCGCGGTCGATCTGCCGGATCACGCCGCGGTCGAGCCAAGCGGTGGAGCGCGACAGATTGCCGAGGAAGCGGCGGTCGTGGCTGATCATCACCAGCGCGCTCCGGCGCTGGGCCAGATCGCTCTCCAGCCATTCGATCGTGGTGAGGTCGAGATGGTTGGTCGGCTCGTCGAGCAGCAGGATGTCCGGGTTTGGCGCGAGAATCCGCGCCAGCGCCGCGCGGCGGGCCTCGCCGCCGGACAGATTGGCCGGGTCTTCGTCGCCGTGCAGGCCGAGCTGTTCGAGCAGATAGGCGGCCTGATAGTGATCGTCGCCGGGGGCGAGGCCGGCCTCGACATAGGCCAGCGTGGTGGCGAAACCGTCGAAATCCGGCTCCTGCGGCAGATAGCGCACGGTGGCGCCGGGTTGCACGAAACGGCTGCCGCGATCGGGCTCGATCAACCCGGCGACGATCTTGAGCAATGTCGATTTGCCGGAGCCGTTGCGGCCGATCAGGCACAGACGGTCGCCGGCCGAGACCGCGAGTTCGACACCGTCGAACAGCGCCGCGCCGCCGAAGGTCAGCGCGATGTCTTTGAGTTGGATCAGCGGCGGGGCCATGGTTCGTCTCAGCTCTGGTCGGTGCGGCGGCGCGCGATCCGGCGGATCGCGCTGTCGAGCGCCGAGAGAAAGGTGGAGCGGTCGCGTGGCGAGAACGCACGCGGACCGCCGGTGATTTCGCCTGACGAGCGCAGATCGGTCATCAGATTCCGCACCGCCAGCGTCATGCCGATCGACTCTTCGGTGAACGGCTTGCCGTTCGGTGCGATCGCGGTGGCGCCCGCTTTGACACAGCGGCTCGCCAGCGGAATGTCCGCGGTGACGACGATATCGCCCGGTTTGATCCGCTCCGCAATCCAGTCATCGGCCGCGTCCATCCCGGAACCGGCTGCGATGCGCTCGATCATCGGATGCTGCGGCACCCGGATGAAGCCGCCGGCCACGACCGTCACCGGAAGATGGTGCCGCTCCGCCACTTTGTACACCTCGTCCTTCACCGGACAGGCGTCGGCGTCGACATAGATGCGGGTGAGGGCGTTGGTCATCGGCGATGTGGGGTCCTGTGGCGCCGGCCTTGCGTTGCCGGCGCAGTGGCGTAGCATCGCCGGCAACGATCGCCAACAAGATCGGGCAAACCGGGAGACACCATGGCCGCATCGCTTGCGCCCTGGCGCGTCAGCGCCTTCAACACCGCCAAACAATCCGAAAACAAGATGCATGACGACACCGTCGCCCGCCGCTTCGGCTTTACCGGAGGTCTGGTGCCCGGGGTGGAAGTGATGGCCTATATGATGCACCTGCCGGTCGCGCGCTGGGGCCGCGACTTTCTGGAGCGCGGGCTGATCGAGGCGCGGTTCGTCAAGCCGGTGTACGACGGCGAGACCGCGACGGTGACGGGCGAGGAGCAGGGCGAGGCCATCGCGCTCGCGGTCGAGAGCCGCGGCGAGCTGTGCGCCAGCGGAGCGGCGTCGCTGCCGGCGCGGGCCCCGGCGGTCGATCTGGCCGCCTATCCCGAGACCGCGGCGGCGGCGAGCCGGCCGCCGGTGGACGCCTCGTCGTTTCCTCTCGGGCATTGGTTCGGCACCGCGCCGGTGAACTGGGGAGGGGCAAAGCTGCGCGACTATCTCGACGAGATCCGCGAGACCGATCCGATCTATCAGTCTGGCGATTTGATCCATCCCTGCACGCTGCAGCGGATCATGAACCGCGTGCTGGTCGACAATGTTGTGCTCGGGCCGTGGATTCACGTTGGCTCCAAGATGCAGTTGCTCGCCGCTGCGCGCGGCGACGACGTGCTCAGCGCACGAGCCAAGGTGATCGCGAACTACGATAAGAAGGGCCACCGCTTCGCCGAGTTCGACGCTTTGATCGTCGCGAACGGCGACCGGCCGGTGGCGCATTGTCACCATGTCGCGATCTTCGCGCCGCGGCAGCAGGCAGCCGCGTAGTCCGCGCTTATTCCGTGCGGCGGTCGCGCGCCGCGTGGCGCGCGACGTTCTGCCCCGCTCGCCTTGCCAGCGAGAGCGGCGAGAATGCGTGACGACAGCTAACAGGGAGGGGGCACGGCAATCTATGCGCGCGGCCGGCGACAAGGCCGAACCGACAAATAAATCAAAAAATCATTCGGAGGAAACATGACACTCGTTCAACGGACGGCCGCGCTGCTGCTCGCCGCGCCGCTGCTGCTGGGCGCGCCCGCATGGGCGCAGCAACAGGGGCCGGTGAAGATCGGTCTGCTCGGCGACTTCCAGTCGGTGTATTCCGACATCGGTGGCCAGGGCAACGTCGAAGCCGCCAAGATGGCGATCGAGGAGATGGGCGGCACGATGTTCGGTGAGCCGATCGAGTTCATCTCGGCGGATGTGCAGAACAAGCCGGACATTGCCGCCTCACTGGCGCGTAAATGGTACGAGAACGAAAACGTCGACATGATCGTCGACCTGCCGACCTCAGCCACCGCGCTCGCCGCGATGGAGATGAGCAAGAAGTTCGAGAAGATCATGATCGTCACCGACGCGGCGTCGTCGGACATCACCGGCAAATCTTGCTCGCCCTATACCGCGCACTGGACCTACGACACCTATTCCAACGCTCACACCGTCGGCTCGGCGATCGTCAAGAACGGTGGCGACACCTGGTTCTTCATTACCGCGGACTATCTGTTCGGCCATTCGATCGAGCGCGACACCGGCGAGGTGGTGAAGGCGGCCGGCGGCAAGGTGCTCGGCAGCGCGCGGCATCCGCTCAACAACGCCGACTTCTCCTCGTTCCTGCTGCAGGCGCAGTCGTCGAAGGCCAAGATTATCGGCATGGCCAATGGCGGTGGCGACACCATCAACACCATCAAACAGGCGGCCGAATTCGGCATCGTCGCGGGCGGTCAGAAGCTCGCCGGCATCGTGATGTTCATCTCCGACATCCACAGCCTGGGACTGAAGATGGCGAACGGCCTGATCATCACCGAGGCGTACTACTGGGACCTCAACGACCGCACCCGCGCGTTCGGCAAGAAATTCTACGAGCGCACCAAGCGGATGCCGACCATGAACCAGGCCGCGACCTACAGCGCGACGCTGCATTATCTCAAAGCGGTGAAGGCCGCGAATAGCAAGGACACCAAGACGGTGCTGGCGAAAATGCGTGAATTGCCCGTGCGCGACGCCTTCACCGACAACGGGACCTTGCGCGAGGACGGCCGCATGGTGCACTCGATGTTCCTGTTCGAGGTCAAAAAGCCCGAGGAATCCAAGGCGCCGTGGGACTATTACAAAGTCCTCGCCGAAGTCCCCGGCGACCAGGCCTTCCGCCCCCTTAAGGACGGCGGTTGCCCCCTGGTGAAGGCGGAGTAGAGAGCAAGCCTCTGACGACGAGGCAACGTCCTCGCCGCACAACAGACGTCGTCGCCGGGCTCGACCCGGCGACCCATCTTCTTTGATAGGACGCTGTCGTTTCGCGCTTCGCGCGTGATGGATGCGCGGGTCAAGCCCGCGCATGACGGCGTTAGGTGAGGCGCCTAAGCTGCCGTCTTCGCCTTCGCCTCATGGATCGCCCGCCACACCTTCTCCGGCGTCAGCGGCATGTCGAGCGTCGTCACGCCGTGGTCTTTCAGCGCGTCGAGCGCGGCGTTGACGATGGTCGCGAGCGAGCCGGCGCAGCCGGCTTCGCCGCAGCCTTTGGTGCCTAGCGGATTAGTCTTGGCCGGCACCGGGTGATCGCCGACCGTCATCAGCGGGACATCGTCGGCGCGCGGCAGCGCGTAGTCCTGCAGTGAGCCGGTGATCGGCTGGCCGTCGGCGTCATACGAGATCTTCTCCATCAGCGCTTGGCCGATGCCTTGCGCGACGCCGCCATGGAGCTGGCCGGCGACGATCATCGGATTGACGATGGTGCCGAAATCGTTGACCGCGGTGTAGCGCACCACGCGGGTGACGCCGGTGTCCGGATCGATCTCGACCTCGGCGACATGGCAGCCGTTGGGAAAGGCGGAGGGCGCGCCTTCGGTGGTGTGGTCGACATCGAGCGACGCCGGCACGCCGTCCGGCAGCTCGGCGCCGCGAAGCTGTTGCGCCAGCTCCATGATGCCGATGCTGCGGTCGGTGCCGGCGACGGTGAAGCGACCAGCCGCGAATTCGATGTCGGCCTCGGCGGTCTCCAGCAGATGCGCGGCGGCGCTCTTGCCCTTGGCGATCACCTTCTGCGACGCCTCGACGATCGCCATGCCGCTGGCGGTGATCGAGCGCGAGCCGCCGGTGCCGTTGCCGCTGTGGACGATATCGCTGTCGCCCTGTTCGAGCCGGATCCGATCGAACGGCACGCCGAGGAACGCGCTCAGCACCTGAGCGAACGGCGTGGCGTGGCCCTGGCCGTAGTCGAGCGTGCCGGTGATCAGCCGCACCGTGCCGTCGTCTTCGAACACGATCTTGCCGAGCTCGGCGCTCGGCGGCGCGGTGACTTCCAGATACGAGCCGACCGCGATGCCGCGCAGCTTGCCGGCTTTGCGGGCTTCCTTCTTGCGTTTGGCGAAGCCTTGATAGTCGGACAGTTCCAGCGCCTGCCCGAATACGCCGGCGAAGTCGCCGCTGTCGTAGGTGACGCCGGAGCAGGCGGTGAACGGCATCTGCGACGGCTTGATGAAGTTGCGCTTGCGTAAAGTAAGGCGGTCGATCCCCATTTCATCGGCGGCGCGATCGATCAGCCGTTCAAGGAAGTAGTTGGCTTCAGGACGTCCGGCGCCGCGATAGGCACCCATCAGCGTGACATTGGTGACGACGCATTTGATGTCGACGCTGAGCAGCGGCGTGCGATACACGCTGCCGATGTTCTTGCCGGTGTTGAGCGACAGCGGCAGCGGCGCGACGCCGGTGATCTGGGCGCCGAGATTGCCGGTGCCGTTCAGGCGGATTGCGAGAAAACGCCCGCCGGCGTCGAGCGCGAGTTCGGCGCGGATCTGCTGGCCGCGTCCCTGGCTGTCGGACAGGAAGCTGGTCGAGCGTTCGTCGGTCCATTTCACCGGACGTCCGAGCGCCTTGGCGGCGTGCAGGATGCAGATGTACTCCGGATAGGAGATGTTCTTCATCCCGAACGAGCCGCCGACCTGGCCGGTCAGCACCCGGACCTTGTCGGTCGGCACGCCGAGCAGCTTGGCGAGGGTGTTTCGGTTGCCGGAGACGCCCTGGGTCGGAAGTTGGATGGTGTAGCGGTCGTTCTGCTGATCGTAGGAGGCGAGCCCGACCCGCGGCTCCATCGGCACCGCAGCGACGCGGGTGTTCTCGATGTCCAGCGCGGTGACGTGCGCGGCCGCGGCGAACGCTGCATTCACCGCGGCGGTGTCGCCGAAGTGATAATCGAGTGCGACGTTGTTCTCGATGTGATCGTAGAGCTGCGGCGCGCCGGGCTGCATCGCGGCCTCCGCGTCGGTGACGGCGGGGAGCGGCTCGATGTCGAGTTCGACCGCTTCGGCGGCATCGCGGGCCTGCGCGAGCGTCTTAGCGACCACGCAGGCCACCGGGTCGCCGACGAAGCGCACCTTGTCGGTGGCCAGCGCGCCATGATGGGTCTGCTTCAGCGGGGTGCCGTCGCGGCTCTTGAGCGGCAGGCCTGAGCTGAAAGGCGCGTAGCCGGCGGCCGCAAGGTCGGCGCCGGTGTAGATCGCGCAGACACCCGGCATCGCCTTGGCGGCGTCGGTGCCGATGCCGCGGATGATGCCGTGCGGGTGAGGGCTTCGCACCATCACCGCGTAGAACTGCCCGGGCAGGTTGCAATCGTCGGTGTAGCGGCCCTTGCCGCGCAGCAGGGTCTCGTCCTCCTTGCGCCGGACCGGCTGGCCCACGGCGAATTTGTGCAGCGCGAGGGAAGTGTCGGGCGACGCGTTGGCGGTGCGGTCCTGCATGAGGCTGATTTCCGGCGTGAGAGGCGTGCGGGACGTGAAAAAGCCGCGCGGGGCGGCGATATTGCGTGGGGAATGTCAGTGCTGATAGCGCCCACGGATAACGCAGCCGCCGGCACGCGACAACGTATGAAACCGCATGCTTCACCCGCAGGTGGGTTGCGCCGGGGCGGTGCGCTGCTAAACTTTCCGTGAATGATGATTTCGACGCCGGCCGCGCGTGGCCGCGGAAAGACGAGTTTGATGGACGACGAAACGCGGCTTCGCCCGGGCTCGCTGCCGGGCGAGGATCCGCTCGCGATCGTTGCGAGTGCCGAGGAGGAGAACGTAGCCGCCCCGCACGACGACGGCGTGTACGCGGCGCTGGACCTCGGCACCAACAATTGCAGGTTGCTGATCGCGCGACCGGCGGGCGATGGCTTTCGCGTCATCGACTCGTTTTCGAGGATCATCCGGCTCGGGGAGGGCGTCGCCACCACCGGCCGGATCAGCGACGCGGCGATCGCGCGCGCGATTTCGGCGCTGGCGGTGTGCCGCGACAAGATTGACGCCCGCCACGCCAAGCGGCAGCGGTTGATCGCGACCGAAGCCTGCCGTGCCGCCAGCAATGCCGACGAGTTTTGTGACAAGGTCGCGGACGCCACCGGCATCCGGCTGGAGATCATCGACCGCGAGACCGAAGCGCGGCTCGCCGCCACCGGCTGTTCGCCTCTGCTCGACCCGAACGGCCGCGGCGCGATCCTGTTCGACATCGGCGGCGGCTCCAGCGAACTGGTGCGGATCGCCCGCGATCCGGAGCGGCCCGAGCTGGCGCCGCGGATCGACGCCTGGATGTCGGTGCCGCTCGGCGTGGTGACGCTGGCGGAAGCGTTCGGCGGCAGGGTGGTGACGCAGGAGACCTATGAGGCGATGGTCGCCGAAGTCGCCAAGCACGTCGCGCCGTTCGCCGCGAAGCATGGCGGCGATCTCGGCCGGATGCATCTGCTCGGTACGTCGGGCACCGTGACCACGCTGGCGGGGCTGTATCTCGATCTGATCCGCTACGACCGTCGCCGGGTCGACGGCATCTGGATGAACGACGATGAACTCAGCGCCACTGTCGAGAGACTGCGCAGCATGAGTTATCACGACCGCGCCCACAACCATTGCATCGGCAACGAGCGAGCCGATCTGGTGCTGGCCGGCTGTGCCATCCTGGACGCGGTGCGCGCCGCCTTTCCGCTGCCGCGGCTGCGCGTCGCCGATCGCGGTCTGCGCGAGGGGATGCTGGTCGAAATGATGCGTGAAGACGGCGTGCTCGGGGCGCCGTAGGCAGTTCCGCACTGGTTTTTCCGCGCTCGTCTGCTAAGCAGCGCGTTGATCCCTCTGTCGCAAGCGAAGTTATGGCCAAAGACACCACCGGACGAATGCGCGTCACCGTCAAGAGCGGCGGGCGGATGAAGCTGTCGTCGAAGCTGTGGCTCGAGCGCCAGCTCAACGATCCCTATGTGGCGCAGGCCAAGCGCGACGGCTACCGCTCGCGTGCCGCCTACAAGCTGACTGAGATCGACGACAAGTTTCGTCTGCTCAAGTCCGGCATGGCAGTGGTCGATCTCGGCGCTGCGCCGGGCGGCTGGAGCCAGGTCGCCGCCAAGAAGGTCGGTGCCGCCGAAGGCCGCGGCAAGGTGGTGGCGATCGATCTTCTGGAGATGGGCGAGGTGCCCGGCGTCATGTTCGCGCAGCTCGATTTTCTCGACCCGTCTGCGCCGGACCGGCTCCGCGAGATGCTGGGCGGCGGCGCCGACCTGGTGATGAGCGATATGGCCGCCAACACCACCGGCCATCGCAAGACCGATCAGCTCCGGATCGTCGGCTTGGTCGAAACCGCAGCGATGTTCGCATCCGAAGTGCTAAAGCCGGGCGGGGCATTTCTCGCCAAGGTGTTCCAGAGCGGCGCCGATGCGTCGCTGATGGCGGAACTGAAGCGCGACTATGCCAGCGTCAAGCACGTCAAGCCGGCGGCGAGCCGCAAGGACTCGTCGGAGCGCTACCTGCTGGCGACCGGATTTCGCGGCGGGGCCGCCCGGGACGTGGCGGCGGACGGCGAGATGGCGTGAGTTCTTTCGTATCGGTCGGTTGATTGGCGAAAGTGCAAATTAGTTGCGCATCATATCGGGAATTCATCTGGTTAATTGTTGGTAAAGGTAGCTTTCTACAGAGCACTTCCCCGTAGTTCTCATAGGCTGATCGGTATCCATCGGGCGAATCGGGGGGGACCAATGGAGATTCCTACGCCGATGTGCAGAGCCTGCGGGGTCGATCGCGAGCTGATCGAGATCGAACACGCCAATGCGTCGTTCGACGTGCCGCATTATCGCTGCCCGATCTGCAACGACACGCTGCGGCTGGCGGTCCGCCACGACGATACGCCTGAGCAGGGCAATAATCTGGGCTGAGGTTGCGCAGGGCGGAAGGTCGGATTTGATCAGAGCCTCTGGTCGCGCGCGTCCTGGGTTTCTTCCGACGCTGCTTTGGTGGCCGCCGACGCCACGCCCTTCTTGCTGGCGATCGCGATCGCCTTGCGGCCTGAGATTTCGTGGCCGGCGTCGTCCGGCATCTGCCAGAAGAAGTACGCTGACAGCGCTGCCAGGACTGCGACGACCACGAAGGCCGGACCGAAATCGCCGGCGCTGAGCTCGGTGACGTGGCGCAGCGCCATCGTGGTCTCCACCGAGAACGCGCCGATCGCCACGCCGGCGGAGATCGCGAGCTGCTGGCCGACGCTGACCAGCGTGGTCGCCCGGCTCATCTGCGCCTGCTCGACTTCGGCATAGGCGACGGTGTTGATCGCGGTGAATTGCAGGGAGCGGAAGAAGCCGCCGACCACCAGAATGATCATGATCAGCAGCAGCGGGGTGCCGGGGGTGAACAGCGCGCAGGCGGCCAGAAACACCGAGCTGACCACGGCGTTCACCGTCATGATGTTGCGGAAGCCGAAGGTGCGGATGATCCGTGCCGCCAGTGTCTTCATCCCGATCGCGCCGACCGCGGAGGCGAAAGTGACGAGACCGGAGTGAAACGGCGACAGGCCGAAACCGATCTGCATCAACAGCGGCAGCAGGAAGGGCAGCGCGCCGATGCCAAGCCGGAACAGGAAGCCGCCGACCAGGCTGGAGCGCAGCGTCGTCAGGCGCAGCAGCGAGAAGTCCAGCACCGGCGCCGGCACCCGGCGGGCGTGGAACACGTACAGCGTCATCGCGATCGCGCCGACGCCGATCAGCGCCACCACGACGGTCCACGGCAGCAGATTGAGGCCGGCGACCGACAGGCCGAAAGCGATACCGGCGACGCCGATCCCGGCCAGCACCAACCCCCACAAGTCGAACTTTTCGAGGTGGTCGCTGCGGATCGGATCGATGTAGCGCAGCGCCATCGCGATCCCGATCAGGCCGATCGGAATGTTGATCAGGAAGATCCAGTGCCAGGAGAAGTACGTGGTGATGAAGCCGCCGAGCGGCGGGCCGATTACCGGCCCGATCAGCGCCGGTACCGTCACCCAGGCCATCGCACCAACTAGCGCGCTCTTGTCGATCGAGCGCAGCAGTACCAGCCGGCCGACCGGCGTCATCATCGCGCCGCCGATACCCTGGACGATGCGGGCGATGACGAAATCGGTGATTGAGCTCGACAACGCGCAGCCGATCGAGCCGACCATGAACACCGCAATCGCGATCGAGAACACGGTGCGGGCGCCGAACCGGTCGGCGGTCCAGCCCGACGCCGGAATGAACACCGCCAGCGACAAGAGATACGAGGTGATCGCCAGCTTCAGCGTCAGCGGCGAGGTGCCGATGTCGGCCGCGATCGCCGGCAGCGAGGTGGCGATCACGGTGGCGTCCATGTTTTCCATGAACAGCGCGGCGGCCACGATCAGCGGGATGACTCGGTCTTTGTTCATGGGTGATTTCGGACGAGGGAAGGGCGCCCGGGCTGTAGCACCGTGCCGCGGCTCCCGCTATTGCGGAGCTTGCGCCGATACTTAAATCCTCCGTGACCGACGCATGTTTCTTTGAGCGGAATACGCTCGCGGGGACGTGGCGAAGGAGACGGATGTGGGCGGTACCAGGACTGGTTCCGCGACGGAGATTGGCCGATGATCTACCTGCTCGCTGCGTTCCTGCCGCCGCTCGGCCTGTTGTTCAACGGCCAGCCGCTGTCGGCGGTGTTCAACCTCGTGCTGCTGGTGGTGTGCATCGTCCTCGGGCTGATCTTCCATCCGCTGCTGGTGATTCCGTCGCTGCACGCCTTGTTCGCGGTGCGGATGGAGCGCGAAAAGCGGATGCACCGCGAGGTCGTCGAGGCTATCCGCGAACACGGCGTTCCGCCGGGCTATCGGCGCTGAGGGACGCGCCGCGACGGTCTCCATGGCGCCTGCAACGCCGGAATGGTGCCAGGAGATCACCGGCGATGAGCAGCGTGCTGGTGACCCGCCGACACGGATACTCTTGAGGCTTTCCGCGATGCCGTTGCCGAAATCACTGAAGTTGCGGTGATTTTCGGCTCGCCGGCGGCGGAGTGAGGAATGTCTGGGGAGCGGGGCGGGGCTGTTGTCCTTGCCTCTTTGATTCGTCATATCCCCATGCTATCGACCACCGCCAACCCTACCGACGGGCTCGATTCGACGGTGCCGCACCCAGCGGCGCCGAACGTGCCTCCCGTCCCCGCAAAATCGAGCGCGGCCTTCGGCGCCGCTGAACGGAGTTGGCCATGGCGTCAGTGAGCGCATCCCCGCAATTTATCGAAGCTCTCACCTTCGACGACGTACTGCTGAAGCCGGGCCTGTCGGACGTGCTGCCGTCCGAGGTCGACATCCGCTCGCGCATCACTCGCGCGATCCCGCTCAACATCCCGATCATCGCCTCGGCGATGGACACGGTCACCGAAGCCCGGATGGCCATCGCGATGGCGCAGGCCGGCGGCATCGGCGTGATCCATCGTAACTTCGATCCTGAAGGGCAGGCCGCGCAGGTCCGCCAGGTCAAGAAGTTCGAGTCCGGCATGGTGGTGAACCCGCTGACCATCAGTCCCGACGCCAAGTTGGCCGACGCGCTGGCGTTGATGAATCAGTACGGCTTCTCCGGCATTCCGGTGGTCACCGGCGCCCAGGGCCACGGCCCCGGCAAGCTGGTCGGCATCCTCACCAACCGCGACGTGCGCTTCGCCACCGATCCGGCGCAGAAGGTCTCGGAGCTGATGACGCACGAGAACCTCGTCACCGTGCGCGAAGGCGTCAGCCAGGGCGAAGCCAAGAAGCTGCTGCATCAGCACCGCATCGAGAAGCTGCTGGTGGTCGACGAGCAATATCGCTGCGTCGGCCTGATCACCGTAAAGGACATGGAGAAGGCGGTCGCGCACCCGCTCGCCAGCAAGGACGCGCAGGGCCGGCTCCGCGTCGCCGCCGCGACCACGGTGGGCGAGGGCGGTTATGAGCGGACCGAGCGGCTGATTGAAGCGGGCGTCGACGTCGTTGTGGTCGATACTGCGCACGGCCATTCGGCCCGCGTGCTCGACGCAGTCACCCGCATCAAGCGGATCTCCAACGAGGTGCAGGTCATCGCCGGCAACATCGCCACCCGCGACGGCGCCCAGGCGCTGATCGATTCCGGTGCCGATGCAGTCAAGGTCGGCATCGGCCCGGGTTCGATCTGCACGACACGCATCGTCGCCGGCGTCGGCGTGCCGCAGCTCACCGCCATCATGGACGCGGTGGAAGCGGCCAAGAAGGCCGGCGTCCCGGTGATCGCCGACGGCGGCATCAAGTACTCGGGCGACCTCGCCAAGGCGCTCGCCGCCGGCGCAGATATTGCGATGGTCGGCTCGCTGCTCGCCGGCACCGACGAGACTCCCGGCGAAGTGTTCCTGTGGCAGGGCCGTTCCTACAAGGCGTATCGCGGCATGGGCTCGGTCGGCGCGATGGCACGCGGCTCGGCCGATCGTTACTTCCAGCAGGACATCAAGGACACGCTGAAGCTGGTGCCGGAAGGCATCGAGGGCCAGGTGCCGTACAAGGGCCCGGTCGGCAACGTCGTGCATCAGCTCGCCGGCGGCCTGCGCGCCGCGATGGGTTATGTCGGCGCAAAGGATCTCGGCGAATTCCACACCAAGGCGCAATTCGTCCGCATCACCGGCGCGGGCCTGCGCGAAAGCCACGTCCACGACGTCACCATCACCCGCGAAAGCCCGAACTATCCGGGCGGGGTGTGAGGCGACTGACTTAAGTAACAACCTCTCCACAGTCATTCCGGGTCGCGCGTGAAACGTGCGCCCCGGAATGACGAGCGTCAGGCTGTCTGCACAGCCTGCCGCAGTTGGCGAATGCTGTGGGGTCGCCTACAGTCGCGGCCCTGACGACAAACGAACATCAAAAAAGGAAACGAAATGTCCAAGGGTCAGCGCATCGTTCTCGCCTCGCGTCCGGTCGGCGAGCCGACGCCGCAGAATTTCCGCCTCGAAGAGTTCGACGTTCCGGCGCCCGGCGAGGGGCAGGTGCTGCTGCGGACGATCTGGCTGTCGCTCGATCCGTATATGCGCGGCCGGATGAGCGATGGGCCGTCCTACGCGCAGCCGGTTCCGGTCGGCGGTGTGATGGAAGGCGGAACGGTCTGTGAAGTGATCGACAGCAAGAGCCCCGCCTTCGCCAAGGGCGATATCGTGCTGGCGCATTCGGGCTGGGCGACGCATGCGATCGCCGACGCCAAGCCGCTGCGCAAGATCGATCCGGCGCTCGGCCCGATCTCGACCGCGGTCGGCGTGCTCGGCATGCCGGGGATGACCGCGTACACCGGCCTCCTGGACATCGGCCAGCCGAAGGAAGGCGAGACCGTGGTGGTTGCCGCGGCCTCCGGCGCGGTCGGCTCGGCGGTGGGGCAGATCGCGAAAGTGAAGGGCGCGCGCGCGATCGGCATCGCCGGCGGCAAGGCCAAATGCGACTACGTAAAGACTGAGCTCGGCTTCGACGATTGCCTCGATCACCGCGATCCCGATCTCGCCGCCAAGCTGAAGGCGACGTGCCCGAACGGCATCGATGTGTATTTCGAGAATGTCGGCGGCGAAGTGTTCGAGGCGGTGTTCCCGCTGTTCAACAGCTTCGCCCGCATGCCGGTGTGCGGCCTGATCGCGCAGTACAACGCGTTCGAGACGCCGCCGACTCCGAAATGGGCGACAGCTTTGATGCGCCATGTGCTGACCAAGCGCCTGACCATCCGCGGCTTCATCGTCAGTGATTTCGCCGGCCGCCGCCAGGAGTTCCTGCGCGACATGTCGCAGTGGGTGCGCGACGGCAAGGTAAAGTACAAGGAGTTCGTCACCGAGGGCGTCGAGAGCGCGCCGGAGGCGTTCATCGGTCTGCTCAAGGGCGCGAATTTCGGCAAGCAGCTCGTCCGCGTCGGGCCGGACAAGGCGTAATCGGAAGCGCCGCGTGGCGGAGCCCCGGCATCGCCGGGACTCTGCCTTGCGGCGGTTCGATTGTCTTCGGCGGGGGCGGCGGCTATAGCGGAGCCGGAAAGCGTCGGACCGACAGTGCCCTTGCGCAGGTCGTGCCCATGTTGTGACGCCGCTCGGCGCGTTGCGCGCCCTGGACCCGATTGAAAGCTCCGCATGACCCCCGCCGCACGGCTGTCCGCAGCCATCGACTTGATTTCGACCATCGACAGCCAGCGCATTCCCGCCGCCAAGGCGCTGAAAGAGTGGGGCACCGCGCATCGCTACGCTGGCTCGGGGGATCGCTCGGCGATCGCCGGCTTGGTGTGGGACGTGTTGCGCCGACGGGCATCCAGCGCGTTCATTATGGATTCCGATACCGCCCGCGCCCGGGTGCTGGGCATGCTGAAGCTGGAGCGCGGCATGACGGCCGAGGCGATCGCGGCGCTGTGCGACGGTAGCCGGTTCGCGCCGGAGCCGCTGAGCGATGCCGAACACGCCGCGCTGTCGACGCGGACGTTGGACGGCGCGCCGCCGCATATCGCCGGCGACTACCCGGAATGGCTCGACGGCGCGCTTGCCGAGATGTTCGGCGAGGCCCGCGTCGCCGAGGCAGCGGCGATGGCCAGCCGGGCGCCGCTCGATCTGCGGGTCAACACGCTGAAAGCATCGCGCGACAAGGAGCTGACCTCGCTCGCCCATCTGGGCGCCAAGCTGGCGCCGTGGTCGCCGTGGGGGCTGCGGATCGAGCTGCCGGCCGATGCCCGCAACCCCGGCGTGCAGGCCGAGCCGGATTTCATCAAGGGCGCGGTCGAGGTGCAGGACGAGGGCTCGCAGCTCGCGGCGCTGTTGTCGGCCGCGAGGCCCGGCGAGCAGGTGATCGACCTCTGCGCCGGCGCCGGCGGCAAGACCCTGGCGCTGGCCGCGATGATGCAGGGCAAGGGCCTGCTGATCGCCACCGACGGCGACAAGCGCCAGCTCGCCCCGATCCACGAGCGGCTGTCGCGCGCCGGCGTGCACAATGCCGAGGTGAGGGCGCCGAAGGGCGACGCCGATCCGCTGGCCGACATCAAGGGCAGCGCCGATCTGGTGCTGGTCGACGCGCCGTGCACCGGCACCGGCACCTGGCGTCGCAACCCGGACGCGAAATGGCGGATGCGCCCCGGCGCGCTGGAAATCCGCCTCAAGGACCAAGCCGAGGTGCTGGCGCGCGCCGCGAGGCTGGTCAAGCCCGGCGGCCGCATCGCCTACGTCACCTGCTCGGTGCTGGCGTCCGAAAATACCGGCCAGGTGCTGGCATTTACCGCCGCCCATCCGGAGTTCGCCGTCGTCCCGCCGGCCGAGGTCGCGGCTGCGCTGTGGGACAAGGCCGAGCTGTTCCTGGCCGCCGCCTGGACCGCTCCCGAAGGCCTGCTGATGACCCCGCGCCGCACCGGCACCGACGGTTTTTTCGTCAGCGTGCTGAAGCGCCAGGGCTGAACCGGGCAGGGTACGGCGCTTTTGTTTTGAGTACGGGACCGCCCCGAGCTCGGCGCGCTCCCTCTCCCGCGCGCGGGAGAGGGCTGGGGTGAGGGTGCCCCAGGCACAGTGTGCTCCCTCGCCCCGCCCTTGCGGGGAGAGGGGTGGGGTGAGGGGCGCTGCGGGCACTGAGTCTCGGCCTTGCGGAGGCGCCCCCTCACCCGACCCGGCTTCGCTGCGCTCCGCCGGGCCGACCTCTCCCCGCCCGCGGGGAGAGGTTGCGCTGTGCATGGGGAGAGGTCAGGGGACGCTGCCGCTCATCCTGTTTTCCCCGTTGCGAGCCGGGCTGCGGTCGCGTATCTGCTGCCCATGACAGCCCCCAGCACATCCTCCGCTTCGTCCGTCGTCCCCTCTGGCGCCGACACCTCGCCGCACGTCGCTGCGATCCACGAGAAGATCCTGATCGTCGACTTCGGCTCGCAGGTCACCCAGCTGATCGCCCGCCGCGTCCGCGAGGAGGGCGTGTATTCCGAGATCGTGCCGTTCCAGAAGGCGGAGGCCGCCTTCGCCGAGATGAAGCCGAAAGCCGTGATCCTGTCCGGCGGCCCGGCCTCGGTGCTGGACGACAATGCGCCCAGCGCCCCGATGGCGATCTTGGAGGCCGGCGTGCCGGTGCTCGGCATCTGCTACGGCGAACAGACGCTGGCCAAGCAGCTCGGCGGCACCGTCGAGGGCGGCCACCACCGCGAATTCGGCCGCGCCCAGATCGAGATCACCGACGACTGCGCGCTGTTCGACGGCGTCTGGCAGAAGGGCGGCAAATACGACGTCTGGATGAGCCATGGCGATCGCGTCACCAAGCTGCCGGCAGGTTTCCGCGCGGTGGCGCAGGCGCCGGGATCGCCGATCTCGGTGATCGCCGACGACACCCGCAAGTTCTACGCGATGCAGTTCCACCCCGAGGTGGTGCACACGCCCGACGGCGCCAAGCTGCTCCGCAATTTCGTCCGCAAGGTCGCTGGGCTGACCGGCGACTGGACGATGCGCGCCTTCCGCGAGGAAGCGATCGAGAAAATCCGCGCCCAGGTCGGCAGCGGCAAGGTGATCTGCGGCCTGTCCGGCGGCGTCGACTCCGCGGTGGCGGCGGTGCTGATCCATGAAGCGATCGGCGATCAGCTCACTTGCGTGTTCGTCGACCACGGCCTGCTCCGCAAGGACGAGGGCAAGAGCGTCGTCGACCTGTTCCGCCACCACTACAACATCCCGCTGGTGCACGTGGATGTGTCCGAGACCTTCCTCGGCGCGCTGAAGGGCGTCACCGATCCGGAGCAGAAGCGCAAGACCATCGGCAAACTGTTCATCGACGTGTTCGAGGCCGAAGCCAGACGCGTCGGCGGCGCCGACTTCCTGGCGCAGGGTACGCTGTACCCGGACGTGATCGAGAGCGTGTCGTTCACTGGCGGCCCGTCGGTGACGATCAAGTCGCATCACAACGTCGGCGGCTTGCCCGAACGCATGAACATGAAGCTGGTCGAGCCGCTCCGCGAGCTGTTCAAGGACGAAGTCCGCGCGCTCGGCCGAGAGCTCGGGCTGCCCGACGTGTTCGTCGGCCGCCATCCGTTCCCGGGCCCCGGCCTCGCGATCCGCTGCCCCGGCGAGATCACCGAGGAGAAGCTCGAAATCCTGCGCAATGCGGATGCGGTGTACATCGACCAGATCCGCAAGGCGGGCCTCTACGATGTCATCTGGCAGGCGTTCGCCGTGCTGCTCCCGGTCCGCAGCGTCGGCGTGATGGGCGACGGCCGCACCTACGACTACGTCGTCGGCCTGCGCGCCGTGACGTCCACCGACGGCATGACCGCCGACTTCTACCCGTTCGAGATGGCCTTCCTCGGCGCCACCGCGACGCGGATCATCAACGAGGTCAAGGGCGTCAACCGCGTGGTGTACGACGTGACGTCGAAGCCGCCGGGGACGATTGAGTGGGAATGATTTTGACCCTCCCGCCCGTATCCAAAGCTTCGCCGCGATACGCCGTAATGCTCTGATAAATAAAGATAAATAGTCGCCAGCTATCGCTGCCTATCGCCGGGCAGCGCTTCGAATTGGCGTCCCCCGTGACGGGCCGTGCCAATATTGATCAGCCGAAAAATCCGGAGTACCGTCAGACCAAACGAGGCTCTTGACGGTACTTTTTTGGCCCTAAGCATCTGAAATCGAAGCACGTTTTCCGCCGAGACCCGCCCAAAACCGCATGACGGTACTCATTTGAGGTGGCGGAAATGCTGACAGACGCTGCAATCAAGGCTCTTCGACCCCAGAGCAAGATCTACAAGGTCTCCGATCGCGACGGCATGTATGTGCGTGTCATGCCGTCGGGCGCGATTTCCTTCCGGCTCGACTACCGACTAAATGGCCGTCGGGAAACCGTCTACCTGGGGAAGTATGGCCGCGACGGCATCTCGCTCGCCCGCGCCCGCGAGCTTTGCATGGATGCGAGGCGGGCGGTGAGCGAAGGACGCTCGCCCGCTATCGAGAAGCAGCGGGAGAAGCGGCGGATCAAGGAGGCCAAGAGTTTTGGGGAGTTCGGCGAGAAGTGGCTCGTCAACTCCCCGATGGCTGACAGCACGCGGGCCATGCGGCGTTCGATCTTCGAGCGCGAGCTGCTCCCTGTTTGGCGCAATCGCCTCCTCACTGAGATCACCCCTGACGATTTGCGCGCCCATTGCGTCAAGATCGTCGATCGCGGTGCGCCGGCGACAGCAATCCACGTCCGGGACATCCTCAAGCAGATCTACGGATTCGCCATCCTGCATGGCGAGAAGGTCGCAAACCCGGCCGACGATGTCGAGCCCGCGTCGATCGCGACGTTTGCGCCGAAGGATCGCTCGCTGTCGCCCACCGAGATCCGGATCATGCTCAGTCAGCTCGAGAACGTCGCGACGCTCCCAACAATCCGGCTCGGGATGAAGCTGTATCTGCTGACGATGGTGCGCAAGAGCGAGCTGCAGGATGCCACCTGGGACGAGGTCGATTTCGAGAACGCAGTCTGGACAATCCCGAAGGAGCGCATGAAGCGATCCAAGGCGCACAACGTCTATCTGTCGCGCCAGACCCTCGATATCATGATTGCGCTCAAGACATGCGCCGGCAACTCTCGATATCTGCTGCCGTCTCGATACGACGCCGATGCGCCGATGTCGCGCGCAACGTTCAATCGCGTTACCTATGCGGTCGTCGAGCAGGCCAAGAAGGAAGGACTGCCGTTGGAGCCTTTCACCGTCCATGACCTGCGGCGCACGGGATCGACGCTGCTGAACGAATTTGGCTTCAACAGCGACTGGATCGAGAAGTGCTTGGCGCACGAAGACGGACGATCGTCGCGTGGCGTCTACAACAAGGCGGAATACGAAGTGCAGCGTCGCCACATGATGCAGGAATGGTCCGACATCGTCGACGCCTGGGTGGAAGGGCGGAAGCGCGCTGCGGTTCTTACGCCTCCTTCGATGCCGCTTCTGGAGCCCGACCCCGCGCTTTGACCGGGCGGGCTTTGCGAAGGGTCACGTCGGGGTGCTTGGCGCGAGGAGCAGGCGAGGCGCGACGAGCCGCAATCCATGCTTCGACTTCGCCGAGATTCCAGACGATGCAGCGCGGCGTGAGAGCAAAACGCCGCGGAAATTCGCCGCGCTGCTCCATCTCGTAGATCGTGCTGTCGGCAAGCGGCACAATCTCGCGCAACTGACTGCGACGAATGGTTCGTGAATTGAGTCCCTCAACCTTGTTCGACATTCGCATCCTCCGCCGCTATCGGCTTGGAAGAATGGAACGCGATAGGCTTCGAAAGAAAGGCTTATCCAGCCGTCGTGGTAGAGTAGCGTGCTGCGGCGTTGAATTGGGATAGTAGCAACACCGGGAAGAAAACCCTCGGATGTGCTTGGCCGCAATACCACCGTTGCCGTGCTGTATCAGAGTGAGAGTACGGGCCGGTTCGGCCGTGACGGGATAAGGTCGGGAGAGAGGCTTCCGGCGCCCGTCGCGGAGAACCGCGATGTCCAGGCAGACCCCACGCGAGCGCGCTGGCGAAGGCCGTGCCAATCTCTATACCGAAATCACCGACAAGATCATTGCCGAGCTGGAGGCGGGCCGCGTCCCCTGGGTCCAGCCGTGGGGAACAGCTGACGCGCGAGCGCCGTTGGTGATGCCGCGCAACGCTGCAACCCAGCGCCGCTATTCCGGTATCAACGTCTTGATCCTGTGGGGCGCGGTGATCGAAGGCGGCTTTGCCGGCCAGAGCTGGCTCACATTCCGGCAGGCGCTCAGCCTGGGCGGTCATGTCCGAAAGGGTGAGCGCGGAACGACGGTCGTTTACGCAGATCGGTTTACTCCGGAGGACGAGCGGCGCCGAGCGGCCGAGACAGGCGAGGCGGTGGGCACGATCCCGTTTCTGAAGCGGTTCACGGTCTTCAATACCGACCAGTGCGAAGGACTTCCCGACGTGGTCACCACCACCATTGTTCCGCCGCCACCGTCCGAGGTCGAACCGCAGGCTGAGGCTTTGATCGCGTCAACCGGTGCCGACTTTCGCATTGGAGGCGGTCGCGCCTACTACAGCACGAAGGACGATTTCGTGCAGGTGCCGCCGCAGGCGGCGTATTTCGAGCCGGTCAATTGGCACCGCACAGCGTTTCATGAGCTTGGACATTGGACAGGCCACGCTTCGCGTCTTGCCCGCGACCATTCCGGTTCGTTCGGCTCGAAATCCTATGCCCGCGAAGAACTCGTTGCCGAGATGGCCGGTGCCTTTGTCTGCGCATCGCTCGGCATCGTGCCGACCGTGCGTCATGTCGACTACATCGGCTCGTGGCTCGACGTACTGCGCGAGGACAACCGCGCGGTGGTGCGCGCAGCGAGTGCGGCGTCGAAAGCGGCGGATTTTCTGCTGGCGTTTGCACCATCGGACTTGGAGGTTGGTGCTGATGCACGTGAAGAAGCGACGTCACTAAACTCCTCCGCCCCGTCTTCCGTGCTGTCCGTGTGAGAGTGAGAGGAGTGCCGGGTCTTCCGTGACGGGTTGCAGGTCGAGAGAAAGGCTCTCGGCCGCCCGTCGCGGAGATACGAACATGGCGTCAGTTCAGAAGATCAAGCTCAGCCCGTCGCGGGACATTCCCTTCAACAAGCTGGTCTTGAGCCAGTCCAACGTTCGCCGCGTCAAGGCGGGCGTTTCGATCGAGCAATTGGCGGAGAGCATCGCGCAACGCACGCTGTTGCAGAGCCTCAGCGTGCGAGCGGTGATCGGCGCCGACGGTCAAGAAACTGGGATGTACGAGGTCCCGGCGGGCGGGCGGCGCTACCGCGCGCTCGAATTGTTGGTCAAGCAGAAGAGGATGGCGAAGACGCAGCCGGTGCCCTGCGTCGTCCGCTGCGACGGCCTCGCCGAGGACGACTCGCTCGCAGAGAACGACGAGCGGATCGGATTGCACCCGCTCGACCAGTTCCGCGCCTTCAAGGCGCTTCATGACGGCGGCATGAGCGAGGAAGACATCGCCGCCCGTCACTTCGTAACGGCGGCGACCGTCAAGCAACGGCTGCGCCTGGCTTCGGTGTCCCCCCGTCTCCTCGACGTCTACGCCGACGATGGCATGACGCTGGAGCAGTTGATGGCGTTTTCCGTCACCGCCGACCAGGCGCGGCAGGAGCAGGTCTGGGACATCGTCAGCCGCTCCCATCTCGACCAGCCCTATCAGATCCGCCGGATGCTCACGGAAAGCAGCATCCGCGCCTCCGATCGGCGGGTCCAATTTGTCGGGCTTGAGGCTTACGAGCAAGCGGGCGGCACCGTCCTGCGCGATCTATTCGAGCACGATGACGGCGGCTGGCTGCAGGACGTGCAACTGCTGGACCGGCTGGTGATCGAGAAGCTGCAAATGGACGCCGAGACGATCGCTGCCGAGGGCTGGAAATGGATCTCGGTGGCGGTCAACTTCCCCTATGGCCACACCGATTGTCTGCGCGAATTGCACGGCACTCCGGTCGAAATGACCGAAGACGAGCAGGCCGCTGAGGCCGCGCTCCGGGCGGAATACGACAAGCTCGAAGCCGACTACGCCGAGGCGGACGAACTGCCGGACGGGATTGATGAGCGGCTCGGCGAGATCGAGACCGCATTGTCGGCTTTCGACACCCGGCCGATGCGCTACGACCCGGCCGACATTGCCCGCGCCGGAGCTTTCGTCAGCCTCGATCAGGACGGCAGACTGGCGGTCGATCGCGGTTATGTGCGGCCGGAGGACGAGGCGCCGGTGAGTGATGATCCGGAGTTGGAAAAGTCGTCGAGCGAACAGCACCCGGACGACGACGGCGAGGTCTCGACGCCGCATTCCGTTATCACTGTCGGTGGGGCTCCATCTGGCGGGGAGGAGGATGAAGACGACGCGATCAAACCGTTGCCGGAGCGTCTCGTAGCCGAACTGACCGCGCATCGAACGCTGGCGCTGCGCAATGCGTTGGCCAAAGATCCGGCGATGGCCTTCACCGCGGTGCTGCACAATTTCGTGCTGGCGACGTTCTATCGGTTCGCGCCATCGAACGGCTGCCTGGAGATCGCCATCCGCACGCCGATCCTGCCGGCCCAGGCACCGGGTCTCAACGACAGCGCGTCGGCCAAGGCAATCGAGGCGCGCCACGACGCCTGGAAGCTGCGGTTACCGCGAGACGAAGGCGGCCTCTGGGATGCGCTGATCGGCTTTGATGCGGCCGAGCAATCAGCACTGTTCGCGCATTGCGCCTCGTTCGGCGTCAACGCGCTTTACGAGCCGGCGAACCGGTTCAACGAGGGTCGCGCTTCTGCGCGTGGCATTCGCCGCAGGCTGGAGCACGCTGATCTGTTCGCGCGCGCCGTCGATCTCGACATGGTCGCCGCGGGCTGGACCACCACCGTCGACAATTATCTCGGCCGGGTCACCAAACCGCGGATACTGGAAGCGGTGCGCGAAGCCAAGGGTGAAGCCGCGGTGCAGCTGATCGACCACCTCAAGAAACCCGAGATGGCACGGGAGGCGGAGCGTTTGCTGAATGGCAGCGACTGGCTGCCTGAACCGCTGCGGCTCGCGGAAGCTGAATCGGCCACGGTTGCGGGCGAAGACGAAGCCTTGCCGGAGTTTCTCGACGAACACGAGGACGAGCCGGTGGAGGATGAAGACGATCAGCCTGGTGTGATTGCGGCCGAATAACCGGCGAAGGGCGGGGCGGCGGGAGCTGCTCCGCCCTTTCTTCTGTGGGGCCGAGAGAGCGAGAGGGTGGCCGGGACGGGGGTGAGCCGGCGGGGCTGAGAGCGCGCGCCGCAGCTCGTCCCGATCTTGCTCTCCAAGGCTGTTGCCATGACCCGATTCCATTCCGCCGCGGCCGTGACCGCGTGCATGCGACTTCACGCGCTCAGCTCTCGTCCGCTTCGTGGTTGGCGCGCTGTTCGTGTTGCCGGCTTCTGTCGCAGGATATCAGCTCGCCGCCGGCATCGCTGATGTCGGAACGAACGCCAAATGGTGGCATGATGCATTCGCGTTGATCGGTGCGGTTGTCGTTGGCGGCACCGCATGGACGCGTCTGGCGACGTTGCAAGTACCATCGTCGGAGCGCTTACACGGTGAATCCTCCGCGTTGCGGCACGAGACGGCAAGGACCAGCAGCTGATTGCATGCTGCCCGGTATCGGCCGGCTATCCGCCGGGCGGATTCTCTCTTCGGCCTATTGAGCTTGTCGCGTGTCCTGCCTGATCGTATCTCGGACGGGCCGTTGGTCTGCGTTCTTTCGACGTCGAACCGACGGAGCGGCATGCGACATTGCTTTGGCACTCGGAATCGGGAGCGACCTGTCTGTACGCCATTGCCGTCGATCTTTCGCTCATCGCGGACAGCTTCTTGTCTGCGCCGATCAACGACTGGCACGTTCACCTGAATGCCGTTTGCGGGCGCGAGCACCTCGCCTCTCTCTGGCTTGATCTGGCCGAAGGCCGGCGATGCCTCGATCGCCTGGACCGCAATGGCTGAGGTCAGACTTTCTTCCCCTGGGCGGCCACCCCGCGAAAGGCGCGGGGGCCCGGCGCGCCCATTCCTCGCGAGGCAAGAAAGTCTGCCCGCCGCCATCCTCCGCTGCGCTTCGGCCCAAGCGGGTGCGGCGTCGATCGCCTTCGGCGTTCAGATCGCCATCGAGGCCGCGGTGGTCGCGGGGCTCGAAACAGCAAGGAGAAGTGACATGGCTAACATCGGCTCTTTCAAGAAGACTGGCGACGAGTTCCAGGGCGAGATCGTGACCCTCAGCCTTCAGACCAAGGGCGTCCGCATCGTTCCGGAGACCGACCGCGGCAACGAGAATGCACCGAGCCATCGGGTCTATGTCGGTCGCGCCGAGATCGGGGCCGCCTGGTCGAAGCGCTCCAGCGAAGGCCGCGACTACCTTTCGCTCAAGCTGGACGACCCGAGCTTCAACGCTCCGATCTTCGCCAATCTGTTCGACGACCAGGACGCCGACACCTACACGCTGATCTGGTCCCGCAGCCGCAAGCCGAACGGCGACTGATCAATCGCCCAGGCGCCTCGCTCCACGGAGCGGGGCGCTTCCGTTCGGCTAGGCAACTTCGCGCTTCTGTTGCAGCGGCGACAAACCTCCAACGCTCGCTAGACGGTCCATGTGGCCTTCGCAATCCTTCGCTAGTCTTTGTTCGCGGGTTTGCCATGGAGAGCCGGCTTCGCAGCGGATGATGACGGGCGCCGCAACAAGTCGGCAGCCTCCACACCAAGAACTCGCGCGATCCGGTCGACAACGTCGATGCCGGCGGCGTAGACGCATCGTTCGAGTGCACTGACATAGGTTCGATCAATGTCTGCCCGGTGAGCCAGCTCTTCCTGAGACAGTCCACGAGCTTGCCGATATTTTCTTAGATTGACTGCCAAGATCTCTCGTATCTCCATGGACGAGAGAGCATGGTCTTGTAGAGCATTTCACCACGGAGTATTCTCTACAAACGCTCCGCGGTATCTAGAATGCGGCTAAACCACGGCATAAAGTCTAGCGACCGCGTTCGCTGCCGAATTGTTTCTCGCAGGGTCCTTGATGCCCAATCCTCCGCTCGATCCCGATGTTGCCGACGAGGCTCCGACCGGCCCGGAGCTCACAGCCTATGATCAAGAGCATCTGGTTACTTATTTGCGCCTTCTCGATGCAAATGCCGAGGGCGCTGACTGGGAAGAGGTCGCGAGGATCGTTTTGCACATCGATCCCAGTCGTGAGCCGGAGCGCGCGCGCTGTGCGTTCGACAGTCATCTGGCGCGGGCCAAGTGGATGACTGCAAGCGGTTACCGGAATTTGCTGCGTCCTGGCAACACTAACTAATCCCGTCTTCCTCAACTCCGATACGAACAAAATTTCACCAAGATGTGGTCGTCAATCTACTACACTATAGGTTGCGTAGTGCCGAGTGTGCGTGGCGTGGGACCAATCCAGACTTGACGGTGCCATCTTCGCTCGCGTGGTAGGGGAACGACGCGATGTCTCAGTCTGATTGGCGATCACCTGCGAGCTACACCAGCGCCGAAGTGCTTGATCACACTGGCTTCGCGTGGGAATGCCTCCGGCGAAATCCCGACTATCGCCGTGACTTCCTAACCGTCTCCAAAGTCGCGCTCGATCCGAGTGCTGTCGCAGGGTTCAGAAAGCGATGGGGGCTTTCTTTTCGCCGCTGACCCGGCGCGCTCATCTTTAGAACAACCGATCTTTTGGGCGCCGGAAGTTTTGCCGACAATCGTGCCGATTGTCGGCCGCGAGGGCGATGTACCCGCTGCTGGGCTCAGTCTAAGCTTTCTGTCTACCGGCGAAATCCGTCACGCGACCGATGGATGGCACGTTCATTTGCGCGTGCGCGACTGCGAACACCGGCTCTGGCTGCGCCATCCGCCGGCGATCGGCGTGTCCTACGCGGCCGAACTGCCATTCGATCAGGACTTCGAGATTCGCGCCCATGCGGCACGAAGGTTGTGGCGCGCACTGCGCGGGCGGACACCTGGTCCTGCATTTCATGAGCTGTCCGCGCAACGACGGCGCCGGCTTGCGCTGGCGCTGCGCGCGCTCGATGCGCACTCCGATGGCAGCAGCTACCGGACCATTGCGACGGCTCTGTTCGGCGCAAAGAGCATTCCGGATCGTGCTTGGAAAACCCACGATCTGCGCAATCGCACCATCCGTTTGGTGCAAACCGGCGCCGCGCTGATGCGTGGCGGCTATCGCCAGTTGCTGCAGCAAGGCCGTCGCGGTAAGCGCGACGTCGAATGAGTGGCGGGTGCCGAAAATCGACCGCCTCGAAGTTCGGCATCCTCCCTGACAGGCCTCCTGCGCCATCGTGACCTCGGATGCGCCGCGACCTCCGCTGGCGCGCCACGAGATCACGGAGACTCTCGAATGGCCGATCCCAACGCCGGTCTACCGCCACGCTACCTGCGCACCCCCGAGGCTGCGCGATTCCTCGGCCTGTCTGGTCGAACGCTTGAGAAGCACCGCACCTACGGCACCGGTCCGACCTATCGCAAGATCGGCGGCCGGGTGGTCTATGCGCTCGACGATTTGCAGGCTTGGGCCAATCGCGGCGCCAAGACCTCCACCTCCGATCCGGGCGCGGGCTGCGTGCTGCCGGCCAAGCGGCATGCCGCGGTTGCGCCGGCCTATGCCGGCCCGAGCCGTCGCTGAACGTCACGCAGGGAGCACAGGCGATGCGACGCCGCCATTCCTCCGAGCGTGATCAGCTCGATCTCTTCCGTGCGCTGCCCGGTGATCTGTCGCCGCGCGATGCGCAGGACCTCATGGCGTATCCGTTCTTCTCGCTTGCCAAATCCAAGCGCATCGCGCCGATCGATTTTCGTGCGGGAAAGATCACCATCCGTGTCGAAGCCGTGCCGGAATACGGCATGGCGACGATCTGGGATGCTGACGTTCTGATCTGGGCCGCCTCGCAGATCGTCGAGGCCCGCGACGCTGGTTTAAAGACCTCACGGTTGATGGCGGCCACGCCTTACGAGATCCTCACCTTCGTCGGCCGGGGCACCAGTGCGCGCGACTACGACCGCCTGAAAGCCGCACTGGACCGGCTCCAGGCAACGACAATTCTGACGTCGATCCGTCAGCAACTCGAGCGCCGGCGGCACCGGTTTTCGTGGATCAACGAGTGGAAGGAGACCTCCGACCCGCACGGCCGCCCGCTCGGGTTGGAACTGATCCTGCCGGATTGGTTCTATGCCGCCGTGCTGGACGATGCGTTGGTTCTGACCATCGACCCGGCGTATTTCGGTCTGACCGGCGGGGTGGAGCGCTGGCTGTATCGGCTGGTCCGCAAGCATGGCGGTCGCCAGGCTGGCGGCTGGAGCTTCGACGTCGCTCATCTTCATGCCAAGTCCGGCAGCCTCTCGCCGCCCAAGCACTTCGCTTATGATCTGCGCGAGATCGTTCGCCGTCAGACGATCCCCGGCTACCGGCTGGTGATCGAGCGCGGATCGCGCGGTGACGAGCGGCTGCAATTCACCCCCATTCCTGCCAGTCCGATCGCGGCAGCGTGGCGTCGCCGCGGCGTCGCAACCGCGCCTGGGGATCGCCTGTGAATCCTCTCGTGCTATCGGGGACCGCAACCCTCGTGCGATCGGGGACCAAAACCTCGTGCTATCGGGGACCGGAATCGACCGAAACAGTTCGCCGTTCAATCGGTTGCAGCGCGCGTAACTTCTCTAACCAGCAATCCTTCGGATTGCTTCTAACGGACCGCTCGTTTCGGGACCGCGGCAAGGTAGATGTCAGCGATGCGATGAGCGTCCAGACGCCGTCAATGCCGATCACAAGGTTCGCGTCTCGGGAACATCTACGGTGCGGCACCAGAGGCCTACTCTCAGCGATCCCTTCAGCATTGGGAGGACGGCATGGATGATCTGACGCATGTCGAATTGGTCTGGCAGCAAAAGCGGATCGAAAACTGGATTCGCTTCGGCCTCATCGCGCACGAGCAAATTCTCGACCGCAGCCGGCGCATCGTGTCGTTCGCCCCCGGCAGCGTCTTCGCATTCGTTCGTTGGACGGCGAACAGCTTTGGCACCGTCGTCTCCAGGATCGACATCGTCAGAGCGGTTGCGGCAAACGAGCGCTACACCACGGTGCCGTTTGTGCGCCCCGGCGGCGAGATCCTGTTGCGGCAGTCGGGCTGGTCCAAGGTCGAACGGGTGCTGCAGATCGTCGATGCGGTCGAGGCGCTCGGCATCGCTCCGGCGGATGCTGCGCCCGACTATTGGCATCACGTCCATAATCGACTGTCGGTCAACGAAGAGCCGCGCGCCTATACGCGGTCCCGCCATCAGGTCTGGCAGAAACGCCGCAGGATTGCACCGTGACGGGCAGGGCGATGATCCTGGTTTTGACCGCTGTGGCGGCTGTCGCGCTCGCCGTCCCGCTCGTCGATCCGCCATTGAAGCGTTTCATCTGGAACGCGTCAGACAGCGTGCCGATCGGGCTGTATCGGCTGCGTCCGATCGGCCGACTGGCCGTCACTGATCTGGTCGTCGTTCTGCCGCCGCCTCCGCTTGCCGCGTTTCTCAGCGAGCGTGGCTATCTGCCGCGCGGCGTGCCGATGCTGAAGCGTGTGCTGGCGCTTCCCGGGCAAACCGTGTGCAGGACAGGTGTGATGGTCGCGGTCGACCAGATTGAACTCGGCGAGGCGCAGGACCTCGACAGCCGGGGCCGAGCCTTGCCGGTCTGGCAGGGCTGCCACGTCGTCGCGAGCGACGAAATCTTCCTGATCAATTGGCAGTCCGCGACTTCGTTCGATGGGCGCTATTTCGGTGTGCTCCCCACGACGGCGGTCGTCGCGCGTGCTGAGCCCGTCTGGACCGACGAGCAGGAGTGACGACCATCATGTGGATTCCCAGTGCGCACGCTGTTTGCCATCCGGTCAAGCACTCCAACGGCTCCTTTCTCCTTCCGGCCGGCATCCGCCTTGCGGTTGAGCAGGTCTTCGAAACGCTGCATCGATGCAGCCGACACACCGCCTCGTCATCGGACTCGAAACCGACCGTGCATCGGCCGGCCAGTTCCGCCGCAATGCTCATCATCGTCATTGCTGCAGCCTCAATGATCGGCTGTCGTGATGTATTGGCCGGGCCGCCGCTACCGATTGGGCGGTCCGATGATCGTTCGTCGGCTGCCCTGATCGCCGCAGCGGTCTTCGAGGCGGCAGACCGATTTGCGATTTCCGCGCACTGGATTCGTGCCGTGATGCATGCCGAAAGTAACAGCGATCCGCTTGCCCGCTCAGCAAAGGGCGCGATCGGCCTGATGCAGATCATGCCCCGCACCTGGGCCGAATTGCGCGCGCAGCACGGCCTTGGCGCCGATCCGTACGATGCGCGGGACAATATTCTGGCAGGCACGGCGTATCTTCGCCAACTGCTGGATCGCTACGGCGTCCCTGGTTTCCTGGCTGCCTATAATGCTGGTCCCGGACGTTACGAACAGCATTTGGCAACCGGAAAACCGTTGCCGGACGAGACCCAGGCTTACGTCGCGACGATCATGTCGAACACCGCCGGCATGTCACGGGTTGCGGTGTCGACCGTCGCGAAGCACGCAGTCGCCGGGGCGCGGTCGCCGCTGTTCGTCGATCGTTTGACGAGCCATTTGGTCGATCGTTCAGACTCCGTCGGCGTGCGATCGGGTCGCGGGGCGAAGGCACCGTTGAGGATCGCCCGATCGGACCTGGTGCCGCGATCGGCCGGCCTGTTCGCGTCCACCGTCATGCCGATTGGGTCGCAATGAGCGCATTCGCACTTTGCCTGAGTGCCTCGCGCGATATCGCAGGCAGGACGTGGTTGCGTCGCGGTCGGACAGGTCCCAGCGACAGATCGCCGCGGTAATCGGGCTTGGAGGGCCAGCGGCGATTGGGGCGGCCCTTGGCGGCTCGCCTGGTGGCGGCGATGGCGCGAAGATGCCTGCGTTGAACAAGCACCGCGGGAGGCAGAAAATGGAATATTTTGCCGGGCTGGACGTGTCGTTGGCGGAGACGTCGGTGTGTGTGGTCGATGAAAAGGGCGCCGTGATCATGACGAATTCGGTGGCCACCGAGCCGCAGGCTCTCGCCGATTTGCTGCGGCCTTATGCGGCACGGTTGCGGCGGGTCGGCCATGAAGCCGGGTCGTTGTCGCCCTGGCTGCATGCCGGGCTGCAGGCGCTCGGGCTGCCGGTTGTTTGCCTGGAAACCCGCCATGTCCGGGCCGCGATGGCGGCGCAGCGCAACAAGACCGACGCCAATGATGCGCTCGGGATTGCGCACATCATGCGCACCGGCTGGTTCCGGTCGGCGCATATGAAGAGCGAATCCAGCTATCGGTTGCGGCTATTGTTGATCCAGCGCCGCAACTTGAAGCGCAAGTTTCTCGACCTTGAAAACAGTATCCGGCATTCGCTCAAGGTGTTCGGCCTGCGCTTCGACCGGGTCGGGCGCGGCGGTTTCGAGGACGCGGTCCGCAAGGCCGTGAAGGGGGATTTGCTGACCGAAGCGCTGATCGAGTGCATGCTGCGGGCGCGCGCGGCGTTGTGGGCGGAATACCTCACCTTGAACAAGCTGGCGGTCAAGATCGTGATGCAGGATGAACTGTGCCGGCGGTTTTTGGCGATACCCGGCGTGGGGGCGGTGACCGCGCTCAATGTCGCCTGTGCGATCGACGATCCGGCCCGATTCCGGTGCTCGCGCGACGTCGCGGCGTATTTTGGCCTGACCTCGAAACGCTGGCAGTCTGGCACGTCGATCGACGTCAAGGGACGGATTAGCAAGGTCGGCGATGGCGATGTCCGACGGTCGCTGTACGAGGCAGCGACCGTCATGCTGAAGCGGTTCAAGGGCAAAGATGCGATCAAGAGCTGGGGTCTGAAGATCGCCAAGCGGCGTTGTCATGCCAAGGCGGCGGTCGCGGTGGCGCGCAAATTGGCGACGGTGATGCACGCGATGTGGCGCGATGGCACCTACTATCTCGGTGATCACGGCCTGTCGGATGCAGAGGCCGCGAGTTGGATGAAGGAGAAACTGGCGCGGGTGAATTACGCACGGAGCTGACGATTCCGTACGGCGAAACGACATGACAGACGCCCCCTCAATGCTGTGAGTTCCGCCCCGGCGGAAGAGGACTGATGCAGACCATTGGAAGACGGGAAGCACGATATCTTGCCTGTGGCTGGCGCAAAGCCGACCACGCTGGATCGCCTGTGATGTTGCCCCGTGAGTCCGACTGCACTATGCGCCGCGACGGTTCCAGTGCTGCCCCAGCGCAGCCGCAACAGCCCGTCAATGAGCGCGGAAGACTGCACGGCGCATCAGAACTCTTGATCGGTGTGGACTGGCGTATTGCGGCGAGCGACCGAATGGTTTTGAGTAGTAACAGGAGAGGACAGCGATGGCGAAAGCGATACGAGAGTCACAGCCGATTAAGACTGCGAGATAAAAGCGCCGACGTCCGTCGTGCTCATGTGGTTGGTTGGATTGATGTTTATGACGATGTGCAAGAGGCCAGGGCTGGCGCTCACCGCAAGAAGACCAGCAAAATCAACGCTCGCAGCGCCATCGCTCGTGAAACCGATCGCAAGAGGGGGTGATGAGCCGGAACGACAGCGACCTCCGCGTCAGGCCGGGCCGAATCCGCGATGGCGGCCGCGGCGCTGCCCGTCCGAAGAGCTTTGTCGGCCAAGTGATGCGCGCGGTCCGAAAGGCAGGCCACACCGGTAAGGCCTTTGGCCGGGAAGGAAAGCGCGCGGGGGCCGGGTTCGGTCGCGGCCGGTCGGCGGCGCTGGCCTTGTCGCTCCGGGCTCCGTCGCGGCGGGTGGTGATCAAGGCGCGCGTGGTGCGGCATCGAGGAGTTCGATTTCGGTCGGCGCCTTTGGCGAAGCACGTCAGCTACCTCAAGCGGGAAGGTGTCACGCGCGATGACACCGATGCGCGGATGTTTGATGCCACCTCGGATGCCGCCGACGAACGTGTTTTTGCCGAGCGTTGCACCGATGACCGGCACCATTTCCGGTTCATCGTCTCACCCGAGGACGCCGGTCAGATGCAGGATCTGCGGGCCTTTACCCGGGAATTGATGAGCGACGCCGAATGCGATCTTGGTTCGCGGCTCGACTGGATCGCGGTCGACCATTGGAACACCGACAATCCGCACATCCATATTCTTGTGCGCGGCCGTGGCGATGACGGGCGGGACCTCGTCGTCAGCCGCGATTACATCAGCCGGGGATTGCGCGGCCGTGCCGCCGAACGCGTGACGCTGGAGCTCGGCCCGCGCAGCGAGATCGAGATCAGGTCCGCGCTCGACCAGGATGTCGGTGCCGAGCGCTGGACCGAACTTGATCGCGCGCTGCGCAGCCTTGCCGACGAAGGCGCCGACATCGCCGATCTGCGGCCGGGAGCAAGCGGGCACGATCCTGACTTTCGGCGTCTGCTGCTCGGCCGGGTCGCCAAGCTCGAACGGCTCGGCCTCGCCGACCAGATCGCCCCCGGCTGCTGGCAGTTGAAGCCTGGGCTCAAGGATACGTTGCGCGATCTTGCGATCCGAGGCGACGTCATCAAGACCATGCATCGGGCGATGTCGGAGGCACGACGCGCAGCCGATGTCGCCGGCTTCGCCCTGCATGGCGAAGAGATCACCGATCCGGTACTCGGCCGCCTGGTCACGCGTGGGCTGCATGACGAACTGAAAGGTTCCGCCTACGCCATCATCGAGGGCGTTGACGGCCGGACCCATCATCTCAGATTCTCGGATCTCGAGCTGACCGGCGATGCTGAACCCGGTGCCATTGTGGAAGCGCGCGCCTATGATGATGCCCAGGGCCGCAAGCGGCTGTCGCTGGTTGTTCGGTCGGACCTCAGCATCGAAGCTCAGGTGATGGTTGAAGGAGCGACCTGGCTCGATCGGCAACTCCTGACCAGCGAGTCCGTAGCGAGCGGCTCCGGCTTCGGCGCCGAGGTCCGGGACGCCATGCAGCGCCGGATTGACCATCTGGCAGGCGAGGGGCTCGCGCGGCGCCAGGGTCAGCGGGTGATATTTGCCCGCGATTTACTCGACACGCTGCGGCGCCGGGAGCTGGAGGCCGCCACAGCTCGGCTCGCTGGCGCCACGGGATTGCAGCACCTGCCATCGGCCGAAGGCGAACATGTCGCCGGCGTCTATCGCCAGCGCGTGACCTTGGCCTCAGGGCGGTTCGCGATGATCGACGATGGCCTTGGCTTCCAGCTGGTGCCTTGGCGTCCAGCAATCGAGCTGAGACTGGGACAGCAGGTGTCCGGCGTGATGGCGCGCGGCGGCCGGGTCGAGTGGACGCTCGGCAGGACCCGAGCGCTTGGCCTCTGATCTACCCGGAGGGGCGGCAATTCAACGCGGAACTACGCCGCGATGCGATCGCGCCTCGACGGCTCTTGAAGTCGGCTCAAGACGCGCTTTGTTGCCGGGGTCTTCTTGCTGCGCAAAGGCGTGCCGTGTCCGCAACCAAGATTCTGTGGGGCCAGGTCAGCATCGTTCTCGCGATCGTGCTGGTCACGACCTGGACCGCGACCCAATGGGTGGCCTGGCGGCTCGGCTATCAGCCGCAGCTTGGCGCGCCGTGGTTCGAACTCGCACGCGGCGTTCCAGTCTATCTGCCGCCAGCTTTCTTCTGGTGGTGGTACGCCTTCGATGCCTACGCACCGCCGATCTTCGTGGAAGGGGCGCTCATTGCCGCATCGGGCGGGTTCATTTCGATCGCCGTTGCGATCGCCATGTCGATCTGGCGCGCCCGCGAGAGCAACAACGTCTTCACCTATGGCTCGGCGCGTTGGGCGACACGCGAGGAGATCGCTGCCGCCGGGCTGCTTGGTCCGGACGGCGTCGTGCTCGGACAGTTCGCCGGCCGGCATCTACGCCACAACGGCCCCGAGCATGTGCTGTGCTTCGCGCCGACCCGGTCGGGCAAGGGCGTCGGCCTCGTCGTGCCAACGCTGCTGACCTGGTCGGAAAGCTGCATCGTTCACGACATCAAGGGTGAGAACTGGACGCTCACGGCAGGGTTTCGGGAGCGGCATGGAAGGGTGCTGTTGTTCGATCCGACCAACGCGCAGTCCTCGGCCTACAACCCGCTACTGGAGGTGAGGCGCGGGGAGTGGGAGGTCCGCGACGTGCAGAATGTCGCCGACGTGCTGGTCGATCCCGAGGGCTCGCTTGAGCGGCGCAATCATTGGGAGAAGACCAGCCACGCGCTTCTGGTCGGCGCCATCCTCCATGTTCTCTATGCCGAGCCCGACAAAACGCTGGCGGGCGTCGCCAACTTTCTGTCCGACCCAAAACGGCCGATCGACACCACCCTGCGGGCGATGATGACGACGCTGCACCTTGGTGAGGCCGGACCGCATCCGGTGATCGCATCGGCCGCCCGTGAACTCCTCAACAAGAGCGAGAACGAACGCTCCGGCGTTCTATCCACTGCGATGTCGTTCCTCGGGCTCTATCGCGATCCGGTCGTGGCCCATGTGACCCGGCGCTGCGATTGGCGCATCCGAGACCTTGTCGATGGCAAGCGTCCGGCGACGCTGTATCTCGTGGTGCCGCCATCGGACATCAGCCGGACCAAGCCGCTGGTGCGGTTGATCCTGAACCAGATCGGACGGCGGCTGACTGAGGAGCTCGACAATGGAAAGCGGCGTCACCGACTGTTGTTGATGCTGGATGAGTTTCCGGCGCTGGGACGGCTCGATTTCTTCGAGTCCGCGCTGGCCTTCATGGCCGGCTACGGCCTGAAAGGCTTCCTGATCGCACAGTCGCTCAACCAGATCGAAAAGGCCTATGGCGCCAACAATTCAATCCTCGACAATTGCCACGTTCGGGTGTCGTTCGCCACCAATGACGAGCGCACCGCCAAACGCGTCTCCGATACGCTCGGCACCGCCACCGAACTCCGCGCGATGAAAAACTACGCCGGCCACCGGCTCAGCCCGTGGCTCGGTCATTTGATGGTATCGCGCCAGGAGACGGCCCGACCGCTGCTGACCCCGGGCGAAGTGATGCAATTGCCGCCCGATGATGAACTGGTGCTGGTGTCTGGCGTGCCGCCGATCCGCGCCAAGAAAGCCAGGTATTTTGTCGATCGCCAGCTGGCTGAGCGAGTGCTCGCTCCGCCAAGACCGGGCCCGGACGATGCCGCTGGGCTCGATCAAGCCAATGACTGGATCGATCGATTGCCGGCTGCGAAGCCGCCCGCCACGACGGAAAAAAATGCAGCTTCGGCCACGGCGGCCAGCGACGATCCACACAACGGCGGGATCCGGCGGGAGCCGGAACTTTCCGATCATGAGGAAATCGTGCCGGAGCCGGCGAAACTGACGCAGGAATTCGCATTCGACGATCAGGACCAGGACGACGAAACCGCGCGGGCACGCGCGATGCGAGCCCAGATTCGCGGACTGGCGCGCCAGGCCTCGCTCGATTCGGATGATGGCATCGAGCTCTAAAGTTTTATCAATGCGTACCAAGCACACATTCCGCCTTCCGCCAGAGCTTGCAGGACAACTTGCCGAATATGCTGGCCGCAAACGCGTGCCACAAGCGCTGGTTGTCGAGACTGCCCTGGCGTCATTCCTGTCGCCGGACAATGCCGAGCGGACCGAGGCGGCGCTCGGGCGGCGACTTGATCGGATAACCCGGCAAGCTGATCGGCTCGAACGACATTTGGCGATCACCAACGAGGCATTGGCTCTGTTCATCCGGTTCTGGCTGACCGCGACGCCGCCCCTGCCAGACACCGCGCAGGTAGCCGCGCAGGCCAAAGGTCGGGAACGCTATGAGAGCTTTGTTGAGGCGTTGGGGCGGCGGTTGGCAAAGGGGCAGACATTGGCAGCAGAAATTCTGCAAGACATCCAGGCGACAAAAGAATGATTCGGTGACGGGTGGTCGGCAGCAAGCCCGCTGCTTGTGGAGCGGGTTCTAGCGATGCCGCCATGCCAATTTTGCGAACTTCCGCACTACTCCGAGCCCCGACATAGGCGACGCGACTTCCGACGCCGGTAAGGGCGTAGAGCGGACCAGCGATAAGCCGACCCCACGCTGGAACAGGCCAGCAACCGACGTCGATTGTCTTGCGCAATTGCGGCGTCGAGCGAAACGGATCTTTCTTTGCCTGTCTCTTTCGAATTGATTCAGCCTTGCAACTTGTCGACGAGCGCCTTGCCTCCAACCAGGATATCCTGGGCCATCGCGATGCGCGCCTTCTCGGGATCCCGCGCGCGTAGCGCTTCGATTACCAGAACATGGCCGTGCTTCTGACCGTGGAATGGCCTCGCGGCGTCGTCGTACAAGTACGACAACGTCGGGCCGAACTGCATCCATAGATTCTCGACGATCCGAAACAAGGCTGGCGACCGGGCGAGCCGGCTCACTGCGAAATGGAAGTTCTCGTTCTCGGCGAGCGCCGTCGCGAAATTGCTGACCGACTCGGTGCTGACATAGCGTGCATGGATCGCCGCGAGTTCGTCGATCTCCGCGTCGGTGACGTGCGCCGCCGCGCGCGCGGCGCCTTCGCCCTCCAGCATCATCCGGAGGTCTCTGATTTCGAGACAGCGGTCGAGCGTCAGGCGGGGGACGATCACGGTGCCGCGCTCGTCGAGCGCCAGGGCATGTTCGGAAACCAGCCGAAGCAGCGACTCGCGCACCGGCGTGACGCTGATGCCGAGTTCGTCGGCGACCTGCCTCACCACGAGCTTTTGCCCGGGCTTGAGCCGGCTCCGCATCAGCGAGTTGCGGATCGCCACATATGCCTGCTGGCTAACGCTCTCTTTGATGATCTGCGTATCGAACGAGCCCGATGTGGGCGTCGCCTCTGAGCCTGAGCGATCGTTGAGCATTCCTGTTGACATCGAAAAAACCTGATGCAAACTTGTTATAACAAATAAGAAGCAACAAACAACTTGGTTTCGCAAGCGTCTCTTGGTCCGCTTGGGGATGCAGCGATCCCAGGTCGAATAATCATAACGGCCGCGCAGCACAGTCCGCGGACCGACAGGGCTAGGGAGCGCTGACGTGTCCAGCGAGGCGATATCGGCTGGCCGGAGTCGGCCGAGCTATAAACCGAGCCAGGCGGTCATGGTGCTCGGCGTGACCCTGATTCTGCTGGTCGTGCTCAGCGCTGTGTTGCCCGGCTTTTTGACTCTCGGCAATTTCTTCACGCTGGCGCGCAATATCTCGATCCTCGGCATTCTGGCGCTCGGCATGGCGGTGGTGGTGATCGGGCGGGGAATCGACCTGTCGCTGATCGCGAGCCTGGCGTGCTCGAGTGCGATCGCGGTCTCGATGATCAACGATGGCTGGCCGGCCGCGCTCGCGATCGGCTTCGGTCTGCTGCTGTCAATCCTGATCGGGGTCGCCAACGGCATCCTGGTGTCGGTGGTCGAAATTCCCGCGCTGTTCACCACGTTGGCGTCGGGGCTGGTGGTGCTGGGCGTCACCAGGGCGCTCGTGGTGCCGCATTATCAGGTGTTCCTCAAGCCAGGCCACGACTGGATCCTGATGCTCGGCGCCACCACGGTCGGTGGCATTCCGGTGCCTTTGGTCGCATTCGTGATCTGCGCCGTCCTGCTGCATCTGTTTCTGTCCCGGACCGTGCTCGGTCGGTTCATCTATGCGCACGGCGACAACGCGCAGGCGGCCCGCCTGACCGGCATCGCGACCCGGCCGCTGACGATGCTCGAATACGCTCTGTGCGCGGCGATCGGCTATGTCGGCGGCATGATCATGGTGGGCTCGACCTCGCTGATGCATCTGCAGATCGTCGAATCCACCATCATCTTCGACGTCATCCTCGTCGTGGTGCTGGGCGGCGTCAGCCTGGTCGGAGGGCGCGGCAACGTTCTCAGCGTCATCGCCGGGACGCTGCTGATCGGCGTGCTGCTCAACGCGATGACGATCATGAATCTCGATATCCAGACCCAGGACATGATCAAGGGCGCAGTCCTGCTGTTCGCCATCATCCTCGACAGCTACATCCATCCGCGCGACGAGGAGACCGCAAAGCAGGGCGACTGAACCAAAAGACGAAAAATCAAAAACCAAGAAGGCGAAGCCTTCAGCACAACGGAGAAACGAAATGAGAGCCAACAGAGCGGTTGTTCCCGCTGTTCGGGCGCTGGTCGCCGGACTGTCCGTCGCAGGCGTCCTTCTCGGGGCGCTCGGCGACGCCAAAGCGGCCGATCCCCGCGCCCAATTGTTCGAGAAGTTTCAGAAGGCGGTCAAAGGCAAGACCGTGGCGTGGGTGCCGGTGTGGCTCGGCGTCCTCGAATCCGAGTGGACGCGGGTGATGAAGGCCCACTTCGACGACTACGGCATCAAGATGGTGATGCGCGATCCCAACCTGAAGTCCGACGTTCAACTCCAGGCGGTCAGTTCGTTGATCAACGACAAGCCCGACATCCTCATCGTGCAGAACCCGACCACCACGCTGCTGGCGCGCGAGCTCAAGCGCGCGATGGACTCCGGCATCAAGGTCATTCAGGTCAACATGGCGTCGAACCAGCTCACCGACGCCTACGTCGGCGCCGATGTGCCGAAGCTCGGCCGCATGCTGGCCGAGGAGGTGGTGAAGACCTGCGGTGGCGGCAAGGGATCGGGCAAGATTGCGATCCTGCAGGGCGAAGCCACCGCAGCGTATTCGCTCGACATGGTCAAGGCGGCGATGCAGGTGTTCAAGGGCGACAAGTCTATCAACGTGGTGTCGTCGCAACCGACCAACTGGGACGCCAACAAGGCCTCCGAAATCGTCACCAACGTCCTGCAGCAGCATCCGGATCTGTGCGGCATCCTGAGCGTCTGGGGACCGCAGACCGCCGGCGCCGCGCAGGTGGTGAAGAATGCCGGAAAGCAGGGCCAGGTGAAGATCTTCGTCGCCAGCGACGGCCAGCCGGCCGACTGCGACATGCTCGAACAGGGGCTGTTCACCAAGAACCTGTCGTACCGCGCCGACACCCAGGGCGAAGCGATCGTCAATGCGGTGCTGACCCTGCTGCAGGATCCGCGGCCGGCCGGCAGCACGCAGCTTGCCTACTACACCACCAACTACTGGGTCTCGGGCAAGGACGACCGGCAATACTGCTTCATCGTGCCGAAGGAATAGGCGCGACTTCCGCAATCATGGTGCTGTTGACGGACGCCCTTGGCTGGGCGTCCGCGGATCGGATGTGAACGGTGATGCAAGCACTGCGCCGCCTTTGGTATCGATATTCTCCGCAGCTCTGGTTCGGCGAACTCCTCGAAAAGCGCTGGATGGAGCCGATCGTTCCGTTCACGCTGCTGATCCTGGTGTTCGTCGGATTCCTGCTCACGATTCCGGGTTACACCTCGCTCCCGCAGTTGCAGCAATTGATGCGCAGCTTCGCCGAGCAGGGCTTCGTCGCGATGGCGATGGCGATCTCGGTCCTGTCGGGAGGCATCGATCTGTCGGTCGGCGCGGTGTTCGCCATGGCCGACTTTCTCACGCTTTACCTGCTGATGGTGCGGGAGTGGCCGTTGCCGCTCGCGATCGTCGCCGTGCTGGCATGGGGCGCGCTGATCGGCGCCGTCAATGGCGGCCTGATCGCCTACGCCAAGACCCGCCCGTTCCTCACCACCATGGTGGTGCTGATCATCCTCCGCGCCGCCTACAACAAGCTGACCGGCCTCTACGCGATTGATCTGGCGAGCGCGTCGTCGGACAGCGAGGCCTGGGATTACCTCGGAACCGGCTATCTGTTCGGCATTCCGATCAACATGGTGTTTCTGATCGTGGTCGGCTTGATCGGCCATCTCTACCTGACGCGGATCCGTTCCGGCGTCCACATCATGGCGGTCGGATCGAGCCGCAAGGCGGCGCGCCACGCCGGCATCGACGTCAAGCGTTCGTTGTTTCTGGCCTATGTGCTCGCCGGCATGCTGGCGTCGTTCGCGGGCATCCTTTACGCGGCGCGGCAGAACAACCGGAGCCTGAAGGCCCGGATGACGACGCTGGTCGCGATGCAAGCCATGATCATGACGATCATCGGCGCCGCCGGCATCTATGCGGTACATGGCATTGACGCGCGTCTGAAGACAGTGTTCGAGGATCGCGCGGTTTCGCTGCAGCAACTTTCCGAGATCAACAATCGCATGCTCGACAACGGGATGGCACTGCGGGGCGCGGTGATCCGCGCAAAGGCCGGCCAGCCGGTCGGCGGTGTCTCGGAACGCGTGTCCAAGAACGTCGAGACCATCACCAAGCTTTTCAATGAATACATGGCGACCTATCTCACTCCGGAGGAAAAGCAGTTCGCCGATTCATTCGCCGGTAAGCGCCGAGCCTATGTCGAGGAGGCGATCCGTCCGGGCGTCGCACTGCTCGAGGCTGGCAAGATTGACGAGCTCGGCGGCCTGGTGATCGGCAAAGCGCGGGAGACGTTCGATGCTGCCAAGTCTGATCTCGACAAGCTGATCGCGCTGCAGATGCGGGTCGCTAAGGAAGAATACGATGCCGGGCAGTCGGAGTACGCGATCATGCTCGCGGTGTCGCTGGGTCTGCTGGCGCTGGGTCTTCTGCTCGGCATCCTGAATGGCCTGTTCACCACCCGGGCGATCACCGTACCGCTCGGACGTCTCAACGCTGTGATGGACAACATCGCCCAGGGTAAGTTCGACAGCCGCGTCGAGATCGATCGCGACGACGAGGCGGGCGTGGCGCTGCGCAACCTTCAGGCGATGCAGAACAAGCTGTTCTTCAATCGTGAGGAAGAGAAGGACACCGCAAAGCGCGCCGCACATCAACGCAAGCTCGACATGCAGCGAATCGCAAGTGAATTCGAGAGCGCTGTGGGCGAGGTGATCCAAACGGTATCGTCGGCCTCGACCGAACTTGAGGCATCTGCCACGACGTTGTCGTCGAGCGCACAGCGCGCGCAAGAGGTGACCACGTCGGTCGCCGCGGCTTCCGAGCAGGCGACCACCAATGTCCAGTCGGTCGCGTCGGCCAGCGAAGAAATGACATCGTCGGTGAATGAGATCAGCCGTCAGGTCCAGGAGTCGGCGCGTATCGCACGGGAAGCAGTGGTCCAGGCCCACACGACCAATGAACGCGTCGGTGACCTTTCGACCGCAGCTGCGCGGATCGGCGATGTTGTCGAGTTGATCAACACGATTGCCGGTCAAACCAATTTGTTGGCGCTGAATGCGACGATCGAGGCCGCTCGTGCCGGTGACGCAGGTCGCGGGTTTGCCGTGGTCGCGGCAGAGGTCAAGGCGCTGGCCGAACAGACCGCCAAGGCAACCGGCGAGATCAGCCAGCAGATCGGCAGTATTCAGACCGCGACTGGTCAATCCGTCACAGCGATCCAGGAGATTGGTGCAACGATCTCCCGAATGTCGGAGATTGCCGCGACGATCGCATCGGCGGTGGAGGAGCAGGGGGCAGCGACCCAGGAGATCTCACGTAACGTACAGCAGGCCGCCCAAGGCACCCAGGAGGTGTCCGCAAGCATCATCGATGTCCAACGCGGCGCCACCGAAACTGGAGCGGCCTCGAATCAGGTGTTGAGCGCCGCACAATCCTTGGCGCGCGACAGCAATCGCCTGAAGGATGAGGTCGGTCTATTCCTGCAAACTGTGCGCTCGGCTTGATTTCGGTGTAGCCGAGCCCGGTTACCGATCCGATGTCTAGGAGTACTGATCATGGCCAAAATCATCGAACTGGCTTTGCGTAGGCAGAAGCGCCCCGAATCGCCGTCGAGCGCTTCGGCGGCGGAGCGGGTGTCAACCTCGGGAGCTGCCATCGTCGAAGGGAGCATGAGCTGTCAGGCTAGTGTTGCTCGGCTTTGGGGTGACCTCGATAAGATGGCGACGTTGCTGTCAACGATTGAAGACGACAACGCAAGAGACGACATGAGAAGAAGCATCAACGAGGCCCGAGTTGGTCTTGTAGTTGCGACTGAATTGCTTGCTCAGCGAACGAGTGATTTTCGCAGTCTGCTGACGAACTTTTCGGAGGCGGAACTTGTCCCGGCTCGCAATGCGGCAAGGGAGAGGTCTGAAATCGGTCCTGCGCCGGCCGCAAACAGCTGACACAGGCGGAATGATCCGACGAGTAGTCGTAGAATCCATCTAACGGGGGAATACATGTTGCAAGATCGCTGGCGGAAAGTGGCTTCGAAAGCCCAGTCGCAAGCTGCGGACGTTCCTCGAGCGGCCTCTCTCGATCAACTTTATCGACACGTCGCTGCGATGCGGCGCGGTGACTACAGAGACGTTGTCGAAGGCAATGATGAATACGCCCGTGCACTGCAACCGTTGGTCACATTGGTCAAGGACAACTCCTTTAGCGCCCTGTCGATGCTTGCGGATATTTGGGTTGCACAGACGGCTCCTTTGCTGGCGATCGCACGGATGAAAGCCGACATGACGGATTTAGGTGGTCGCACCCAAGCCGTTGCCAGTGCCGTCAGCGAGATGGTCGCCTCCATCAGTGAGATCAGTCGTGCCACGGGTGAAGTCGCGAGAGAGGCGGTCCAAGTCCAGGACCGTGTTGGCGAGAGCGCCAGTGCAGCGGATCGGGCGGTCACTTGCATCACGGAGTCGGCCACCGCAGTCGGTGAGCTTGAACATAAGGTGGGGACGCTCAATGGCGCCATCGACCAGATCGCCGGCATCGTCAAGTCGATCGAGGCGATCGCAAGCCAGACCAATCTGCTCGCGCTGAACGCAACCATCGAAGCCGCACGCGCCGGCGAGGCAGGCCGGGGTTTCGCGGTTGTCGCCGGAGAGGTGAAAGCTCTGTCGACCCAGACGGCCAGGGCGACGGAAGACATCCGGCACCGTATCGCATTGCTGCAGGACAGCATGAAGGATATCGTCGGAGCGATGCGGTCCAGCGGTGAGACTGTCCAGGCGGGCACTCAAGCGGTTCAGCAGGCTGGGATTTCGGTGAAGACCATTACCGCTTCAGTCGAGGAAGTGACCCGCAACATGTCGACGATCGCCAACATTGTTCAGGAGCAGGAAATCGCCACGGGCGAAGTCGATCGAAGCGTATCTGCAACGGCGACGATGTCGAGCAGCGCGCTGGCCTCGATCGAGCGGCTGGCGAGCGCGTTCGACCAAGTCGGTGAGTTGGTCGGTCCGAGGCTCCAGCAATTGAGTGGAAGGATCGATGATCGAATTCTTGTCCAGCTAGCACGCTCCGACCATGCGACGTTCAAGAAGAAGGTGATCGATACGTTGATTGAGCGGGGTAATGCGCGCCACGACGACCTACCGGACCATCACGGATGTCGCTTCGGCAAGTGGTACGCGAACCTCAAAGATCCGGTACTCCGTGGCAGCGCCGCCTATCGTAAGATCGAGGAACCTCATGTTCGCGTGCATGCTTTTGGTAAAGAGGCGCTAGCAAAGTATCACGCAGGTGACTTTGAAGCGGCCGTTGTCGCCGCGGACAAGATGGAACAAGCATCGATTGAAGTCTTCGCCGCGCTCGACGAAATGGCAAAATTGATCGCCGAGGGTGAAGGTCTATCGACCAACACGACTCCACGAAACTAGTCGAGTGAAATGCCGGCCGTCAAATATGCAACCATCTTCATCGTGAATTGAGGATCGCCGCACATGAAGATGTCGACTGTGATGAAGTTACAGTGCAAGTGAAGTCGGCGTGTGATGGGTGGCGCAAATGCCAAGAGGTGTAACCATGACCGAGTCCAAGCATGCCATTCGATTGACGATCGGGCTGCGCTTTTCGCTGATACTTGCTGTGAGTGTTATTTTGGCGGTTGTGTCGACCACCATCAGCAACCTTATCCTGTCGAAGCGGATGGCTGAGCAAGCAGCCGCGCGCGAGCTGGACGGACTTCAGGATTCCTTGACGCAGCAGATGGCCTCGGACGCCCGACGTGCAGCAACGCTCGCCGCCGCACTTGCGAGCAACGTGACCGTGCAGGAGCTTTTTGCCAATCGGGATCGCGAAGGCCTCACACATATGCTTGAGCCGTCCTTCAGGCAGCTCAAAGCCGAACACGGTGTGGTGCAGATGCAGTTTCATGTTGCGCCAGCGGTCTCGTTCCTGAGACTTCACAAGGTGGGCAAATTCGGTGACGATCTCTCGACGATCCGGAAGACGGTCGTCTTTGCGAACGAGTCGGGCAAGCCGGCCACGGGGCTGGAATATGGAGTCGAAGGGCTCGGTATTCGCGGCGTCACGCCGGTCAAGAAGGATGGCAAGCAAGTCGGATCGTTCGAAATCGGCATGAACCTCGGTGATCGCTTCTTCCAGACCTTCAAACAAAGTACCGGGGCCGATGTTGCTTTGTTTCTAAGAGCACCGCAGGGGTTCAAGCGGTTCGCGTCAACTTTTGCAGCGGACCCTTCCTTCGATGCTGAACAAATGACTTCGGCGATGCGGCAGAGGTCGGCCGATCTCTTGATCAATGTCGCGGGTATTGAAGAAGCCATCGTGCTCGCTCCGGTCAAAGACTATGCCGGCGATGCGATCGGGTTCACCGCGCTCGGCGTCAACCGCGACGTTTACGTTCACGCGTTGAGCGACGCTCGGCAGTGGTCATTGGGCATTGGTTTGGCAGTCCTGGTGCTTACGATGGGTGCAGCAACACTGCTCAGTCGTAGCATCTCGCACCCATTGCGGGCGTTGACGCTTGGCATGAAACGCCTTGCCGAGGGCGACTTCTCGGTGGTGCCACCGGGTCTCGGCCGGAGCGACGAAATCGGTGAGGTCGCCGCTGCAGTTGAAGACTTCAAGCAGAAGGCGATCGACAAGGCAAAGAGCGAGGCTGAAGCCAAAGCCCGGCAGGATCAGAGTCTGGCGGAGGAGCGAAAGCGCGAAATGCAGAAGCTCGCCGATCATTTCGAGGGGGCGGTCGGCGAGATCATCAACACCGTTTCGTCGGCATCGACGGAACTGGAGGCATCGGCCACGACCCTGACTGCGACGGCAACCCGAGCGCAGGAGATCACGACTACGGTTGCGGCGGCGTCCGAACAGGCATCCGCAAATGTCCAATCGGTGGCTTCAGCAACCGAGCAGCTGGCCTCATCGGTGAGTGAGATTGGCCGGCAGGTTCACGAGTCCGCGAAGATCGCGGCCGAGGCAGTGGCGCAGGCGACAGAGACGAACGAGCGGGTCGGAAACTTGTCGTCGGCAGCATCTCGGATCGGCGACGTTGTCGAGCTGATCAATACGATCGCTGGTCAGACGAATTTGTTGGCGCTGAACGCCACCATCGAGGCCGCGCGGGCGGGGGACGCTGGACGCGGGTTTGCGGTAGTTGCGTCGGAGGTCAAGGCATTAGCGGAGCAGACGGCTAAGGCGACTGGCGAGATCAGCCAGCAGATCAGCGGTATCCAGGCCGCCACTGATCAATCCGTCGAAGATATCCGGGCGATCGGCGGTACCATCGCTCGGATTTCGGAGATCGCGTCGACCATTGCCTCCGCGGTGGAAGAGCAGGGTGCGGCCACACAGGAAATCTCTCGTAACGTTCAGCAGGCGGCGCAGGGCACCGGACAAGTCAGCTCAAATGTGGTCGATGTGCAGCGCGGCGCGAGCGAAACCGGTTCAGCATCCGCCCAGGTTTTGTCTGCAGCGCAATCGCTGTCGCAAGACAGTAACCGTCTGAAGGCGGAAGTCGGTAGATTTCTGAGTACCGTACGGGCGTCTTGAGGTGTGCAACCGATGGGAGTCTGGGGGCGGTGCAGCTGCTCGCCCCCGAAACTCCGGCGCCATGCGGTCAGACTGGTGAATTCTGGAATGCGATGACAACCCGTCCGTTTCTGCATGAGCGATCGTCACGGCCGCCAGGAGCGCTCAAGATAGACGGACAAGTACCGATGAAGCAGGACAGTCATTGTCCGAAGTGCGTTCGGCCGATGCACCGGGTCGAACTCGTCGACAGGATTTCGAATAGATCGAAGATCTTCCAGTGCGAAACCTGCCAGACCGTTGTGTCGGTCGAGGTCATGGTTGAACGAATCTCGATGTTCAATTCAAACCCGGATCTGGTGTTTGACTGAATTGGATCCATATTCATGTCCGGCGGCGACGCAGCGGACAAGATCAGTCTGTTGCCGTGAAAGATCGTCCAACCTCTCAGCCAGCGCGAGAAGGCGGAGCATCGTCCGGCTCTCCGTCACGCCAGCCAACTGACGACAACGCTCCGCCGTATCACGCAAATAGTCTACCGACCCAGAAACCATCACAGCTTCCATTTTCGACGAAAGCCTAGAGCGTCAAGAACGATCGTTCAACTTGGTAGAAATACGCAATCGGGGCGGGCGTGTTGAGGCTTGTCAAGACAACACCATTGGCTGCAAAGATGGCTTGGATGAAGCGCTCGGATTGTTTGCTGGAATGGTCCGTGCCGCCACTTCGGATCAAGAGAACGGGCTGTAGCGACAATTCGAGGGGCGGCGACGCGGCCCTCGCTGTCCATTGCTGCAAAATGGCCCTCAAGACGAGTTGCGGGTTTAGATGGAGAATGCGCCAAGCCGAGCCAGAATCGTAGCCTAATCAGATCTGGTGCCATGTAGCGCGCTGTCTGCCGAGACCTTTCTAAAAGTTGACCTATTTCTTGAGCAGGTCGCGGATTTCCATCAGCAATTTGACTTCGTCGCTGGGGCCAGCCGGAACAGTTACCGGTTCTTGCTTCTTCAATCTGTTCATTCCTTTGATTACCAAAAATAGTACCCACGCGACGATCGCGAAATTGAGGGTGACCGTGAGAAATTGACCCCACCCCAACACAGCCCCCTGTTTCTTCGCGTCGGCGTAGGAAACGCCGGCCTGCACCTTTGAAGAGAGAGCTGTGTAGTAGTTCGAAAAATCAAGACCTCCGGTAATTGCACCAATGACGGGCATAATGACGTCGCTCACAATAGATGTTACGATAGCGCCGAATGCGGCGCCGATGATCACGCCGACCGCCAAGTCGACGACGTTTCCGCGTAATGCAAACTTCTTGAATTCATCGAGCATTGGTGATCTCCAGATTATTGAAGTCGCGCACCACAAATGATTGCCATGGCATTCTTACAGAAGAAACAGTCTGGTATTACGTCAAATCTATGTCAGGCCCAGTTCGTGCGCAGCCCGCCCAAGCGTGGCGGTCGAGAAGCGGCCGTGGTGCTGTCGACCCAAGCGGCCGCAAAGAAAGGTAGTTTGGAGGTGTCCGGCAGCACAGTCTGGCGCGAACCGGCCGGATCCGTAGACAGCCCTTTGTCAGATACGTGTCCTGAACCGTCTCAGCGTCGAAGATCGGACGAAGAATCCGACTATTCGGCCCATCACGATTTGCAGTCAAGCGAAGCGGCCTTTGTGCATTATTTTGGCAAAGAGCACTCTACGAGAGCAGGGCGACGGCGTGACGCGGGCGTTTCCCGGCATTCCTGAACGACAAGCCGCTTGACCGCTTGACCGATATTCGGGCTGGCGGCCGAGTCGGTCGGCGCCGATGAGGCGATATCATTGCGCCGTTGGCCGTGACCCCCGTGGCGCGAGCGGCCTGATACCGGGCGGATCGGTACTTCGATGGGATTGTGAATGGTCTTGCTCATGATGGAGTGATGCCACCGAGAGTATGCGCACAGCGCTGCATATCGATCGCAAAAGGCCTTGAAGGACTAATCGTCCGGTTCACCTGCACGAAGACGCAATTTTCGAGCGAAATCTGCAGCCGAGAATTGGATAGCCTAGTCGTCTCGCGTCAATTTGCGACTGGCGGACCACCACTCTCCGGTACCGATGTATCGATGGGTTCTGCGTTGCCGCAAATGCCCGGAGCGCATAAACTCAATGCTATTCAGCGCGCGTAGCTTCACGATTATTCGATGAGGAGGTAGTCATGGGATTTCTCGACGACGTTGGCAGCGCGATCAAAGGCGCAATCGACAAGATTGAAACCGCAGCCATTCCGGCCATGATATCCGAGGCGCTGGCGAAGACCGATTTCGGGGATTTGCAGGGATTGATCGACAAACTGCGATTGGGCGGCCTAAAAGAACAGGTCAACTCATGGCTGAGCAACGGCCGTAACCTGCCAGTCACCGCCCAGCAGATTCACGATGCACTTGGTAACGAGCAGGTCAAGCAGCTTGCCGACAAGTTCGGTGTTCCGCTCGATGCAGTGTCGAAATTTCTGGCCGATCATCTGCCGACGGTGGTCGATCAGGCGAGCCCTGAAGGAAAGATTGAAAGCAACGCATGAGAGGCTTTCTCCAATCGAAGGCCAAGCACTGGGGGCGCACTGACGACTGCGCCCCCAGACAATGGACACGTGTATACGAAGCGACACTTTCGTCGAGATCGTCAAGGTTGCTTACTTGGTGCTGCAGTTCCGCACCAAATATGTGACGACAAGGGCCACCAGGTCTAAGCTTTCGGTCAGCGGGGCCGCCCGAAGATCAGTCCGACAAATGACTTCTGCAGGCACGCCGCCTGTCGTGATTACGGGCATTGCCGGTGCTCGAGGACAAATCTTCCACGATCGATGCGCCTAGCGGCTGATCTCAACGCGTCGCCGCCCAGAACCATTTTTCTCAACGCGCGTTAGAACAACGCTGACAATCAAGCGTAGTCAACGCTGATCGCCATGTATCTGCCGCGAGGAGATTTCAACAGCACTGTCCTGATGCATGTTCCGTCGCCTCGTAAAACATCGAACGCAGGCAGCTTGCATCAACAAGGCGAGCAGCGTTCCACGCCCCGGCGTTGCGCGAGAACAATACGAAGGCGCGGACTGACTCCGGACGACGGGGCGGCTCGGTGTAATGCTGCGAGTCTGGCTCACGATGACGCCGGCAAACGTTGTTCAGCGAGATGATCTCTGTGCCAACATCTTCTGCAGCAGGGTCCGACGCTCTTTCGTCTCGGCGTCGCTTTCATTTGACATCACGACTGTCGCATCTGCGATTTGGTTGTCAATCGACGCGTAACGGCCCGCGGGTCGCAGCGCGGGCGATCTGGCTCCGCGCGGCGGGGTGCGCAACGAAGGTTACCTGGCTCCGCACGAAGACGGGTAGGGCGCAGTTTTCATCAGGATGCGGCGACCGTCTAAGAAGTGCCGAATTTGAGCGCCCAGCGCTGCCTTGCTACGCGACGCAACAAGGCGCGAATCAGCTAGAGTAATAATGATATTGTTGAGCGGTCGGCGAGCCATGACGAGCGACGAAGTCTATATCCTCGGTTCCAGGTTGACGAGATCCAACGAGATTTGCGAGCTGCTATTGGAGGCTGGTCTCGCGGCCGTCTTCTTCGCGGACGTGCCGGCGCTGATCAGCACCGCGAGAGATCGACAACCTGTCTGCCTGCTCGTGAATCTCACTGTCGCGGACAAGGTCGACTTTAAAGTGCTTCGGATTTTGCAAGAGATTGGATGCGCTGCTCCGATTATCGCCATGTCGAGCCGCGCGTCGATCAGATCCGCAGTGAAGGCCATCAAGTTTGGTGCATTTGATTTCGTGGACAGCTCGATAGATCGTCGTCAATTGGTGGGCAAGATCAAGAGCGCCATTGAAACGCGGGCGCCCCAACAAGTTGTGCCGCGAACATCGTTCAGACAGCTTACAATGCGTGAAAAGCAAGTGCTCGACCTAATTGTGAGCGGGAGCACCAATAAGGAAATTGCCAAGACGATGGAAATTAGTCATCGTACCGTAGAATATCATCGTATGAATATCATGCGTAAGTGTGGAGCAAGAAGCTCCACGCAACTCCTCATTTTGGCTACCGATACCGTAACAGTTGCGGAAGAACGAGTGGCATCGGCATGACGGAACGGGATCGGAGCTTTGTCGGCTTCCGATCAGTAATCCCAGTCTGGTCTTGCTGATCGATCTCGTGAGCGTGCAAATTGAACGTCTGTTCGGTCTCTGGGCCGCTACCTCGTACAAGTCCGAGGTGTCAAATTGACGTAGTCGTCCGTGAAGTTTGCTGGATCGGATTGATTTAGGGGTGGCGGTCGGCTTCGGGGCGGAGCGACAGCATCAACAGCAGGGCACGCAAGAGCCGCTCGAACCAGCGCAGCAGCAGGTGGAAGTTGAAGCCTGCGGCGGCGAGGACGGCGTTGATGCGGTCGCCGTGGCGGCCCTTGAGGTGGTTGCGGCCCATGCGGTGCTCGGCCTTGAGATGACCGATCACCGGTTCGACGGCGGTGCGGCGCTTCATCTCGCGGCGGATGGTCCTGGTGACGCTGCGGACCCGGCCGGAGATCCAGACCTTGAAGCGGTCGGGATAGCTGTGGCCGCGATAGCCCTTGTCGACATGGATGCGCTGGACCTCGACACCGGTCAGATTTTGCAGGTCTGCGACGATCGGCCCGAGCGTGTGTCCGTCGAAGGGAGT
>NZ_JAMKBZ010000031.1:0-63459 GCF_053772255.1 Rhodopseudomonas parapalustris | reverse complement strand
CCAAATTGTTCACGGACGACTGCCAATTGCCTCGGCTACGCCGCCGCCGCGACCATGCCGATCGCTGCTCAGGCGGCACGTTCCGTCTTGTAGGGACGCACCAGCAAGTCAGCCGGGATCTTCCACGCCTCTGCGATTTTACGGATCATCTCGACCGTGAGCACGCGACGACGCGACAGCACCTCGGATGCCCGCGAGCGCGAGCCAAGGAGTTGGGCCAATTCAGTTTGAGTATGTCCGAGTTCGTCGATGGCGTACTGCAGAACATCAACCGGGTCTTGATCTTCGGCGATCGCGATCGGCCACCGCTTTGCTTCGTAAAGGTCGACGAGCGCCAGGAGCACGTCGAGCTTGTCGCCCTCTTCCGATCCTTCTGGAGCGCCCCAGTACGCCTCGATCGACGCAAGTGCGGCACGGTGATCCTCATCTGTACGGATCGGACGAAGGTCCACGACGATCTCCTCAGAAGTGGGACACGGTCAACGCATCGATCCGATCATATTCGGCGTGCGTCCCGACGAACTTCACAAACGCGATCTGGCGACGAAAATCGAAAGCAGCCACCAGCCGAAAATTACCTCCGGCAATCTCGAATCTGACGCGCTCGCTATTGAGCACCTTCGCCTTGGGTGCAGCCTTTTGCACATCGTCGGTCGAAGTCCAGTTCGCCGCCTTGACCAAGGCGTACCAACGCTCGACGGACGGTTTCGCCTCGGGGTGTTTGCCCCAGAACTCCACCAGCACGTTGCGCGCGATCAGACGCATGATCGTGGATAGCACGTTCCCAATTTGGGAACAACAATCGAAAGCGCTGCTTACGCCGCTGCCGCGACCACGCGGTTACGGCCGTCATGCTTGGCACGATACAGCGCGGTGTCGGCGCGTTTCAGCAGGTCGGGGATCGGCTCGCCCTTGCGCTCCAGCGTCGACAGCCCGATCGAGATCGTGACTTCGATCCGGCGCGCGCCCTTTTCGACCGAGAACGGCTCTCCGGCAATGGCGCGGCGCAGCCGTTCCGCCACCATCTGCGCGACGTGCAGATCGGTTTCCGGCATCACGATCACGAACTCCTCGCCGCCGTAGCGGCAGGCCAGATCAATGCCCCGGATCGACTTTTTGATCCGTAGCGCGAACTCGCGCAGAACATCGTCGCCGGCATCGTGGCCGTAGCTGTCGTTGATCGACTTGAAGAAGTCGATGTCGAGGATCATCAGCGCCAGCGGCTTGCCGCGCGTGCCCGCCTGCTCGGCGAGCGTCGCCAGATGGCTTTCCATATAGCGCCGATTATGCAGCCCGGTGAGACCGTCGGTGATCGCCATCTCGATCGAATGCTGCACGTTGTCGCGTAGATGATCGGTGTAACGGCGACGCCTGATCTGGGTCCGCGCTCGCGCCATCAATTCGTTCTTATCGACCGGCCGCAGCAGATAGTCGTTGACGCCGATCTCGAGACCGCGCAGCAGCCGCGCGTTGTTCTCGGCGTCGGCGATCGCCAGGATCGGAACGTGCCGGGTACGCTCCAGCGAGCGGGCCTGACTGCACAGCCGCAGACCGTCGAAATTCTCCAACCCCAGCGACACGATCAGCAGGTCGTAATTGCCCTCGGCGGCGTGGAACAGCGCCTCCGACGGGTTGGTTTCGACATCGACGTCGTGTTCGGCGCTGAGCAGCGGCGCCAGCCGTTCATAGGAAGATGGCCGGTCGTCGACCAGCAGAATGCGGCCGCCCTTCCCTTGATCCGAGACCGCCTCGCGTTCCGGCGCCTGCATGCCGATTTCGAGCGAGGTGATCGCCCGCATCCGCAGCTCGTCGGTCATCATCTTCAGCCGGGTCAGCGACCGCACTCGCGCGATCAGCACGACGTCGGACACCGGCTTGGTGAGGAAGTCGTCGGCGCCGGCTTCGAGCCCGCGCACCCGATCGGCCGGGCTGTCGAGCGCCGTCACCATCACCACCGGGATGAAATGCGTCTTCGGGTTGGACTTCAGCCGGCGGCAGACTTCGAAGCCGTCCATATCCGGCATCATCACGTCGAGCAGCACGATGTCGCATTCGGCGCGCTGGCAGATCTCCAACGCCTGGAAGCCGTTCGACGCGGTAATGACGTCGAAATACTCCGCCGACAGCCGGTCCTCGAGCAGCTTGACGTTCGTCGGAATGTCGTCGACCACCAAGATGCGCGCTGACACGATGCTACTCCTAACCGATGAACCGCCGAACCGTCTCGATGAACTTGCCGACCGAGATCGGCTTCGACAAATAGGCTTCGCAACCGCCTTCGCGGATTCGTTCCTCGTCGCCCTTCATCGCGAACGCGGTGACGGCTACCACCGGAATGTGACGGAGTTCGGCATCGTCCTTGATCCAGCGCGTGACTTCGAGCCCGGACACCTGCGGCAACTGGATGTCCATCAGGATAAGATCGGGGCGCAGCTTGCGAACCAGGTCGAGCGCTTCATATCCATTGCTCGTTCCCGCCGTCTGGTAGCCGTGAGCCTCCAGCAAGTCGCGAAAGAGCTTCATATTGAGCTCGTTGTCTTCGACGATCAGGACGGTTTTCGCCATCCCGCCCTCCAATACTCACACTAAAATGCCCGGGCCGGCGGCCCGCGATCGTTCGACAAGCCGCAAGACTCGGGCATGATTGAATAAAATACAGACGAGAAGTTACGGAAAGGCAAACACAACCGATGCGAAAGCGGCTTCAAGACCCCCGCCAAGCGGCTGAAATCGTAGCGATTCAGGCGCTCTCCTTCATCGCGGGAGATCCCGAGCGGCTCGGCCTGTTCCTGGCCGAGACCGGCATCGGCCCTGAGACGCTGCGGAGTTCCGCCGCCGATCCGCAGTTCCTGATCAGCGTGCTGAATTTCGTGCTGCGCGACGACGCCACCGCGAAGGCCTTCGCCGACTCGGTCGAGCTCCACCCCACCAACGTGGCAGCGGCGCTTCAGGTCCTCGAAGACAAGCGATGGGAGCGTGACACGCCGTGAGCGGCGACGACCCAGCCGCACCCACTTCGCCCGGCTTCTGCCGGGACTGCCTCGCCGACCAGCGCGCCGAGGCGCGGCGGTGCGCGGCCTGCGGCTCGCCGCGGCTGCTGCGGCACCGGTCGCTCGGCGCGCTGTCGCTCGCCCATATCGACTGCGACGCGTTCTATGCGACGGTTGAGAAGCGCGACAATCCGGACCTTGCCGACAAGCCGGTGATCGTCGGCGGTGGCAAGCGCGGCGTGGTGTCGGCAGCCTGCTACATCGCCCGCACGTTCGGGGTGCGCTCGGCGATGCCGATGTTCAAAGCGCTGGCGCTGTGTCCATCGGCGACGGTGGTGCGGCCCGATATGGCGAAGTACGTGCGGGTCGGACGCGAGGTGCGGCAGGCAATGCGCGCGCTGACGCCACTGGTCGAACCGCTGTCGATCGACGAAGCCTTCCTCGATCTGTCCGGCACCGAGCGGATGCACGGCATGATCCCGGCCAAGGTGCTGGCGAAATTCGTCCGAGAGGTCGAGCGCGATATCGGCGTTACCGCATCGGTCGGACTGTCGTGCAACAAGTTCCTGGCCAAGATCGCGTCCGATCTCGACAAGCCGCGGGGCTTCGCCGCCCTCGATCAGGACGAAGCCCGTGAGATGCTGGCGCCGCGGCCGGTCGGCTTCATCTTCGGGGTCGGCCCGGCGACAGCGTCGCGGCTGGCGAACCGTGGCTTCCGCACCATCGCCGACTTGCAGCGCGCCGACGAGATCGAGCTGATGCGGCAATTCGGCGACGAAGGACGGCGGCTGTGGCGACTGGCGCGCGGCATCGACGACCGCAAGGTGGTGCCCGATCGCGGTGCCAAGTCGATCTCCAACGAGACCACCTTCGAAGATGACATCCGCGACCTTGCGACGCTGAAGAAGATCCTGTGGCGACTGTCGGAGAAAGTCTCGTCGCGCCTGAAGAGCGCCGCCCTCTCCGGCTCGACCATCACCTTGAAGCTGAAGACCGCCGACTTCCGCCAGCGCACCCGGGCGCAGACCATCCACGCGCCGACCCAGATGGCGAACCGGATCTTCTCGGTGTCGCGCGAGATGCTGAGCAAAGAGGTCGATGGCACGGCATTCCGGCTGATCGGCACCGGTGTCAGCGCTCTCACCGAGCAGACCGGGCCGGCGGAGGACGACATGCTCGACCGCCGCTCCAGTCACGCCGAGCGGGCGATCGACGACCTGCGCAAGAAATTCGGCGACGCTGCCGTCATCCGCGGCATCGCGTTCGATCGGGTGCAGAAGCCGCAGGGATGACCGTCATCACCATTTGAGGTCATTGCAGGCGGAGCGAACAATCCAGGAGCGCCTCGCACTGAAGCTGGGATTGCTTCTTCACGGAGCCTGTGCCCGGACGGCGCAAAGCGCCGATCCGGGCGCTCCTCGCAATGACGGAACGCAACGGCCTTGTTACTTACACGGCTTGCCCGTCTTGACCTCGAGCTTGCCCATCGCGCCGGCGAGGACGAAATCGTTGTAGTCGAGCACCAGCGAGCGTGACACGCCGTTCTCGTAGAGTTCGAACGACATCGAATAGACCGGTGTCTGTTCGCCGGCGTTGGCTTTAGCGTCGCGGTCGTAATAGCTCACCGTCACCGGCCAGCGCGTCAGCGACTTCATCGCGTCGTCGCTCGTGGACGGATCGGGCGACGCGACCGCGCTACTGCCTTTGATCGGCTGCCCGATCACCGTCAGCGTGTTGTAGACCTTCTCGCCATTGTCCGAGCCGTCATACACCGACAGGTTCAGCAGTGACTTGCCGGCGCGCGCGGCTTCGATGATGCGTTCGATCTGCTCGGTCGGAAACACCGTTGCGCCGTCGAGCTGGAACGTCTTCTGCACCGGCTGCTTCAGCTTCACCGTGATATGATCGCCGGTGCGCTCGGCGATGCCGTCGACGTCGCTCTCCGTGGAGTCGTCCATCCGGGTGCCGATCTTGAAGCGATAGCTCTTGCCGGCGGCGTCCTCCCAGCTCGACGAGCGCAGATCGCTCAGCGTGTTCTTGCCCTCGCCGCTCTCGATCTCCGACACCTGGCGGAAATCGGAGGTGTACCCCTCGCAGGCGTTGCCCGAAAAGTTGTACAGGATGCGACCGCGCACCGTATTCACCGAGGCGTTGTTGCGGGTCTTCAGCAGACTGAGATCGTAAAGCGCCTGATGCGGCAGGAAGTTGATCGCGGGGCCGGCGAACGCCGCCGATCCGGTCGACATGGCGAACGCCGCCACGATTGCCAGCAGTCCCCGGCTCGGTCGCGTCGTCTGTCGTGACACGGGCATATCGTCTCCCTGATAGCGGTAACGGTTAGAATAGGTGGTGGCCGGAGTCACCGCAACGGCCGGGACTTTCTGGATCATCGGATTGCGGTGAAATCACGGAGCATTTGCTTCAAACTCCTGCGAACGGAACCAACCTCTCGCCTTGCCCCCAACGGGCATGGCGTGGCCGGCGGCCTCAGCGGCTTGCTTGCAACGGCCGGCGCAATCGGCCAAACAAGACCGCCCGGCTCGTCCACGCTGGGACAAAGCGAAAAGCAAATGGGGATCGGCATGACCGGGGTGATCGAGCAGAAACTGACCGCGCAGGGCATCGTGTTGCACGAGCCGGCAAGCCCGGTCGCCAACTATGTCGGCTTCGTCCGCACCGGCAACCTGCTGGTGGTATCCGGGCAGGTCTGCTTCGACGGCGAAGGCAAGCTGGTCGCCAAGGGCAAGCTCGGTGCCGACGTCTCGATCGAACAGGGCAATGCCGCGGCGCGCGCCTGCGCGATCAATCTGCTGGCGCAGCTCAAGGCTGCGCTGGGCGATCTCGACAAGGTGGTGCGTGTGGTGCGGCTGGGCGGCTTCATCAACTCGACGCCCGACTTCGTCGATGGCCCGAAAGTTCTGAACGGCGCCTCCGACCTGATGGTCGCGGTGTTCGGCGACAAGGGTCGCCACGCCCGCACCACCGTTGGCGTCGCCTCGCTGCCGGCCAATGCCGCGGTCGAGGTCGAAGGCCTGTTCGAAGTCGCGTAACACGCAGGAGAACCTCGGCGATGCGCGCGCCCGACTGGCTGACCGCCCGACCGGTCGCGCATCGCGGCCTGCACGACCGCACCCGCGGCAACGTCGAGAACATGCCCGGCGCAATCAATGCGGCGATCGCCGGCAATTTCAACATCGAGGTGGACATCCAGCTCACCGCCGACGGCGAAGCGATGGTCCATCATGACGACGATCTCGGCCGGTTGACCGATGGCGACGGCGCCCTGCTGGGAATGACAGCGGCGCAGCTCCGACAGGTGCCGTTCAAGGATACGCCCGAGCGCATGATGTCGGTCGGCGAACTGTGCGACCTCGTCGCCGGCCGCGTGCCGCTGGTGATCGAGCTGAAGAGCCACTTCGACGGCGATCGCAAGCTTGCGCGCCGCCTACTCCAGGTGCTGGACAGCTATCAGGGACCGGTCGCGGCGATGTCGTTCGACCCCGACCAGGTGCTGGCGCTGCGTCAGCTCGCGCCGAACTTGCCGCGCGGCATCACCGCCGAGCGCCGTTACGACGACGATTATTGGGCCAAGCTCGACGCGGCGCAGCGTGACCCGATGGTGGCGCTGAAGCACGGCTTCAAGACACAGCCTCACTTCGTCGCCTACCGGATCGACGACCTCCCCGCCCCGGCGCCATGGATTGCCCGCAATCTGTTCGGCTGCGCGCTGCTGGGCTGGACAGTGCGTACGCCCGAGCAGCGGGCGCGCGCCGACCGCTACGCCGACCAGATGATCTTCGAGGGCTTTGTTCCGCAATCGTGACCGAAGCCGGTCTTGAACGAGCCGCGACAAATGCCCAATCTCTACAAAATGACAGTCACGAGCGCTCTCTCGACCGGGCCGACGGCTTGACGACATCGTCCGACATCACGCTCGAAGCGGTGTCGTCGGTGGATGCAATTGCAGCCGCCGATTGGGACGCCTGCGCGGCATCCGGCGTCACCGTTTCCGATCACAGCCGCGACGCCGGTGGCGGCAGCGCCTGCACCGTCGCGAAGGCCGCCTACAATCCGTTTCTGAGCCACGCATTCTTCGCCGCACTCGAACAGTCGCGGTCCGCATGTCCCCGCACCGGCTGGGGGCCGCGGCATCTGATCGCCCGGCAGGATGGCGCGATCATCGGGATCGTGCCTTGCTATCTGAAATCGCATTCACAGGGCGAATACGTGTTCGACCGCGGCTGGGCCGATGCCTATGAGCGCGCCGGCGGCAGCTACTATCCCAAGCTGCAGGTCTCGGTGCCGTTCACGCCTGCGACCGGGCCGCGCCTGCTGATCCGCGATAGCGCGGATCCGGTGCGCATCGGCGGCGCGCTGACAAACGGGCTGATGGCGCTGTGCGATCTCAGCAAGGCGTCGTCGGTGCACATCACCTTTGCGCGCGAGAGCGAATGGCGCTTCCTGGCCGAGCGCGGCTTCCTGCAACGCACCGATCAACAGTTTCACTGGCACAATGCCGGCTATTCCAGCTTCGACGATTTCCTCGCGACGCTGAACTCGCGCCATCGCAAGGGCATCAAGCGCGAGCGGCGCGACGCGCTCGCGAACGGCATCACCATTCATCACCTCACCGGCACCGACATCACCGAGGATGCCTGGGACGCGTTCTTCGAATTCTACATCGAGACCGGCTCGCGCAAATGGGGACGGCCCTACCTGAACAGGGAATTCTATTCCCTGATCGGCCAGAGCATGAGCCGGGACGTTCTGCTGGTGATGGCGAAACGCGCCGGCCGCTGGATCGCCGGTGCGATCAATTTCATCGGCGGCGACACGCTGTTCGGCCGGCATTGGGGGGCGATCGAGCATCACCCGTTTCTGCATTTCGAGGTGTGCTACTATCAGGCGATCGAGTTTGCGATTGCCCGCGGCCTCGCCGTGGTCGAGGCCGGTGCTCAAGGCGAGCACAAGATCGCGCGTGGCTATCTGCCGCAGACCACCTACTCCGCACACTTCATCGCCGATCCGGCACTGCGCCGCGCAATCGCCGATTATCTGAAGCGCGAGCGAATGTATGTCGACGAGATGGGCCGCGAGCTGAGCGAAGCCGGCCCCTTCAAAAAAGGTAACATCGCCGATCCGGCTTGACCCGCCCTTGCACGGCGGGGACAATCGCGCCGCCAAGCCTGGAGCAGCCATGACCGCCTACGATCCCGAGAATATCTTCGCCAAGATACTGCGCGGCGAAATCCCGTGTCACAAAATCTATGAAGACGATCACGTCTTCGCCTTTCTCGACATCATGCCGCGTTCGACCGGCCACACGCTGGTGATCCCGAAAGCACCTGCGCGCAACATTCTCGACATCACGCCCGAGGATTTCGCCCATGTGGCGCGCGGCGCGCACAAGGTCGCGCACGCGGCGATGAAGGCGTTCAAGGCCGACGGCATCGTGGTGCAGCAGTTCAGCGAGCCGGCCGCCGGCCAAGTCGTCTACCATCTGCACATGCACGTCATGCCGCGCCACGACGGGGTGCCGCTGCTCCCGCCCGCGTCGCGCAAGGAAGAAACGAGCGTGCTGGAAGACCACGCCGCGAAACTGAAGGCGGCGCTGGCTCAGATCTGACGCCCGACCATCCGCCGGCGGCCATCGCTCGCTCCGTCGGCCGTCCCGCAACGATCGGTCATTCGCAGCGACTAAGCGCCAGCGGCCATCAGCATACGCGCCTGCCGGATGTCGCGGGCGGGCGGCGCCCCGAACATGCGGCCGTATTCGCGCGTGAACTGCGGCACGCTCTCATATCCGACGCCGTAGGCAGCATCGCTGATCGCCTCGCCCTGCGCGAGCATCCGTCGCCGCGCCTCGATGAGGCGCAGCTGCTTCTGAAATTGCAGCGGCGATAGCGACGTGATGCTGCGGAAGTGCACGTGGAAGGCCGACAGGCTCATGCCAGCAGCCTCCGCCAACGCCTCGACCTTGATCGGCTCGGCATAATGACGGCGAAGGATCGCGACGGCTCGTGCGACCCGCTGGGCATGGCTGTCGGTGACACCCAGCGCGCGAATGGCACCGCCATGTCGCCCGCTCAGCAACCAATAGTGCAACTCGCGACTGAGCTGCGGCCCCAGCACCGTCAGCGTCTCGGGGCGATCCGGCAACCGCAGCAGCCGCAACGCCGCATCGGCGACCTCCGCTTCGGTCGGATCGACACGGATCGGCTGATCCGCTTCGAACGGCACGGGGCCGATCTGGCCGACCAAGTCGGCGATGATGCTGGGCTCGAGTTCGAAAACCAGCGAATAATAAGGCAAGACCCTGCTGGCGGTCGTGATCTGGCTGACCGTGGGCACGTGGGTGGTGACGAGGAGGGATTCCCCGATGCCGAAGTCGAACGTGCGACTGCCCATGGTCACGCGCTTGCTGCCTTGCAGAACCAGCGCCACCAGCGGCTTCGACACGGCATATTGCAACGTCGTCGGTGCTGTTTCGCGCAGGATCGCCAAGCCGGCCACCGGCGTTGCCGCGACACCGGTGCGATCGACATGGGCGTCGGCATAGCGACGCGCATGGTCGAGAAGTTGATCGTTCATGCGATCATCATAGGGAAAGCGGGCGACCGCCACAACGCGCCGGGAGAATTAGGCAAGTTTCACGGACAATCGCGCAACCTCATCCGGTGGACGTGACGCATAAGGCGGCCACACCAACCCGGAGGCGTCCATGACCACCATCTCTCTCGTGACCGGCGGCAGCCGCGGCCTTGGCCGTAATACCGCGATCAGCATCGCCCGCCACGGCGGCGACGTGATCCTCACCTATCACAGCGGCAAGGACAACGCGGAGGCGACCGTTGCCGAGATCGCGGCGCTGGGTCGCAAAGCGGTCGCGTTGCAGCTCGACACAGGCGACGTCTCGGCCTTCCCCGCTTTCGTGGAAGCGCTGCTCGACGCTCTGGCCGCCACCTGGGGCCGGGATACGCTCGACCACCTCGTCAACAATGCCGGCCATGGCGAGATGGCGGATTTCGCCGCCACCACCGAGCAGCAGTTCGACAAGCTGTTCGCCGTCCACGTCAGGGGCGTGTTCTTCCTGACGCAGGCCCTGCTGCCGGTGCTGGCCGACGGCGGCCGCATCATCAACTTCTCGACGGGCCTGACCCGCGTGTCGTTCCCCGGCTTCTCGGCCTATTCCGCCGCGAAGGGTGCAGTGGAAATCCTCACTGTCTACATGGCGAAGGAGCTGGGTGCGCGCGGCATCACCGCCAACACCGTGGCGCCGGGAGCGATCGAGACCGACTTCCTGGGCGGCGCGGTCCGCGACACTCCCGATTACAACACGGCTTTCGCCGGCATGACCGCGCTCGGGCGCGTCGGCCTGCCCGACGATATCGGTCCGATGGTGGCAAGCCTGCTCGGCCCGGACAACCGCTGGGTCAATGGCCAGCGCATCGAGGTGTCCGGCGGCCAGACCCTTTAACTCACGGCGATGGCTGCGGTACCCTGACGGGACGCCGGTTTCTCCTGACGACGTCGCCGATGCGGCCCGCGGCGGCCACACCATCGCCCGCGCCGCACAACAGGCAATCACGCATGCCCGCGACCGGCGCGGGCATGCCGAGGTGTTACTTCACCATCGAGTGCACGCAGCGGTCCGGCTTCAGGTCGATCAGCGGCGTGCCGTCCAGGCAATCGAGGCCGCGCACCAGCACGGTCGCGCCCTCGATCCCGACCACGGACACCGCCGAGATACCAATCGGATTCGGCCGCAGCGGCGAGCGCAGCGCGAAGGTGCCGCGCGGTCCGTCGATCCCGTGGCCGCGCTGGATCACTAGATCGCGGCGCGACAGATGCAGCCAGTACACCACCTGCGCGTGAGCGAACTTGTCCAGCCCCTGCAGCGCCTGCGTCCACGGCTCGAAGATCTCGAGCCGGCAGACCGGGCCATCGGGATTGCCCTGTCGCGGCGTCTCGCCGCGCGAGGTCCAGGGCGTGCGGATGCGACCGATGAATACCAGACCGGCATCGGTCGGCGGCGGCGCCTCGACCACCACTTCGCCTTCGCGGATTTCACCTCTATCCATCGCCATTCGCCTTCTGCTGACAGCCCGGTGTAGCGCGAAACCAAGCCGGTTTCATCGCCACCAAAGTTGGCCGATCAGCAGCACCGCCTCGCCCGCGACCACACCGGCGAAGATCGAGCGGCGCGCGGCCAGAAACACCGCAAAGCCCGCCGCCACCGATCCGTAGCGCAGCAGCGGCGACACGCTTGCCAACGCGCCCGGCGGCAGGAACAGGATCTGGGCAATCACGCCAGCCAGGATCGCAGTCGCGACCGCGCGGACCCAAATCAAAAGCTCCGAGCCTTCGTCGATGCCGCCGCCGAGCCACAGCCCGAGCATCCGCCAGACTTCGTTCGGCAACACGCCGGCGAGCACCAGCACCATCAGCGCCTGCCAATTGCCGATGAAATCGCTCACGCCCGCCTCCGCCGCCGCATCCAGTGTACGCCGTAGGCGATCGTCCCGGCCGAGACGCCGCTGATCAGCACGTCGACGCCGGTATGCAACATCGCGACCAGCGGAAACAGCGCCAGCCCCAGCACCAGCGCGACGACGTCGGCGAGTTCGCGGCAGTTGCGCGCGGTCGACAGCAGAAACGCTAGCGGCGTCAGCAGCAGGATCGCGGCGCCGAACGATTGCGGCAGGTTCGCCGCGAGCAGAAAGCCGATCACGTTGGCAACGAGACACACCGCGATCAGTCCGGTGCCGAGCCCGTTGGCGAAGGCGATGCGCCGCTCGCGCGGCACCTGCGGCAGCAGTCGGAAGCACTCCACCCACATCGTCACGGCGACGAAATGCGCCGGCAGCACGAGGTGCCGCAGCTTCGTCGTCGGCGTCCTCAGCATCGGCAGCACCGACACCACCATCGGAAACAACCGGATTGCCGACACGGTGACGGCGATCGCCGCCTGCACTGGCGTCGCGCCGGAGCCGAGCGAGGAGATCAGGATGATCTGCGCCGGGCCGGCCCACACCAGCACCGTGCTCAGCAGCACCCAGCCGAGGCTGAAATGGCTGTCGTGGGCGAGTGCGCCGATACCGATGAAGGTCGCGAACAGCACCAGCGTCAGCACCGTCCGGCCGGCTGCCATCATGCCGCGGAGATAGGCACGCAACGGGGTTTGCCATTGCGGAGATTCGAGAGACGGCGGCACGGGAGATTCCGATCGGTCGATTGCGCTCGCATAACGGGCAGGAAATCGCAGGCGGTCAAGGCCGCGCACTGCGGCTCTGATCTGCTACACGCTATCCTGGCATCCCCCGATTGCGCAGCACCAGACAGGCCTGCCCGGTCCTGCGGATCTGCTTGCACAGGTCGTCGGCCTCGCCGCGTGTGTCGGCGCCGATCCGGACCTGATAGAACGGCCGCGTGCCGCGACTGCGGAACACTGCGCTCAGCAAGGTTGGATCGCGCTCGCCGATCACTGCGCTCAACCGTGACATCGCCCGCGCGTAGCTCGCCAGCGCCCGGTTGCGACTAAAGCCGGCGGCAAGCTGTACGCCCCACGGCCGATCGGCGCCGAGCTTCACGCGTTGTTCGAGCTCGGCAACGAACGGGTTCGGCGCCCGCTTCAGCAGCGCCATCAGGGTGCGGCAGTCGGTATCGGCCTTAGCCTCCGGCAGTTTCGCGGCGCGCCCCGCTTTGGCCCAGTCGTCGACCGAGCTGCCAGTGATCGCAAACACGTAGTCCCGCGTCTGCAGCGGCATGCCGCCGGTGCCGGCCAGCCATTCCTGCACCCGGCGCGGCCCGGCGTTGTAGGCCGCTGCCGCGAGGCCGAGATTGCCGAACTGCTCGCGCAGCTCCTTCAAGAACTCAGCCGACTTCGGCAGCGCCTGGACGGGATCGAACGGATCGAGCAGCCGGCGCTCGCTGGCGGTGCCGGGCATGAACTGCGCGATGCCTTGGGCACGCTTGCCGCTCCGCGTCACCGGCCCGACGGCATCGGGCTGAAACCTGCTCTCCTGCCAGATCACTCGGGCGAAAAACTCGAGTGGCAGATCGTGCGCCTTCGCGGCGGACTCGATCATCAGACAGATCGACTCGCGGGTATCGGCTTCTCCACCCTTCTCCGCAGCAACAGTCGGCTTGTCGCCGGGTTTGGCAGAACCGGGCGCAGCCGAAGGCTTGGCCGGTTCCGCGGCAGGCGGTGGCTTGGTGGTCTCGGTTGCGGCTGGCGGCGTCCCTTGTGGTTCTGGCGGGGGCGTCTCCTCCGCACGCGCCGTGGTGAACGCCAGCAAGGTGAACGCGACAGCGACTGCGCCGTGCCAACGCGGCCGGATCATGCGCGGTCCTCCTTCACAGCCGCATTCCTTGACTCGCTCGGACAATAAACCAGCAATTCCTGGCAACGATCGGGAGCGCATGATGGTCGAAACCGATCCGAATGCCAGGGGTGCGGCAGATCGCCCTCGGCGCTCCGCCGAACTGCCCAACATCGGCTGAAGACGGCGCAGCAATACCGCAAGCCTCGTTGTCGCCTCGTCTTTCCGGCAATTGCTTGCACGACCCATTGGACTACAACGTCGGTTCGAAACGCCACGCGCGGACCGCGGCAACGATACCGCTGGTTCGGACTCGCCAAGGGACGACGACCATCAAGCGCAAGCAACCCAAACAGCGCCGGCCGAAGAAGAAGCATCACGGCAGCCAGCCGCGCCCGTCCACCGTGGCGCAAGCGCTGCCGCCTGACGATCAGGCCTCCACTTCTCCGAGCGTCGATCCGGCTCCGCGGCCCGCCTCGCCAGCGTCAGTAAAGCCTCTGTCGGCGGCTGCAGAGCCGCGCCCGGCCTCGCCGCCTGCCAAACCGCAGCCGTCGCCCAAACCGCAGCCAGGCCCCAAACCGAAGCAGCCTCCGAGCAAGACCGCGAAGCCGATGCAGTCCGGGACTGCCGCCACGCCGGCCGCCGCGCCTGCTGCAGTCTCACAGCCGGCCCCGGCGCGCGCCGGCTTCCTCCCCCTCACTTTGTTGCTCGGCGCCTGCGACAGCCTTTTCGAGATGCTGCGCAGCCGTCCGCAGAGACTGCTGCTCTGGATCCTCGGCCTGTACGGCACGCTGTGGTTCGTCAGTGCCGTCAGCTTCCCTGGGCTGCCGGCGGTCGGCTACGAGATGGCGCTGTTCGGCAGCGAGTTCCAGGGCGGCTACTGGAAGTATCCGCCGCTGGCACCCTGGCTGACAGAGCTGGCCTCGCTCGCAACCGGACGGTGGACCGGCGCGCAGCTTCTGCTGGCGCTCGGCTCCGCGCTGACGACGCTGGCGCTGCTGTGGCGCCTCGGCGCCGCGATCGTCGGCGCCAGCGGCGCAACGCTGGCGGTGGCGCTGACGATCCTCATTGGCTGCTTCGGCCCGCAAGTCACCGCCTACGATCCGGCGATCGCCAGCCTGCCCTTCGCTGTCGCCGTCGTGCTGCTGTATCGCCGCGCCGTGCTCGGGGGCGCACGGTCGAGCTGGATCGGCCTCGGCATCGCCGCTGCGCTGCTGATCGCCACCAATCACGCCGGTGCCGCGCTCGTGCTCGTGCTGCTCGGACACCTCCTGCTGACCGCAGATGGCCGCCGCCGATTGGCGACCACCGGTCCGGCGGTCGCAGCGGTTGCCTGTTTCGTGGTGCTGTTGCCCCACCTGATGTGGCTCGCGCAGGCCCACGCCGCAGCGCTGGCGCCGGAAGACGGCACCACTGCGCTGTGGCCAAGGATCAGCACCGCATTCGCCTTCGTGTTCGGCCAAATCGGACTGAGCCTCGGATTGATCGTGGTCGCAGCGCTCGCCTTGATACCGCGCGTGCCGCTGCAGGGCGAAGCGGCGGAGCTCGCGCTCGGCGCCCCGACCGCGTTCGATCGCTCGCTGCTGGTCTCGGTCGCAGTGCTGCCGTCGATTCTCGTCGCGCTCGGAAGCGTATTCGACTGGTTCATGATCGGCGCCTACACCGGCAGTGCCCTGGTGGCGTTCTCCGGCTTGGCCCTGGTGGCACTTCTGCCGGCGCGGCTTTCGATCCGGGCGCCGCGTCTCGCGATCGCCGCGTGGCTGCTGGTGCTGTTCGGGGTGCCGATCGGCTACGCCACCTCGACCTATTCGCGCGCCTATGGCAGCGGCCCGGTGCCCACCGAACTGTATCCGGCCAAGGCGCTGTCGAATGCGATGCAGTCGGTGTGGAGAAGCCGGACAGCGCGCCCGCTCGACATCGTCACCGGAAGCGCCCGCGAGGCCGGGTTTGTGGCGGCCTACGCGTCGCCGCGACCATCGGTGTTCATCGATGCCGATTTCACCAAGAGCCCCTGGATCACGGCCGACCGGCTGAAGCGCTCCGGCACCCTGGTGGTGTGGAGCACCGACGAATTCAAACGCACCGGCGAGCTGCCGGCACCGTATCGAAGTGCACTTGGCACTGCGTCCCCGGTGTTCGGCACCATGGTGCTGCCGCTCGGCGGCGGCAAGCTGAAGGCCTACGGTTGGGCGATGATCCCGCCCGACGGCGTGGTCCTGCCGCCTCCGGCCTCGGCGGTGCCGCTGGCACCAACCGTGACACCAGCGCCGACACCACCCTCGCCTGCTCCAGCGCCAATCCCACCCGGCCCGCCTGTTGCCGCTCCGGAGGCATCGCAGCCAGCTCCGCCCGAGGCCGCAAAGCCTGCCGCACCGGCCGCAACCTCGCCTGCGCAGCAGCCTGCTCTGGCTCCGGTAGCCGAGCCAGAGCAGGAAGCTCCCGCCCCGGCGCCCGTGGAGGAGCAGCCGTCTCCGGCCGGACCGTCGCCGACCCGGTCGCCGGATTAGCGCTTGATAGCTCGCCAAACGAAGAGGCCGGCGATCGCTCGCCGGCCTCGCTAATTGAGATCGTTGGTTTCAGATCAGGCCTTCTCGACCTGATCCTTGACCTTGGCCTTGCGCGACGCACCGCGCTTCTTGGCTCCGCCGGGCAGGTTCTCCGGCTTCGGAGTCACGGGACCGTCGAGGAATTCGAAGCTGATCTTCTCCAGCTCGACGCCGGCGACCGCCTCGTCCTTGACCAGCACGACCTTGACGTGGCCGCCGCCCTTGAGCTGACCGAACAGCACCTCGTCGGCCAGCGGCTTCTTGATGTGCTCCTGGATGACGCGGGCCATCGGCCGGGCGCCCATCTGTTCGTCGTAGCCGTGCTGCACCAGCCAGGCCTTGGCCTCGTCGGTCAGCTCGATGGTGACGTCGCGATCCGCAAGCTGAGCTTCGAGCTGCAGCACGAATTTCTCCACTACCATTCCGATGACGTCGGCATTGAGATGCGCGAACGACACGATCGCGTCGAGGCGGTTGCGGAATTCCGGCGCGAACTGCCGGTTGATCGCCTCGTGGTCATCGCCTTCCCGCTTGCTGCGGGTGAACCCAAACGCCTGGCGGGCCAGATCCGCGGCACCGGCGTTGGTGGTCATGATCAGGATCACGTTGCGGAAGTTGACCTGCTTGCCGTTGTGATCGGTGAGCCGGCCATGATCCATGATCTGCAGCAGCACGTTGTACAGATCCGGGTGGGCCTTCTCGATTTCGTCGAGCAGCACGACGCAATGCGGATGCTGATCGACGCCGTCGGTGAGCAGACCGCCCTGATCGAAGCCGACATAGCCGGGAGGCGCGCCGATCAGTCGCGAGACGGTGTGGCGCTCCATGTATTCCGACATGTCGAAGCGCAGCAGCTCCACACCGAGCGACGACGCGAGTTGCTTGGCGACCTCGGTCTTGCCGACGCCGGTCGGACCGGAGAACAAATAGCAGCCGATCGGCTTCTCGGGTTCGCGCAGGCCGGCACGCGCCAGCTTGATCGACGCCGACAACGATTCGATCGCCTTGTCCTGTCCGAACACCACGCGCTTCAGGGTCTGCTCGAGATGCTTCAGCACCTCGGCATCGTCCTTGGACACGCTCTTCGGCGGGATCCGCGCCATGGTCGCGACCGTGGCTTCGATCTCCTTGATGCCGATCGTCTTCTTGCGCTTGTTCTCCGACAGCAGCATCTGCGCCGCGCCGGATTCATCGATCACGTCGATCGCCTTGTCCGGCAGTTTCCGGTCATGGATGTAGCGCGACGACAGTTGAACCGCCGACTCGATCGCCTCGTTGGTGTACTTCAGCTTGTGGTAGTCCTCGAAGTAAGGCTTCAGCCCCTTCAGGATCGCGATCGCATCTTCGACCGTCGGTTCGTTGACGTCGATCTTCTGGAAGCGACGCACAAGGGCGCGGTCCTTCTCGAAGTGCTGGCGGTATTCCTTATAGGTCGTAGACCCCATGCAGCGAATGGTGCCCGAAGCCAAGGCAGGCTTGAGCAAATTCGAGGCATCCATCGCGCCGCCGGAAGTCGCACCGGCACCGATCACGGTGTGGATCTCGTCGATGAACAGGATGGCATTCGGGTGGGCTTCGAGCTCCTTCAAGACCTGCTTGAGGCGCTCTTCGAAGTCGCCGCGATAGCGCGTGCCGGCGAGCAGCGTACCCATGTCGAGCGAGAACACGGTGGCTGCGGACAGCACCTCCGGAACCTCTCCATCGACGATGCGCTTGGCGAGCCCTTCGGCGATCGCCGTCTTGCCGACGCCGGCTTCGCCGACGAACAACGGGTTGTTCTTCTGCCGGCGGCACAGCACCTGAATTGCGCGATTGATCTCGGAATTACGCCCGATCACCGGGTCGATCTTACCGTCTCGCGCCTTCTTGTTCAGATTGACGCAATAGGTTTCCAGCGCGTCGCCCTTCTTCTTGGCGTCGTCGCCGCCCTTGGTCTCGGTCTCTTCGTCGACACCGCGCACCGGACGGGCCTCCGACACGCCGGGGCGCTTGGCGATTCCGTGGCTGATGTAGTTGACCGCGTCGTAGCGCGTCATGTCCTGCTCCTGCAGGAAGTACGCGGCATGACTCTCGCGCTCGGCGAAGATCGCGACCAGCACATTGGCGCCGGTCACTTCTTCACGACCTGAGGATTGTACGTGGATCACGGCGCGCTGAATCACGCGCTGGAAGCCGGCCGTGGGCTTGGCGTCTTCGGAGCCGTCGGTGACGAGATTCTCGAACTCGGTTTCAAGATAGTTGACCAGACTGGTGCGCAGTTTGTCGAGATCGACGCTGCAGGCGCGCATGACGGCCGCAGCGTCCGAATCGTCCACCAGCGACAGCAACAGATGTTCGAGGGTTGCGTATTGGTGGTGCCGCTCGTTGGCGATGGCAAGCGCGCGATGGAGGGATTGCTCAAGGCTTTGCGAAAATGTCGGCATTGCGTCCTCTGTGTCCCCCGCTGATCATGATCGCCGCTGCTCCGTGACGCAACAACAACCTTTCCAGATATAGTGTCCAAACCTGATCACGGAAGACTGGTTCCGTATCAGCCCGTGCACCCAGCAGGTCCGGGAAAACCCGCCTCCCTTCTCCGATGCAAGACCCATTCCGACTTCAGCAGCGCGCTGCTATTTTTTCTCCATCACACATTGCAGAGGATGCTGATGCTTCCGGGCGAAATCCATCACCTGCGTCACTTTGGTCTCGGCGATCTCGTAAGTGAAAACCCCACACTCCCCGATGCCGTGATGATGGACGTGGAGCATCACCTTGGTGGCCGCCTCGACGTCCATCTGGAAGAACTTCTCCAACACGTGGACCACGAATTCCATCGGCGTGTAATCGTCGTTCAAGATCAGCACGCGATACAGATTCGGCCGTTTGGTGCGCGGCTTGGTCTTGGTGATGACCGAGGTCGACGGCGTATTCGGGCCGGAGCGCCCGCCGTCCCCGGCCATCAGGATGGGCCGGGTCGTCGGATCGCCAGCAGCGCCGGCAAAATCGTGGCTCAGAGTCGGTTGCAGCATGGCTTTCGGTATTTGAACCCCCAGGGAACTTCCCAGACACCGGAACCGCGACCCGCGGTCAAGCCGCAAAGCGCCGGCGACGCGCACGGCGCAGCGGCTCCCGGCACGACGCGGCGGCGGAATACGGTAAATATGGGTCGAGTGCGGTTTTGCTGCAAGCAGGGAGATTCCGGAGGCTCTCCAGGGCCAGAAGCCCTGCAGAGACTTGCCGCCAGAGATTGAGGTTAACGGCAGGTTGTGCCGTTGCCGCAAATGCGGATGCCTTCGTTCAGGCGCCGTCAATCATGCGCACCGCTCCTCCGGCATTTGTGGCGCAGTTTAGCGAGTTTGGGCACATGATTTTACGGGCCGTTTATCCATAGCGACCGATCCTGCCGACAGAATCAGGATCGGTGACCGCCATGTCTATTGCTTCTCTCGTCTTGCCATTGATGCGCGAAGCCCGTCGCTTCCGACGGGACCGCGGCGGCAACATCGCGGTCATCTTCGCCATCGCCTTGCTGCCCCTGCTGGGATTCGTCGGCGCGGCGGTGGACTATTCGCGCGCCAGCCGAGCACGATCCGCCATGCAAACCGCCCTCGACTCCGCGGCCTTGATGGTCTCGAAAGATTACTCACAGGGCGCTATCAAGGAAACAGATATCACAACCACCGCTCAGAAGTATTTCGACTCGCTGTACAAGAACAGCGACGGAATTTCGGTGCAGGTGACAGCGACTTACACCCCCAACACCGGGAAGGGATCGACTATCAAGCTCGACGCATCGAGCGCCATCAAAGCAGAGTTCATGAAGGTGGCTGGCATATCCAAGATGCAGCTCGGCACATCCTCGACCACCACGTGGGGCAGCACGCGATTGCGCGTCGCGCTGGTCCTGGACACGACCGGCTCCATGAGCTCCGCTGGTAAAATAGACGCGCTCAAGACCGCCACCAAAAGCCTCCTCGGACAGTTGAGGGATGCCGCAAGCAAGCCTGAAGACGTTTATGTATCGATCATTCCGTTCGCAAAGAATGTGAATCTCGACAGTAGCAACTATAACGCCGACTGGATCGATTGGACGGATTGGCAGGCCGAACCGGCGATCCTTGATCCAACCAAGGGAGGCCGAAAACCCAGCAACTGGGCTAGCATTGGACCGGGCTCTAGTTGCCCTTTCACAGACGGCTATTGGGGCGAGCATGGCTTCACATGCACAAACATCGCAGCGACTCTGCCAGGGGCAAGATCGGCAAATCAGATTCCTTCGAGCGGCCTGATTTGTCCGAGCAAGGATAGCGGCAACAAGAACAGGCTCAAGAATGGCTTGTACTACAATGGCTGTTACAACAGCATTCCGACTGAGACCAAAGTCACCGTTGCGAGCTGTTGGGGTGTTCCGAACTGCACTTGCACGAGCGGCAGAAATCCCACCTGCACCAAGACAACAACCGGCGCTCCCTATACTCACGTTTGGCGCCCGACCGGCGTTGACGACGCAACCCCCGCCAAATCGACCTGGAACGGTTGCGTAGCCGACCGCGGCACCTATTCGTCGCCCAGCAATGACTACGACCGCAAGGTAATAGCGCCAATCGCAGGCGTGCCAGAAAGCCAATTTCCTGCGGAGCAAACGTCTTACTGCACCCCAGTCGTGACTGCGCTGAACTCCAACTGGGCGAACATGACCACTGCGGTAGACGGCCTTTACCCTCTAGGCGGCACCAACCAGCCCATCGGGTTGGTGTGGGGCTGGCAATCGCTGGTCGGCGGAGGGCCGTTCCCGACGCCCCCCACGAAAGACCCGAACTATACGTATCAGGACATCATCGTGCTGATGTCCGATGGACTGAACACCATTGATCGCTGGTACGGCGATGGTTCCACCCCTAGCCCGGACGTCGACCAGCGGATGTACAAGTCGGAAACTGTCGGCACCTGCGCAAACATCAAGGCTGCAGACGTCAAGATCTTCACCGTCCACGTCAATACCGATGGGGGCCCGGCATCGACGTTGCTAAGAAACTGCGCCAGCCCCTCGGACACCGGTGAGAAGGAGTTCCAGATTGTGACGTCAGCTTCGGGGATCCAGACCGCATTCGACAGCATCGGCACCAAACTCACCAAGCTGCGGCTTGCCTACTAAGGTCTTGCTTTTCTGCTCCGCGCGGCGTCGCAATCGCGGTTCCCGCCAGTGTGTTCAGCATGACACTCGCAAGATTTCCATTGCGAGATCGCACTTCTGACGCAAACCGATTGACCCAAATTGCCCGGTTTCGTGCAATCCTTGCTTAACCTTTTCGAAACCGCCCGCTCCTAACCTCATCTCCTAAACATTCGCGCTCGCCGAAGAAAAGCCGCGTCAATTCAGCCGCTTACCCAGTTCATCGGGCGCAGCCGCTGGTGCCGGGCAAGCGGGTGATTCCAACGCTGGACTGACATGTCGCCGGGGCGGACGGGCATAATTTTGCCTCACGGACCGGTGAATGATGACAAATCGGACGGGGACGTTCATGCACCGCAATACTTTATTCCGCTCGCGGGCCCTGCGAGTTTGCGTGCTCGGCTTGGCCACGATCTCCGCTGCGGTGATCTTCACGACCGATGCAGCCGATGCCCGGCGGCGCCACAAGCACCACTCCCGCCACCACGTCGAGCGGAACGCCTATAATCCCGCCTTTGCGTCGATCATCGTCGATGGCAATTCCGGCGCGGTTCTGACCGCGACCAATCCGGACAGCCTGCGCCACCCGGCCTCGCTCACCAAAATTATGACGCTCTACCTGCTGTTCGAGAAGCTCGAACAGGGCAAGCTCAGCCTCGACAGCGAGATGGAAGTGTCGGAGCACGCGTCCGAGCAGGCGCCGACCAAGCTGGGCCTGCGTCCCGGTTCGACGCTGCGGGTCGAGGACGCGATCAAGGGCCTGGTGACGCGTTCGGCCAACGACGCCGCCGTCGTGATCGCCGAGACGGTGGGCGGCAGCGAGAGCGACTTCGCCAAGATGATGACGCGCAAGGCGCGCGCGCTCGGCATGTCCCGCACCGTGTATCGTAACGCGTCCGGCCTGCCCAACGACGAACAGGTCACGACTGCCCGCGATCAGTCGATCCTCGGCCGCGCCATTCAGGATCGCTTCCCCCGCTATTATCGCTACTTCTCGACCAGCGTGTTCACCTATCGCGGTCAGGCCATCCGGAACCACAACCGACTGCTCGGCAACGTCGAAGGCGTCGACGGGATCAAGACCGGCTATACGCGCGCTTCGGGCTTCAACCTCGTCACCTCGATGCACCGCGGCAATCGCTTCCTGGTCGGCGTCGTGCTCGGTGGTCGCAGCGGCGGCTCGCGCGACGCCATCATGCGCAATCTGCTCGCGGAAAATCTGGAGAAGGGCGCGACGCGCCGCACCGTCGCAGCCATCACCGAGCGGTCGTCGGGTTCGGACGAGACCGAAGTGGCCGAAAACAGCCGCTCGGCTCCCGCGGTGCAGGTCCAGGGCGCCGTTCAGGTCGCATCCGCGGCTCCCGAAGCCGTGCTCCCGACGCCGCGCCCCGCGGTGCCGCTCACGCGATCGGCCGCTGCGCCGGAACCGAAGCCGGAGCCCGGCCCCTTCAACAGCGGTAGCATCGAAACCAAGCCGCTGGTGATCATCCCCGGCTCGGCCGAACCGATGAAGCCGGTGCGGGTCAAGACGGTGCAGGTCAAGTCCGCTCCGATCAAGCTCGCCTCTGCGGTCGCAGCTCCTCCGGTCACCAGCGCCATTCCGCCGGCCCGCCGCGATCCGGCCGAGACCTCGAACGCCGCGATCGCCCGGGTGGAAGCCCGGCAGGAAGCGATCCAGCAGCCCGCCGGGCACGGCACGGGGCAAGGATTGCTCGGCGTACTCCCCGCCTCCAGCATGCCGTCGAAGAACTCTCAGGCTCTGGCCTACGCCGCCGAGCCAGCGACCGCTCCCACCGTGCAGCAGCAAGGTGCGATCAAGACGGTGTCCCATACCGGCTGGATCATTCAGGTCGGCGCAATGGAAAGCGAGCCTGAAGCGCGCAAGCGGCTCGAGGCAGCGCGCGAACGCGCCAGCGGCTTGCTCGGCAAGGCCGATCCGTTCACCGAGACCGTGACGACCAGGGGTGATCGCAAGCTCTACCGCGCACGCTTCGCCGGGCTCGAGCGCGATGAAGCCGAAGCGGTGTGCCGCAAGCTGAAGCGCTCCGACATCTCCTGCTTCACCATCAAGAACTGACCGCATCCGCAGCGGCGTACAGACCGAACGCGACCGGGCCGTCCCGGTCGCGTTTTGCGTTTCTGGCTGCGGCTCGTTCGCCGCCGCGGCCACGCACACGCTGGGCGGGAAACCACTCGTCAATCATTAATCGATAAAAGTCGAGACAAGGGCCACGCCGAAATGGCGGGCATGGGGCGTCACGACGGATTTCAGGGCACTCGCGGTCTGTAGCGTTTAGTTGCGTTGCTGGAGTTTAGCTGCGATGCGTTCGAAGCAAGGTATCCTTGGCCGCGTTTACGCGGGCGGCAAGGTACGTCGACCCCCCTTGGTCGGGATGCAATTTCTTCATGAGGGTGCGGTGGGCGCGTCCGATCTCGTCCGGCCCCGCCCCCGGCTGCAGGCCAAGGATCTCATAGGCTTCCTCGGTCGTCATTTTGCTGCCCGACGCTTGGCTACGCTGCCCCCCTGCCGCATCTCCATGCGCGTTCTGACGCCAAGCGGGAAACCGGCGGTCCAGATAGCTTTCAAGTAGCGCACAGCTCTCGGCATCAAAGCCGGCCAGCATCGCGGCGAGCTGGCCGAGGTCGAATTCGTCGAGCGAACGGCCGGCATTCGGGCCCGCCAGGATCCGGCCGGTCATCGTGCCGCTGTCGTGATCCAGCACCATTTCCAGATAGTGCGAGCGCACCGTCGAGGCTTGCCCGCGCGACCTTGCGCCGCCGCCCCCGAACAGTCGGCCGAAATTGCCGAAGCCGGCATTCTGCAGCGGCGTCCAGCCCAACAGCCCAGCGCCGAACAGGCCGAGCGGGATCGCGACAGCCAGTTCGCCTTTGGCGCCGGTAAACAGCGCCGCCGCGAGGGTGACGATCCCGCCGGCAATCTTCAGAGCGCGCGCCAGCACCGCAGGGTTCGCCGAGCGGAACATCTGCAGCAGCGTGTAAATGACGAAAACGGCGATGGCGCCGGCAATCAACGTAGGCATGATCGGAATATAGGGCGATCATGCCAAAAAAGCACGACGCCGCACTCTTCTCGCTACCGCATCTGCCCGAGCAGCAGTGCCGCGCCGCCGCCGCTTGCGGCCAGCCGCTGCAGCGCCTCGCGCCCGCCTGCCGCATAAGCGGCGGCTGCACGTAAAAGCTCACGGAGCTGCGCCGCTGCCCCCGGATCGAACCGGCACCAGGCGCCGCCGCTGAGCCGTGCGATTTCGCGGAAGGCCTGCTCGGCGACGGGATCGACTCCCTCCTGGAACACGAACACAGGGACCTTGAGCATCCCGAGCTCGCCGGCCTTGGCGCAGAGATCGTCCGCAGCCTCTTCCATCGCATCGCCGACGAATACCACCGCACGCACCCCGGCGCTGACCGCTTCGCGGCGCGCATCGGACAGAACCCGGCCAATCTGGGTGTGACCACCGCGGCAGTCGATCTTGCCCATCAGCCGCGCCAATTCGGCGCCGGAGGAAATCCACCCCGACGCCCTGCATTCGTTGAACCCACGATAATAGACAAGCCGGATGTCCAAGCTGCCGATCGCCTCAGCTTCGCGAAACATATCGGCCTGGAGCGCACACGCCATATCCCAAGTCGGTTGCCGGCTCATGGTGGCGTCGAGCGCGAACACCAGACGGCCACGCGCCTGGGCGCCTCCTGGCGCCATCGCGCGCGCCTTGGCGACGAACGCTGCGATTTCATCCGACGACGACGAGGCCGCAGGCATGCGCTCAGTCGTCTGCGGCGTCTGCTGGGACGGATCGATTGAAGATCGGGTTGGATCGCGGGGCATCTCACTCGCTCGGCTCGGCGAGTCCTATGTGGCGATGGCCGGATCGGCGGTCAATGCGGCAGCAGCCCGTCCCGCACCACCCCGCTGCAGCGACGGTCGCGAAGACCTACTTCGCCGCGGCCACCCTGCTCGTTCGCTGAACAGACGAGCCCGGAGCTTTATCGTCGAGAAACCTGTCGAGCGACGCTGCGATCGCGTTCTTGACCACCTCGGGCCCGCGATCGCTCATCTCGGTATGCTGGAAGCCGGTTTTGACGACAGTGATACCGGCCTTGTCGCAAACGTCCTGTGCGGGAATGACGCCCGGATCGGTCTTGAAAACCGGATCCTGCGAGCGGAACGTCAGCGTCTTGAACCGGCCGTCGATCATGAACGGCACCCGCAGATTATCTAGCGTCACCACACGTCTGATCCGTTCGGGGTGAAGCTGCGCGTAGTACATCGAAATGTCGCCGCCGTTGGAATGACCGACCATCGTCAGATGCTGATAATCAGCGTTCGGGACGACGGCCTTCAACTGAGCGATTGCGAACTCGATGTTGGCGACTCCTTTCTCGTAAACCGGCAGCCGCCCGACATAGGGCTCGCCCACCTTGGTGACCAGCGGCGCGTCCGAGGGCAGATCGTGCTGGATGCTGACCGCGAGATAACCGCGCACCGCGAATAGATTGGCGAGGAACGAGTACTCCGTGAACTTCACGGTATTGCCGTGGTTGAGAACAGCGACCGGGAGCTCGGCCAGTCCGGCTTCGGCCTGCATCTCTTTGTCGCGACGAACCGCGATCGCGATCTCGACGGGCCGCTGCCGTGACGCATCGAAGAACGTCAACGTCTGGTGGCGGATCGCCCACTTCGAGGCGGTCAAGTATCCGACCGCCGATACGACGCACAGCACGAGCAGAACTGTGATTCCGCGAGTCATCATTCATCCCGCGTCGATCAGCGGCCCACGCCCAGGACGACCGACGACACGACTATAAATCACAGCCACATGACAGAAAGATCAAAGATTAGCAGATTACCGCCCCGTCATTGTGCAACTGCACAAGGCCCCATCAACGCGTGTCGGCAGCTATTCCGACCGATTGCAAACGCTCGCCATTTCTCCGGAATGTCCCCACCGCGCAACAGCGGGCTGTTGGCTGCGTTCCGATTGTGATCCTCGAGGCGGTCCGTGCGCGAGGTAGCAGAACGCCACTACGATACGCAGGACCACCGTCGTTTCTCGGAGGCATTTCTTGTCACCGAGCACGACGACGTCGCAGAGCCCCAGGCAGTTTGCGGCGAGATCGATCAGCACCGACTTGCCTCTCGGCCGAGGTTTGAAATCGGCAATCTCGGGGAAGAACAAATTGCGTCAGACGGACAGCGGAGAACCCAGCCGCTTCACGCTCCATGATGAATCCGCTGCATGCCGGGTAGCTGCAATCAGACTCAGCCGCCGCTGCCAAAGGCAGGTTCGCAGCCGACGGTCCATGTGGCGGTCAGAGACAGGGCTTGATAAGATCGGATTCCTTCCCGCCGCCGCCTGGTGCGGCTTGTCTCCGCTGACCGCGATCGAGCCTTCGATGTCCCGTCCTCCCGTTGTCGCCCGCACCCTCCCTGCCCTTCGCCGCGCGCTCGCAGAGCTGCGCCGGCGCAACGCCAGCGTGGCGCTGGTTCCGACCATGGGGGCGCTGCACGACGGCCATCTGTCGTTGGTCCGGCTGGCGAAGCGCCGCGCCGACAAGGTGGTGGTCTCGGTCTTCGTCAACCCGACCCAATTCGCGCCGCACGAGGACTTCGGCTCCTATCCGCGAACCTTCAAGGCCGACGCGTCCAAGCTCGCCGCGGAGGATGTCGACCTGATTTGGAATCCCGACGTCAAGGTGATGTACCCGGAAGGCTTCGCCTCCAAGATCTCGACCGAAGGCCCCGCCGTCGCCGGCCTCGAAGACCGTTTCCGCCCGCACTTCTTCGGCGGCGTCGCCACGGTGGTCGGCAAGCTGTTCATTCAGTGCCGGCCGGACGTCGCGATTTTCGGCTCGAAGGACTTCCAGCAGCTCCGCGTGGTGACGCGGATGGCCTCCGACCTCGATATGGGCGTGAAGGTGGTCGGCGCACCGACCGTGCGCGAGCGCGACGGCCTCGCGATGTCGTCGCGCAACGTCTATCTGTCGCCGGAAGAACGCGCGGTGGCGCCGACGCTGTACCGAGCGATGAAGGATGTCGCCAAACGGGCGCGAGCGGGCAAGAGCATCGCGTCCTCGCTTGCCGCGGGAGCCGAGCAGATTACTGCGGCGGGCTTCGTGCTCGATTATCTTGAAGCCCGTCACGCGGAATCGCTGGCGCCGATCAAGTCGCTCAAGGACGGCCCGGTCCGGCTGCTGGTCGCCGCCAAGCTCGGCAAGACACGGCTGATCGACAACATCGCGGTCTGAGCCGCCAAGCGTCCTCGCCAATCGTCCGGTGATTGCGCCTACAGCAGGCCAAGCTCGCGCAGCTCGCGGCGCATCGCCTCCGGCATCGCCGCGATCCCCTCGGCGGCTCTGCCGAGATCCGGCGGCGCGTCGGCTGCGTTGAGATAGCGCCAGCCCTGGAACGGCCGCATCGGCCGCGGGCTGACCGGGTGCACTTCCGGCTCAAGCACCAGCCGGCATCGGCTGATGCCCTCACCGTCGCGAAACGGCTCGATCGCAATCAGTTTCTCGCGCGCCGCGATCTCGCCGCGGATCACCCAATACAGCGAGCCGCCGTCGAGCAGCTCGGCGTCGCGCTTCGGCACCATGCGGGTGATGTGGATGTGCTGCCCAGTCCGCTTGACGCGCTCTGCAACGCGCTCGGTCAAATCCTTCACCGACTCGCAGCCGACCGCGAGCTTGATGAGATGCAGTGCCATCGCTTTGGAACACCCTGACGCGGCGAATGCCGCCTTTCAGTTATCCGGGTTGACGGCTTGTGGCGCAAGCTGCACCGGCGGCGCCGGCTTCGGCCTGGGAGGCGCTGGCGGTCGCTTGGCCGCCGCTGAAGGCGCTGCTTCATTGCTGCTGTGGGCTGCAGGCGAATGCGTGGCAGCTGGCGGCTTCTTGGCGCTGGCGGAGGGATTGGCCTTGGCGTTGGCCGCGCCGTTATGGGCTGCCGGAGCGGCCGGCTTTGCCGAAGCGGCGGCGCCCTGTCCCGGCTCAGGGGCCATGATGCTGACCGCAGGAATCGAGGCCGATGTCGGGAAGTCGATGTCGGTCGGCTTGCCGCTCGGCGCCTCGGTGACGCCCGCCACGCCCGGTGGCGGCGGCGTCTGCGTCGAAGCAGCGCTGCCGACGCCTGCCGCTGCCGGCGTGCCCCAGCTCGGGGCGTAGCGGGTCAAGGTATTTTCGTAGAGATGATCTGCCATGTTCGCCACGATCCGAGTGCTGTCGCTGAGCGAACGGAAGGCAGGGCATTCGCTGGCCTGACAACGGTCCTGCGACGCCAGCACATAGGCGATCAAGCCGTAGCGATCGCGCTCGACGGCGCGGCGCAGCCGGTTCAGCTCCGGCGCCGTCCGCCTGTCCGCAACGGCGGCGTCGCCGAGCGCGGTCAGCCGCGCCACCTGGGCCGAAGCGTAGGACACCGCCGCCGCGACCGCTTCCGGCGAACTGAAAAGCGCCCGCTCGCAGGCCGACAGCACCATGTCACCGGCGAGGTCATCGATGCACGCCAGCGCCGGCATTGCCGTCACATTCGGCATCTTCTCATCGGCCGCAACTGGAGCCGCACCGCCGAAGACGCTTCCAGGCGTCCGATACAGAACATAGCCGGTCAACCCGATCGCGCCGAGCGTGATGACCACTAGCGCGCCATTGGCGACCGACTTGTCGGCGCGAAGCAGCGCGATCACAATCAACAAAGCGACGAAAGCCGCGACGACCACGGTAGCCAGCATCGGAAAATTCGGTGAATGCAAAATACGGTCGAACGACGCCGACCAAGCAGCCCAATCCATGCGCGTTGTCCCCTAAACGCCTGTCCGGCGACTCAACACCGACTTTACGACCAAAATAGGCGCAAGGCTTGACGAAGCGCGTCCGAGATCGCTGTCCCGGCCCCGGAAGGGCGTCAGGACAGCGATGATGATCTCAGAGGCTGTTATGTCGTTGGAAGAAAGACGATGCGCGGCTCAGCAGACGCTGAGCTGGCTCTCCTTGGCGACTCGTTCGAACGCCTCGGAGATATTCTTGATACGGTACTGACAATCAGACCCGTCGGTCGGGAGCAGCCGGATGATTTCGTACATGCCGCTGGCTGCCGGACGGGCAACGTTGCTGGCGGTAAAATAGACGGATTCACCTACCACGAACTTGTGCTTCAACGCTCAACTCCTGCGCCATTTGAATACCGATCTATCCCTTGTGGCCGGGTGTGACCGGTTCCCCTAGCCCCGCGCGCTTATAGCACGGGAGGGGCTTCTCTGGCCAGTGCTTCACGCATGGCTGGCGCCCCAATTTTGCTGATTTTTCAGCGATCTAGGCGCAAATCACGAGGTGTTTGCAGAGATTGGGAATGAATCCCCTGCTGCGGCTCAGCCGACCTCGAACTTGTCGATGATCCAACTTTCGGCGAGCGCCGCCTGAGTCCACTCCTGGAACGCCGGCAGCGCCATCATCACCTGCATGTAGCCTTGGACGATCGGATCGACCTCGACCGCATAGGTACGAAACCGATGCACGACCGGAGCGAACATCGCGTCGACCGCGGTGAAGCGGCCAAACAGGTAGGGCCCGAACATGCCGTAGCGGTGGCGACAGTCGATCCAGATCTGCTGCACCCGGGCGATGTCGGCGCGCGCGGCATCCGAGAGCGGCTTGGCACCGACCGGCCGATGGATATTCATGCCGCACTCGCTGCGGAGCGCAGCGAAGCCCGAGTGCATCTCCGCCGACACCGACCGCGCATGAGCCCGTGCAGCGACGTCGTCTGGCCAGAGCTGGGCTTTGGGAAAGCGCTCGGCGGCGTATTCGATGATCGCCAGAGAATCCCAGATGGTGACGTCACCATCGACCAGCACAGGCACCTTGCCGGCTGCCGTGAAGGCGAGGATGCGCCGCTTGTCGGCATCGCCCGTATAGAGCGGGATCACGACTTCGTCGAACGCAATGCCGGCGGCCTTCAGCGCGATCCAGGGCCGCATCGACCACGACGAGTAGTTCTTGTTGCCGATCACCAGCGTCCGCGCCATAGCCGAAAACTCCTTCATCCCCGCAGTCCTGCGTCACGCGATAATCAATCCACCGCGGTTGCGGCTGTCAATCAGTCGAGGTTGCGGCGTACAGACCAATGCGGCACTGCATTGCGATGACCCCTCACGATTCGGCACCCGCCACCGCTTCGCCCGTCTCCGTCATGGAAGACGACATTCTCGCCGTGCTGAACAAAGCCGGGCATGGCACGCTCAGTGCGCCGGAGATCGCCCATCAGCTCCGCCCCGACGGCGATTGGCACGGCCTGCTGATGCCGATCCGCCGCGCCGCAGTCGCATTGGCGCTAGAGGGCCGGCTGGTCATCTATCGCAAAGGTAAACCGGCCGACCCGAACGACTTCCGCGGGGTCTACCGGCTCGGCCTGCCGCGCCACGACTGACCTCTGCACTAACGCGACGGCAGCAACGACGTGGTCTTGCCGCCGAGGCGATAGGCAAGCAGCCCCGCCCATTCGTGCACAGCGACGTCGGTGCGCGCCAACCCAGACGCCAACGTCGCGAACGGCAGCGCCATGTCTTCGGGCCCGCGCGTCCGCCAGTCCACCGGATAAGCAACGACGTCGAAGCCGGCATCACGAAACGCGATCATCGACCGCGGCATGTGGAACGACGACGTCACGAGCAGCCACAACTCGCCCGGCTTCGGCGATACCAGAGCGCGCGTGTAGGCGGCGTTCTCCGCTGTGGTCCGCGACTTGTCCTCCAGCACGACACGATCGGCGGCGATGCCGAAGCGTTTCAGCAGTTCGCCTGCGATCGGGGCTTCGGCTGCCGACCGCTGGATCAGATTGCCGCTACCTCCGCTGTAGACGATCCGCGCCTGCGGATAGCGTCGCGCCAGATCGAGCGCGGCAAAGACTCGTTCGGCCGACGCATCGAGCTCAAGCGCATTGCGCGCGGTACTGACCTCGGAGTTGATCGCTCCGCCGAGCACGATGATCCCGTCCGGCGCTCGGCCAGTGTCCTGCCACGGTGGAAACCGTTCCGACAGCGACAGCATCAGCAAATTGCCGAGCGGCGAATAGCCGACGATCAGAAGCAGGACGACGCCCGCGACCAGCAGGGCCCGCCCTGCCCGCCGCCATCGCGTCAACAACAGAACCACGCCCACCGCGCAAATCATCGCGATCGTGTTCGACGGATGAACAAAGAAGCCGAAGACCTTGGAAAGAAGGAAGAACATCGCTCACCACCGCACGGACGATCGTCTCCGGGACGTGCGGGATTTCGGTTGCGAGGTCAACGGCAACGGGAGGTTTCAGTCCCAGTCCGGCGCAGTCGCCGTGGTGGTCAGCCGCCCCTTGGGGCTGCCGAGTGTGAAGATCTCCTGCATCTCCGCCTCCGACAGCTCGAAATCGAAGACTGCGATGTTCTGCGCCAGCCGCTCCAGCCGCGAGCTGCGCGGGATCGCAGCGACATTCTGCTGGATCAACCAGCGCAGACACACCTGAGCGGCAGTCTTGTCGTGGGCCGTGCCGATCTTAGTCAGCACTTCGCTCTTCTTGGCATTGCCGCGGGCGATCGGACTGTAGGCGACCAGCGCCAGACCGTGCGACCGACAGGCGGCGAGCACCTTTTGCTGATCGAGAAACGGATGATACTCGACCTGATTGCACACCAGCGGCGCCGGGCAGACCGCAACGGCCTCAGCAAGCAAGGCGACCGTGAAGTTCGAGACCCCGATATGCCGCGTCAGTCCGAGCTCGCGCGCGCGCGCCATCGCACCGAGCGTCTCGGCCAATGGTACATGCGAATTCGGCCAGTGCAGCAGCAGCAGATCAACCTCGGACAGCCGCAACTTGACCAGGCTTTCCTTGGCCGAGCGGATCAGATCGTTCGGAGCGAAATGCGTCGTCCAGACCTTTGTGGTGACGAAGATCTGTTCACGGCGGATGTGGGAATTGCGGATGCCCTCGCCGACGTCGCGTTCGTTGGCGTAGATCTGCGCAGTGTCGATATGCCGATAGCCGAGCCGTAACGCCTGCTCGACGGTTCGCGAGCAGACGTGTCCGCTTAGTTCCCAGGTGCCGAGCCCAAGTGCAGGGATCCTGGCTCCATGCGCCTCGATGACATGCGCTTCGGCGGTTTCCATGGCGATCGTCTCGCATTTCGGTCACGCAGACTGATCTTTAGTATTATGAACCGATCGCGTTCCACTGCCAATCGTCGCAGGGCAACGAGCTTACCAATTTGTTCCGACCTGCAGTGAGCTCGCCGGCCTGACATCGCGATCACCAGCGTGCCTGGGCAATCGAGACTGGAGCCAGCCTCTGGACTATTCACGAACGATGGAACCGCCGGCCAGCCGGCAGCCGAGCAGCGACTACTTCAGTCCGAACCACAATGTCGCGATGCCGAGGAAGGAAAAAAAGCCGACCACGTCAGTCACGGTGGTGACGAAAGTGCCCGAAGCCACCGCCGGATCGGCGCGCATGCGCTCCAATGCCATCGGTATTAAAATGCCGCCAAGTGCACCGGCAATCAGGTTCGCAACCATCGCCAGTCCGATGACGAAACCAAGGCCAGGCACCTTGAACCAGGCGTAGGCGGCAATGCCGGTGATCAGCGCGAAGGCGACCCCGTTTACCAGTCCGACCAGCGCCTCGCGCATCACCACCCGGACCGCGTTCCAAGCGCCGAGTTCGCGGGTGGCCAGCGCCCGCACCGCCACCGTCATGGTTTGCGTCGCGGCATTTCCGCCCTGGCTGGCAACGATCGGCGCCAGCACCGCCAGCGCCACCATCTGCTGCAACTGATCCTCGAACAGCCCCAGCACCGAGGACGCAAGGAACGCCGTGGCGAGATTGACCAGCAGCCAGTTGAACCGGCCACGCGCGATCGTCCACACCCGGTCGGACAGCTCTTCATCGCTGGTGACGCCGCCGAGCGCTTTGAGGTCTTCGTCGGCTTCCTCTTCGATCACGTCGACGACGTCGTCGATGGTGATCACGCCGACCAGCCGGTTTTGGCCATCGATCACCGGCGCAGCGACGAGGTTGTACTTCCCGAACAGCCGCGCCACTTCCTCCTGATCGTCGTCGACCGAGACTTTGCGACGATCCTCATCGACCAGTTCGGTCAACGGCACATTCCGGTGCGAGCGGAGCAACCGGTCGAGCGACACCGCCCCCTGCCAATGATTGACGCCGTCGACGACGTAGATCTCGTAGAACCGCTCCGGCAGTTCCGCTGTTTCGCGCATGAAGTCGATCGCTTCGCCGACCGTCCAATCGCGCGGCACCGCGATGAAATCGGTCTGCATCCGCCGGCCGGCAGAATTCTCCGGATAGTCCAGGCTGCGTTCCAGCGCGTCGCGTTCGGACGGCGGCAGCTTGTCGAGGATCTCCTCCTGATCCTCCTCGTCGAGCACCTGCAGCAACTCGACGGCGTCGTCGGAGTCGAGTTCGCGAACGCCCTCGGCGACGGTCTCCGGTTCGAGCTCTTCGAGGATCTCCTCGCGGACGGTTTCATCGACTTCATTCAGCGCCGAGAAGTCGAAATCCGCCCCGGTCAGTTCCACCAGCCGGACGCGCTCGTCGGATTCCAGTGCCTCGATCAGATCGCCGAGGTCGGCCTCGTGCAGCTCCGACACCAGCCCGCGTAGCCAGACCGCATCCTCGGCGGCGATCGCTTGCGACACCGCCTCCACGAACCCGGCCCGCAAATTGCCATGGTCGTCCCGCATCGCCTCATGGTCGAGCGTAGCCAAATCGGGTCGCACGACCGCGTCCACGTCATCGGTCATGAGGGCCCCCTACGGGTTTTACTGGTTGCAGATGTCGGCAGCCGTCGGGCAAGATGCGCTGTCGAGCGGCGGCTCGAATGCTCGTGGCAATAACCAATCGGTGAAGCAAAGCGCAATGATAATCGTGACACCCTGCAACAATCCGCTGGTCCGGAGGGTGTCGTGATCATCGCGCGCACCGCTGCTGCAATGCTTGCCATCGTCGCGCTCGGTGGGACGGTTCAGGCGGCCGAATGTCCGCGTCCGGGAACGCTCGGAACATCCCGCGTGCTGACCATCGATGCGGCCACCTATCCGCAGGTCGGCCTGAAGAGCTTTCCGCAGACGTTGCCGCTCGCCGACCACGAAATCGTGCTCACTTTCGACGACGGTCCGGCAGCCACGACACCGGCCGTCCTCAAGGCCCTCGCCGACGAATGTGTCCGCGCCACCTTTTTCCTGGTCGGCAAGCCGGCTTCCAGCATGGGCGACATGGTCCGGCGGATCGCGGCCGGCGGGCACACCATCGGCCACCACACCTACACCCATCAGCACCTGTCGACGCTGAGCTATGCGGACGCACTGACCGAGATCGACCGCGGTATCGCCGCCGATGAAGCCGTGATGCGCGCCAAAGGCATTCCGGTGCCGACAACCCGGTTCTTCCGCTTCCCGTACTTCGAATCCACCCCGGCCCTGCTGGACAATCTGCAGGCGCGCGGCATTCCGGTGTTCGGGGCCGATCTGTGGGCCAGCGATTGGAAGCCGATGACGCCGGATGAACAGCTCGCGCTGATTACCGAGCGCCTCACCGCGGCCGGCCGCGGCATCATCCTGTTCCACGATCCGCGCAAGCAGACCGCCGAGATGATTCCGGCATTTCTGCGCTGGCTGCGCGAGAACCATTATCGCGTGGTGCATGTGGTGCCGGCGGGTGCCCCTGGGCACGCCGTCGCCTCGGATACGCATAGCCGCACTGCACGCTGAACCGGACTTCCGGTCCCAGAAATGCCATGGAACCTTGAACGGTTAAGCGGCCGTTCACGACGTTGAATCTAGTTTGGCCGAATGGGCCGAACGTCGTGATCCGTGCTGTCGGTCGCGTGAAGGCGGTGCACTGTTGATTGAACGTTCGTTGCGGATCTCCTCGTTGTTCGGCGCGGCTTGTGTCGCTGCTGCACTGGCTCTCTCCCTCGATCCGGCTCGCGCTGCCGGCTGCCCCGGTAATCCCGATGCGCTCGGGACCTCCCGCACGCTGGTCGTCGATCCGCTCGAGCATCCGCGGATCGGGACGATGCAATATCCCGAGACGCTGCCGCTGCGCGACCACGAGGTGGTACTCACCTTCGACGACGGGCCGTTGCCGCGGGAAAGCAATCAGGTCCTCGACATCCTGGCCAAGGACTGCGTCAAGGCGACGTTCTTCGTGGTCGGGCGGATGGCGAAAACGTTTCCCGAAGGCGTCCGCAAGCTGCGCGACGCAGGCCACACCATCGGCACCCACAGCCAGAATCACCCGCTGAGCTTCAACCGAATGACGGTGGAGCAGGCCCAGCAGGAGGTCGACCAAGGCATCGCTTCGACGCTCGCCGCACTCGGCGGCGACCGCGCGGCGCTTTCGCCGTTCTTCCGTATCCCCGGCCTGCTGCGCGCCGAAGCCGTAGAAGGCTACCTCGCCTCGCGTGGAATCCAGACGTGGAGTGCGGACTTCCCGGCCGACGACTGGCGCCATGTATCGCCTGACACAGTGTTTCATCTGGCCATGAGCCGGCTGGCCGCCAAGGGCAAAGGTATCTTGCTGCTGCACGATATCCAGCCCCGCACGGTGGCGGCGCTCCCGCGCATTCTGCAGGCGCTGAAGGCTGGCGGCTACAAGATCGTGCATGTGGTCGCGGCAACGCCGAACCTGCCGAAGACCCCGACCACGCCCCAGGAGTGGCGGCTGCACTCGGCACCGGAGGCCGTAGCGCGCGCGCGCTGGCCCAAGGTGCCGCGCTTCGTGTTTGCCAACGAACAGATGCTGCCCGTTCCCGAGATCGCGGATATCGGTCTCGATCGCGGTCGTTTGCTTCCGGGCAGCGCGCCGATCCGGTCGAATCGCCTGGCGCGGGACCAAGTGCCGACGCCGCAGCGCTCTCCCTGGCCACGCCAGACCTCGATCGAGTCGGCGGACAACCTGATCGCCCTGCCGGTGCCATCGGCGAGCCTGTTCGCGATTCCCGAGCGCAGTGCCCCGGCGATCCGCGCCATGGTACCGGTGAAGGCGGATCGCGCCGCGCGCCAAGCCCCGCGGCTCGTCCGAAACGTCAGCGACCGGTCGACCTCGATCGATATCGGAGCCGCCGCACGCCCGATCGCCGGCAGCGTCGGCATCGCTCCGGAAGGCCTGCAGCGCGGTCCGCTCGACACCGGCAGCCGCCCTCGCCCGCTCAATCACTGATTCTGATTACCCGCACCCAGCCCTTGCCGTCCGGCAATTCGCCAATAACTTGATGGCACATTGCCGACGCTCTGGGCGGAGCAGACGATGTCCATCATCGAGACGGTCGCGGATAAGCTCGGCGGCAAGCCGGTGCTCGGTACAACGGTTCGCTCCCAGGCTGAGCTGGCCATGGTGGTCCGCAACCGGCTCCCCCTCGCCGCACTCCAGGGATTGAGCCACGCCGGGCTGAGCGATCAGGAAATCGAACAGTTCGTCATCCCGAAGCGGACCCGCCGACACCGCGCCGAGCGCAATCAGCCGCTCACGATCGACGAATCCGACCGCGCCGTCCGCCTGCTGCGCATTCAGAGCCTCGCCGAGGACACCTTCGGTGCGGACAAGGCCAGCCTCTGGCTTCGCCGTCCTCTGGCTGAGCTGGCCGGCGAAACACCCCTGACCGTCGCGCAGACCGAGGCTGGCGCCCGGCTGATCGAGATTCTTCTCGGCAAGATCGCCTGGGGCGCAGCAGCCTGATGCGCCCGTGGCGACTGTCTGTCGCCCGTCACGCTCGGGCGTTCGACGGCGGTTATGGACTGCTCTTCGATGGCCGCTGGAATACCGCCGGCCGGCCCGTCACCTCCTGCGCGACATCGCCGGTTCTCTGTGTTCTGGAGAAGCTGGTGCACGTCGAAGCCCCGCTGCTGCGAGTGCCATCCGCGATCGTCCCAATCGAGGGATCACCGGATTTGAACGTTCTGATCAACCGCCGGCATCCTGGCGCCGAGCGGATCAAAATCGCAGCAATCGAGCCGTTTGCCCTCGATCCCCGCCTGTCCTGACGATCGAGCGTCAAGCGTCCGAATGCCGACGTCCTCGCAGTTCTTATGCGAGACACCGGTTCGTCAGATTCTTTGGGAGGTTGCGCCGAAAAACACTGGCCGGCGCGGAAGTGGTGCGCTCGGAGGGACTCGAACCCCCACGATTTTACTCACTGCCACCTCAAGGCAGCGCGTCTACCAATTCCGCCACGAGCGCTTGGGACCGGTGTCGGGCATCGCCGACCGGATCGACGGCGCCCATTTAACAAAACAATGAAGAGGCCACAAGGCCAGATCATCTGCGATCTGGGGATCGCGGCAACATCTGTTTGACCTCGACCGCAATTCGGTTGCGATCGACCAACACCATGCCGGATGCGATCGGCATGTTGTTGGCGAGGATCTTGACCTCGTCGGCTTCGGTGGCATCCAGTTCGATGATCGCGCCGCGGCTGAGCCGCAACACCTGATGAATCGGCATCGAGGTGGTCCCGAGAACCACCATCAGATCGACGGAAACTTTATCGAGTGTCGGCACTGGAACCCGGACTGACTTGCCTGAGGAACGAAGACGTGGTCGACCACACCACGTTATGGTTATCCAATGATTAACGCCGCCACTTCCCCCCGCCAGACGCTCGATTGGACCGCCTTGAAGCCCGCTGACGGCTCGCCGGCCGTGGAATGGCGCATTTCCGATTCGCCCGTGCCCTATCCCGAGGCGGTCGCGACCATGGAAGCGCGGGCCGCTGCGATCGCCGCAGGTGAAGCGCCCGAGCTGGTCTGGCTGCTGGAGCACCCGCCGCTCTACACTTCAGGCACCAGCGGTCACGCCACCGACCTGCTGGAAGAGCGATTCCCGCTGTTCACCACCGGCCGTGGCGGCCAGCTCACCTATCACGGCCCCGGCCAGCGGGTCGCCTATGTGATGCTCGACCTGAAGCGCCGGCGTCCGGACGTGCGCGCCTATGTGGCAGCGCTCGAGCAATGGATCATCGCCACCCTCGACGCCTTCAACGTCCGCGGCGAGCGGCGTGAGGATCGGGTCGGCGTCTGGGTCCGCCGCCCCGACAAAGGCGACGGCTACGAGGACAAGATCGCGGCGATCGGCGTTCGGCTGAAGCGCTGGGTGTCGCTGCACGGCATCGCCATCAACGTCGAACCCGATCTGTCGCATTTCAAGGCGATCGTGCCCTGCGGGATCAGCGATCCGCGCTATGGCGTCACCAGCCTGGTCGACCTCGGGCGACCGGTGGTGATGACCGACGTGGACCTCGCCCTACGGACCGCGTTTGCGCCCATCTTCGGCGCGACACGCCCTGCACCTCCGAACGACGACTGACGTCCCCCCGCGCTAATAAGCGTTGAATTGGTTCGCGCCTCGCGGCTCCTGTGGCCCCGAGCGGCCGGGACCGGCTCGACGACAGTCCGCGACAGTCGTCCTGCAGCTCATTCCAGCAACGGAATTGTAAGGATGAAACCGTCCTGCCCCACGACAACGATTTCGTCACGTTACCGTGGATAGATTAGTTCCTACATATAGTTCGCCAGCGGCACCTACCTCGTAGTTTCCACAGTGATCGATTTGGGCGATGCGACAACAAACCAGTTCCCGCGATGATCAGTCACTGTGGCGTGTCGCGTTGGATCACACGCGGGATGCGGCGGTGATCATCGATCACAATCATCGCATCTGCTTCTTCAACCAAGCGGCGGAACATATCTGGGGTGTTGCCAGTACAGAGATGATCGGCCGCTCCGCGGACCGCCTCGGCATCGATGCGATCGCATCGGAAACGGCTTCCGGGCCGGACCTCGATGTGTTTGCGTCCGAGCACGGCCTTGCGATCGACATCGCGCGACCTGACGGCACAGCGGTCAGTGCGGAGTTGACGCGATCGACAATCTGCGTCGACGGCCATGACTACGTGCTCGTCACAGCACGCGATCTGACGACCGAGCTGAAGCGGCGGAAGGGCATTCAGCTCCTCACCTCGATCGCGGATCGCACCAACCGTGCGGTGCTGGTAACTGATCCTGACCTGACGATCGTCTACACCAACGCGGCTTTCGAGGGACTGTTCGGCTACAGCGCCGATGACGCCAAAGGCCGCAACATCGTCGACTTGCTCGCCGGGCCGCATACCAAGCTTCGCACCATCGCAAGCCTCAAGAGATGGATCGGCGACTACCACGGCGGCGAGGAAGAGGTCCTGGTCTACGACAAGCATGGCGAAGAGATCTGGATCTCGGCCGACGTCAAGGCGCTCCGAAATACGCAGGGCAACATCACGCAAGTCTTCTCGCTCCTGACCGACATCTCGGAAACCCGCCAATTACGCACGCTGCAGCAATTGACGCTGGGCGCGCTCGCCGACGACATCCCGATCATCGACGTTGCGGAACGGATGTGCCGCTTCGTCGAGAAGATCGCGCCCGACGTGGTATGCTCGATCCTGCACGTCGACGCGCAGGGACTGGTGCATCCGCTCGGCGGCCCGAGCCTGCCCGACGATTACTCTCGTGCTCTCGACGGTCATTCGATCGGCCCGCAGATCGGCTCATGCGGCGCCGCGGCCTATTTCGGCAAGCCGGTGCTCGCGATCGATCTCGAGACGGATCCGCGCTGGGAATCTTTCAAGACGCGCCCGCTCGAGATCGGGTTGCGCGCTTGCTGGTCGTCACCGATCAAGGCCCAGGATGGCCGTGTGATCGGCACCTTCGCATTCTACTTCCGCGCGAGCCGGCCGCCGAGCCGTTGGCATCGGCGCATCGTCGACGCCTGTCTTCACCTCGGCGCGCTGGCGATCGAGCGGATGGAGGCGCGCGCGCAGATCAACCGGCTGGCGTATTTCGACATGCTGACGGGACTACCGAATCGTTCGCGGCTACGCGATCTGATCGCGGCGGCGACATCCGTCTGTCCGCATGGACGAACGATCGCGCTGGCGTTTCTCGACGTCGACAATTTCAAGGACATCAACGACACGCTCGGCCATGCCGCCGGCGACGCATTTCTGGTCGAGTTCGCGCGCAGGCTGCGTGATCAGGTCGAGCCCGGCGATGTCGTCGGCCGGCTCGGCGGCGACGAGTTCGTCGTCGTGCTGCCCGACCGCGAGCCCGCCGAGGTCGAACCGATCGTGGCGCGGATCACCGAAGCGCTGATGCGGCCGTTCGCGCTCTGCAACACACAGGTGCCGATGTCGGCCAGTGTCGGCATCAGCCTGTATCCCGACAACGCCTCCGATATCGATACCCTGATCAATCAGGCCGACACGGCGATGTATCGCGCCAAGCGCTCCGGGCGCTCGACCTACCGGCTGTTCAGCAACGACCTGGACGGTGTGGCTGAACAGCGGATGGCCTATGTGACGGCATTGCGCGCGGCGCTCGCGAACAACCGCCTCGCGCTGCATTACCAGCCGCAGATCCGAACCGCCGACGGCGAACTGCACGGTGTCGAAGCGATGGCCCGCTGGCACGACTCGGTGCTCGGTTTCGTGCCGCCGACGAAATTCATTCCGCTTGCCGAAGAATGTGGCCTGATCGATCAGATTGCATGCTGGTCGATACGAGAGGCCTGCCGGCAGATGGGCATCTGGCGCGACCAGAGGCTCGACGTCCCGAGCGTCTCCGTCAATCTGTCGCCGATCAACTTCGAGAACGCCGGGCTGCCGACGCTGGTTGCCGAAGCGCTCGCCACGCACCAGCTTCCGCCGCAAGCGCTGATGCTCGAGGTCACCGAAGGCGTCGCGCAAGACAACCGTTCGGTGGCCCATGAGACGATGATGGCGCTGCGCCGCATCGGGGTCGGGCTGTCGCTCGACGATTTCGGCACCGGCTATTCCAATCTCAATCGCCTGGCGCAATTGCCGATCCGGGAGCTGAAGATCGATCGCGGCTTTATGAGCGAACTCGAAACCAGCCCCACCGCACGCGCGGTCGTCACCACCGTGGTGCGTGTCGGCCAGAGCCTCGCCCTCAGTGTCGTCGCCGAAGGCGTCGAGACGGAAGCGCAATTCCAACTGCTGAGTGACCTGGGCTGCGACGTCGCCCAGGGCTTCCTGTATGCGCCCGCGCTGGCGCCCGACGCGTTCGAGCGCTGGCTGCTCGACTACAGCGCCTGCCGCGCCGGCACCATGATGGAGCGGATCGGCGTCGCCGCAAAGGACAGCCATGCGCCGTCCCGCATCGCCGGCAGACAACGCCCCTGATCTCCCGACCAGGGCGCACGGGCGGTCTCATCGCTGCGACGACAGGTTCGGGCGTCAGTGAATTGCGGCGTACATGATTTTCTCCTCGGTCGCATCAAGGGAGGAGAATTCCTCGACCACCTTGCCCTGGCGGCTCACCAGGATGCGGTCGGACAACGCCAGGATTTCCGGCAAGTAGGACGAGATCACCACCACCGCACGGCCCTCGTCCGCCAACCGGTTGATCAGTTCGTGGATCTCGACGATGGCGCCGACGTCGACGCCGCGGGTCGGCTCGTCGAAGATCACCACGCTCGGATCTTGCACCAGTGACTTGGCGATCACCACCTTCTGCTGATTGCCGCCGGACAGCTCCACCACCTTCGCCTTGGTGCTGATCGCCCGCACGTTGAGCTGCTTGATCCAGCTTTCGCCGCTCGACTGCGCCTCGCGCCGCGACAGCAGGAAGCGGCCGCGCGGAAACTTGGCGAGCAGCCCGAGATAGACGTTACGGGCGATCGACATCGTTTCGAAGAAGCCTTCGACCTTGCGATCCTCGGTGATGTAGGCGATGCCGTCCTTCACCGCCGGCGCCGGCACGCGGTAACGCACCGGCTCGCCGCGCAGCAGGATCTCGCCGCCGTGGAAGAAGTCGCGCTTCAGCACGCCCGCCGCGATCTTGAACGTCTCGGTGCGGCCGGCGCCGACCAGGCCGAAGACGCCGGTGATCTGACCGGCGAACACCGACAGCGAATTGTTCTTCACCATCGGCGCGAGCTTCAGATTCTGGATCGTCAGCATTCGCTCGCCGGCAGGACGCACGGTGGTCTTGCGCTTGCCGTAGAGCGTGTTCGACAGGTCGCGGCCGACCATCGCCTGAACGATGCGATCCCGGTCGAAGTTGCGGGCATCGTCTGTGACGACGTGCTTGGAGTCGCGCAGCACGGTGATGCGATCGGCCAGCGCCAGAGCCTCTTCCAGCGCATGCGAGATGAACACGATCGAGACGCCGCGCTTCTGCAGGTCGCGCACCAGGTCGAAGAAGTACTTCTTCTCCTCCGGCGTCAGCGTCGCGGTCGGCTCGTCGAAGATGATCACCTTGGCCTGATGCAGCACGGCGCGCGCGATCTCGACCATCTGTTTCTGCGCGGCGCCGAGCATGCCGACCGTCGCGGTCGGCGTCACGTCGAAATTCAGCGACTGCAGGAATTGCTGGGCGGCGATGTAGATGCCGCGCAGCCGGTTGTAGAACTTCTCCTGGCCGAGGAACAGATTCTGCGCCACCGTCATGGTCGGCACCAGGCTGTTCTCCTGAAACACCATGCCGATGCCGAGGTGCCGCGCTTCGAGCGGCGTCTTCGGTGCGACCTCCTTGCCGTCGACCAGCATCGTGCCCGAAGTCAGCGTCACCACCCCGGCCATCGCCTTGGTCAGAGTCGATTTGCCGGCGCCGTTTTCACCAACCAGCGCATGGATCTCGCCGCGGCGAAGCTGGAAGTCGACCGAGTCGATCGCCGGCACGCCGGAATACAGCTTGGTCGCCTTGCGGAATTCCAGAACGTTGTCCGTCATGCGCCGGCCTCGCCTTGGATGTCGGAGAGTTTCAGGCGCAGCAGCCGGCCCGGCCCTTTGGCCAGCACGTACAGGCTGTCCGCCACTTCCACCGCGGCGACGACGCCGTGGTTGCTGCCGTCGACCCGGCTGTGCAGCGAATACAGCGGCGCATAGTCGGGTCCGAGCCGCACCACCAGCCCGTAGGCGCGCGGCGGGGCCCACGGCTTGATGATGCCCATGGTCTTCAGATGTGCGCCCTGCATCGGTTCGCGGAACGAATGCCCGGCGCTCAGCCGCGGCACGATCCAGAACTCGGGATCGATCTCCGCCATCATGCGGCGGCGATAGGCCGACTCGCGCAGCACGAATTCGATGAGCTGCGTCCGGGCCGTGAAGGCAGTGAGCCAGAATCCGCCGCCGGCAGCCGGAGACAACCGCGACGGATAAACCGGCAGATGGTCGAACACTGGCCTAGTGGAGCCGTCAGCGCTCACCTCGATCAGCCGGTGGCGCCAGCTTTCGCTCACCAGCGTGGCATCGCCCGACGACGCCGCGCCGAAGGCGTAGCGCAGACCCGACGCGAGAACGTCCGCCTGGCGCGAGGCCGGATCGATCGACAGCAGGCGGCCGCTGCGGCCATGGCTGAGCAGATCGCGGCCCCACTCGGCATACGGCCGTTCGGTCGAACCGTCCGTCGCCAGGATCGCACCGCCCCGCCCCGGCACCAGCGCGTTGACGGCCGTCATCCCGGCACCACTGATCGCGATATCGCTGCCGGCGCCCGGCGCGAAAACCCGCACCTCCCGCCCCGCCAGCGCCACCGCGACCCGGCCATCCGGCAATACGCAAAGCGCGGTCAGCGGCTGATCGAACTGCCGCACCGGGACAAACGCGGCACCGTCCAGCCGCAACACGGCGTTGCCGTCCGCGACGTACAGCGACGTGCCGTCGGTCGCGAGATCTTCGGCGCCAGGAAGCCTCGCGACGATCTCGGCGTGTTCGAGCGTCTGGTTCGGTTTCAGCGCGCCGTCGAACGGCGGCACCGTGATGGCGCCCTCGCCGCGGCCGAGGAAACGATGCGCGAAATCGCGAAGCGCCGGGATCATACCTGCTTCCCCCATCGCTTGTCGTATTGCACGAAGTTCGGATCGGCGCCGTCGAGCTTGAAGCGGCCGATGCGATTGTTGGCGATGCCGCCAAGATACAGATGCCCGCGATGCTCGCGCATCGAGGTGATCATCGGATGATTGACCCCGCCGAGATCCCAGAAGGATTCGAGGATCTGGCCCTGCTCGTTGAACTTGACGACGCAGCCGGTGTTGATGTTCGGGAACAGCCACTCGTCGACCGGCAGCCGCTTGCCCATGCGGCGGCGGAAGTCCGGCATCCGCCAGGCGAGATCGAGCGCCGGCGAGCGCATGCCGACCAGCGCCAGCCAGTAGTTGCCGTCCGAGGCGAGATTGATGTTGTCCGGATAGCCCGGCAGATTGTCCATCACCACCTCAACCTTGCCGGACTTCGGTCCGTCGAACCAATAGCGCTTGATCGAGCAGCCGAAGGTCTCGGCGAACAGGATCGACTGCCGGTCGCTGGCGATGGCGATGCCGTTGGGGAATTTGAGACCGCGAAGCACGGTGCGGGTGGTGTTGCTGTTCGGGTCGTAGCAGATGATGCGGCCGTTGCCGCGCGCTTCGAGGCCGTCGACCGGCCATTCGTCCATCTCGTAGCGCACCGTCGCCTCCGAGAAGAAGATGCGGCCGTCATCGGCGATGTCGAGGTCGTCGGCGAGCCGCAACCGGCTGTCGTCATTGACCGACCACAGGCTGCGATTGGTTTCGTCGGTCGCCTTCTCGACCTTGCCGTCCGGCGCGATGCGATACAGCCCCATGCCGCCGATGCAGCAGTACAGGTTGTCGTTGCGGTCCAACGCCATGCCGAGCGGCTGGCCGCCGATATGGGCGAAGACTTCCATCCGCTCATAGTCCGGCGCGTAGAACTTCATGATGTCGCCGTGGCGCGAGCCGGCATAAAGGTTGTCGTGCCGATCGAGAATTACGTCCTCGGGCGCCTCGATCCTACCGAGGCCGATCAGCGACACGTCGCGCAGCTTGTCGTTCTGCTCGAACGGCCCACCCTTCCCGATCTCGGTCGAAGGTGGCGGCGGCAGATAATGATAGGCCGGCGCGACATAGACCTTGCTGATGATGCGGTTGCGGTTCTTCAGCCAGCGGATGTCGATCATCGCCGCGATCAGCAGGATCGACGCCAGCACCATGCGGTTGTAGCCGCCGCGCACCGACAGCGTGGTCAGGCCGTTGGTGATCAGGAGCACGATCAGGGTGCCGGCGAGCGCCTTGGCTACCGAGCCCTTGCCGCCGCCGAGCGTGATGCCCCCGAGCACAGTCGCGGTCAGCACCGTGACTTCGAGGCCGACGCCGACGTCACCGCCGACGGTGCCGAGCCGGGCCGCGAAGAACAGCGCGCCGATCGCGGTGAGCGAGCCGCTCGCCACGTAGCACAGCGCGATGGTGCGGCGGACCGGAATGCCCGAATTGTACGCCGAGCGGCGCGAGCCGCCGATCGCGGTGATGTGCCAGCCCGGCCGCAACCGCGTCAGGAAGATGTGGCCGAAGATCGCCACCATGACGTACAGCAGCGCGACGCTCGGAATGCCGAACACATCGCCGCCGCCAAGGAAGTCCCACAGCGGAAAGTCCGGCATCGAGGAAGCGATCTTGACCGAATTGCCGACCAGCAGCAGGTCGTAGGCCGAGCGGAAGATAATCAGCGTGATCAACGTGGTGATGAAGGCGCGGAGCCGCAGATAGCCGATCAGGATGCCGTTGATGCTGCCGAGCAGCGCGCCGCAGGCGATGGTGGCGACAATCACCGCCGGCACCGGCCAGTTCAACACGTTCAGGCAGTACAGCGCGCAGAAGTCGCACAGCGCGAACATCGAACCGACCGACAAATCGATGCCGCCGACGATCACAACGAGCGCAATGCCGAGCACGACGAAGCCGATCTCGCCGGCCTGGCGCGCGGTGTCGCCGAGCGACGCGGTCGACAGGAAACCCGGAATCGCATTGCTGAGCGCGATCGCCACGACGATCAGCACGATCATCGGGATCGCGGTTTCGGTCCAGCGTTTCGACAGGATCTCGCCGAGCAGATGATCCGGCCAGTAGCGCGACTTGAATTTGACGAGAGCTTCTTGCATGGGGCCCGCTGACAGGATGGTCGCCGATACGAGGTCGCGCGTCCGCGGGCGCCACCCGCTCGATGCAGGCGGCGCCTAGTTCGGAACGGAGCGTGCGCTACTTCTTCAGATCGCTGAGATTCCAGCAGGCGGTGTCGGAGTTCGCGTTCTCCTTGGTGATCGGGATCAGCGTGGTGTAGATCGAGCCCTTCACCTGGCCCGGCTTGACGCCGGACGACAGCAGCCACTTGATCATCGCCGCCATGTCGGCGGCCTGCGTCGGCACGTCGTAGCTGAGATCGAGATCGAACGCGCCCGACTTCACCAGCTCGCAGGCGCCCTTGCGCTCACCGCCGCCCGAGGTGGCGACGAATACCTTGCCGGTGAGACCGGCCTCCTTGACCGCCGCGGCGGTGCCGATGTCCATGCCGTCCCAGAAGCCGACGATGCCGCACAGATCCGGGTTCTGCTTCAGCACCGTCTGGGTGATCGCCTTGGCCTTGGCCGCGTCCCAGTCGGCCGCCTGCGACGACACCACCTTGATGTTGGGGTGCTTGGCCAGCACGTTCTCGACGCCCTTCAGCGTGTAGGCCGAGGTCGCCGCCGACAACGCGCCCTGCATGACGGCGATCTTGCCGGACTTGCCCTCGCAGGCCTTCACCACCGCCTCGGTGGCCCGCTCGCCGACCTCGATCCAGTTGGCGCCGACGAACGCCGAGCTGCGATACACCGAGCCCATGTTGATCTGGATGATGAAGATGCCTTCCTTCTCGGCGCGCTGCAGCAGCTTGGCGTAGGTCTGCACGTCGGGATTGTGCACGATGATCACCGCTGGCTTCTCCGAGATCAGCGTCGTCAGCGCCTGCGCGCCCGCGCTCGTGCTCCAGTTGGGATCACGCACGACCACCTTCATGCCGAACGGTTCGAGCTCGCGCTTGACGCCGGCAAACCAGCCTTCTGTGAGGTCGAAGTTCATCGCCACTGGAATGTAGGCGACGGTCTTGCCGGCGAGCGCCTCCTTGAACGGCCCTTGGAACGGCTCGTCGAGCCCCTGCTGCGCGCGCGCGGGCAGCACCATCGCCGCCACCGCCGACGCGGCCACGATCAGCCGCAATGCAGTGCGCTTCAGTTGAACCGACATGGTCACCTCCCTTGGTCGTTGGTTTTCGCCCGGCGTTATTCGCCGTGGCCTTTTTGGATTCGTCAGATGTCGCCCTGCTGGGCGGTCTCCTCGTTGCGCGGATTGACGAAGGAGTCGGCGATCACCGCGATCAGCAGCACGACTCCCTTCACCAGATTCTGCCCCGAATAGGAGACGTCCATGATCGTCATGCCGTTGAGCATGGTGCCGATCAGCAGCGTGCCGATCACCACATTGAGCACGCCGCCGCGGCCACCCGACAGACCGATGCCGCCGAGCACCACGACGAGAATGACGTCGTAGATCATCGTCGAGTTGAAGATGCGGGTCGGCATGCTGTTGACCGACGACGCCATCACCAGGCCGGCGAAGCAGCCGATCAGCGCCGCCAACACATATTGCAGCACGATGATCGGGCGGGTCGGAATGCCGGTGACGCGCGCGGTGTTGGGATTGTCGCCGACCGCATAAATGTAGGCGCCGGGTCGCGTGCTGCGCAGCAGGAAGGCGACCAACAGACAGGCGAGCGCGAACACGATGATCGGGAGCGGTACGCCGAGCAACCGTCCCTGCCCAAGCCACTCGAAGCCCTGCATGCCAGGGCTCCACTGCACCACATCGAGACTGAACAGCGCCGCCTGGCCGAAGCCGGCGAGAAACAATCCGCTCGCGAGCGTGGTGAACAGCGCCGGCACTTCGGCGTAAGCGATCAGCCAGCCGTTGAACACGCCGAATGCCACCGCCAGCAACAGCGCCACCGAGAGCGCTGCAGGCAGTGAACTGCCGTCCTGCACCATCTGCAGCACCAGCCCCGGCGGCACCGCGAGCACGGCAATGAGTGAGATGTCGATGCCGCGACCGATCACCACGATCGCCATCGCGAGGCCGAGAATGCCGAGAACGGACACGTTCTGCAGCAGCGTCAGCATATTCGCGGTGGTGAAGAAGCCCGGCAGAAACACGACGAAAGCGACAAACATGACGGCAAAGATGCCGAGCACGATGCCCTGCTGACTAACCCGACTGAGCGCCATCCCTAGCCTTACGTCTTTTTAGTTACGCGATCCTCCCCCGTCCTTTTACTAATTGCAAGACGAAATCCGGTGCACGAACAGCCAGCGCGTTTGTGCACCGCATCCACAACCGCCCGCTGACACAAACTAATCATTGCGCGACGATTTCCCGGACGGCAATCGGAGGTTGGCGACGTGCGCGGCGATGCGGAAATCAGTCATGCCGATCAAGGCATCCATGACGCTGCGGCTCCGGCCGCAATCACCATCACCAAATCGCCCGCCATTGCCAGGAGGCGTAGTCGACGAAGCAATCCAGCGCAGCGCACGACGCTGGATTGCTTCGCTTCGCTGGCAATGACGGAGAAGCGGAAGCTTCTCAAAAACAGATACTTGCAATACCGGCCGTCATGGCCGGACTTGCCCGGCCATCCACGCCTTTTCCGCGTTGCCGCCAGCACGGCGTGGATGCCCGGCACAAGGCCGGGCATGACGAGGAGAGGCATAACCGACAAAAAAGCTGACAACTCGACGCCGAGCCTGCGAGGCAGCAGCGGCGGAACTACACGGTCGGCAAAATCGAAAATCGTTCACCGGCTGCCCGCTGCGCCAACAGCGCGGCGCCCGCCTCTTCCACGACCACCGCGTCGACGCGCGCGGCCGAGGGGCCGCGGTGGCAGGCGGCGATCATGTCGGTGACCACAGTGTCGTCACCTGCGAACAGCGCTTCGACGCTGCCGTCGCGGCGGTTGCAGACCCAGCCTTCGAGCCCTTTCGTCTGCGCGGCCATCGCCACCCACGCGCGATAGCCGACGCCTTGGACACGGCCGGTGATCGTGACCTGCCGGATGATCTCACTCATCAGCGTTTCACACCGAGGAAGTGTTCGTTCCGATCAGCGACCACGTCGGCGCGCGTGACCTTGTCCATCAGGTCGGCCCCGGCGAGCCCGGTCAGTTGCTTCGGCGTGGCACCATCCTTGATCGCCGACAGCGTTTTGAATACGGCCTCGGTCGCAGCCGCGATCGGCGCATGGCCCTGCACGGCAATGCGGACTCGCCTACCCGCGAGATGATCGAAGTCGCCGAGTTCGGCCGGCGGACTGCCGAGCGCCAGCGGCAGCTTGGTCGCGGCACTGATCGCTTCGAGCTGCGCGCGGGTCTTCACGCCGGTGAAGAACAATGCGTCGACCCCGGCGGCCTCATAGGCCAGCGCGCGTTCGATCGCATCATCGAGCGACGTGATCGAACACGCGCCGGTCCGACCAATAATGACGAGGTTGGGATCACGGCGGGCATCGAGCGCGGCCTTGATCTTGCCGAGCCCCTCTTCGCGCGACACCAGCTGCGGCTTGGCTTCGCCGTAGGCCTGCGGCAGCAGCGTGTCTTCGATGGTGAGACCGGCGGCGCCCGCCGCCTCCAGTTCTTCGACGGTGCGGCGAACGCTGAGGGCATTGCCGTAACCGTGGTCCGCATCGACCACCACCGGTAGCGCCGCAGCGCGGCTCATCCGCCGCACCTGCTCGGCGAGTTCGGTGAGCGTGATCAGCGCGATGTCGGGATCGCCAAGGATCGCCAGTGACGCCACCGAGCCGCCGAACATCCCGAACGGAAAGCCGAGGTCGTCGGCGATCCGGATCGAGATGGCATCGTACACCGACGCCGGGCGCACGCAGGCGGATCCGGTGAGGATCGCCCGCAATGCGCTGCGGCGGTCGCGCCAAGCCACGGCTGTTTTACGCGAACTCGAGGATCATCGCATCGACCGCGAGCGTCGCTCCGGCAGAGGCGTGGATCTTCTTGACGGTGCCATCGCGCTCGGCGCGCAGCACGTTCTGCATCTTCATCGCCTCGACCACCGCCAGCGTCTCACCGGCCTTGACCTCCTGGCCTTCGGTGACGGCAATCGACACGATCAGCCCCGGCATCGGGCACAGCACCTTCTTGCCGGTGTCGGCCTTGTCGACTTCCTTCATCCAGCGCGCCGCGGCGGCTTCGCGTTCGGTGAAGACGTTGACCGACACCTCGTAGCCATGATGCGCCAGCTTGAAGCCATTCGGGATCGGTCGCACCTGCACCGCCACCGGACGGCCGTCGATGGTGCCTTCCCAGACCGGATCGCCCGGCATCCAGGACGACAGCAGCTGATGCGGCTGACCGAGCGAACCGTCTGGGTTGGCGAAACGAACGACGAACGCCTCGCCCTCGCGGATCACGTCGAGCGGCACTTCGCTGCGCTCCAGCCAGACGCAGCGGCGGCGCTCGCGGATCACCGCGCGGCCGATCATCTGACCCGAGATCTTGCGCTTGCGTTCGCCGATCACCCGGTCGATCGCCGCGCCGACCGCCGCGATGCGCCGGGCGACTTCGCCTTCCGGCACCCGCGGGTGGAAGCCCTGCGGAAACTCTTCGGCGATGAAGCCGGTCGACAGGTTGCCCTCGCGCCAGCGCGGATGCGTCATCAGCGCCGACAGGAACGGGATGTTGTGGCGAATGCCGTCGACGTAGAACGCGTCGAGCGCATGGGCCTGCGCCTCGATCGCCGCGGCGCGCGACGGCCCGTGAGTCACCAGCTTGGCGATCATCGGGTCGTAGAACATCGAGATCTCGCCACCCTCCTGCACGCCGGTGTCGTTGCGGACGGTGATGCCGGAAGCAGCGCTTTCGGCCGGCGGACGGTACTTCACGAGGCGGCCGATCGACGGCAGGAAGTTGCGGAACGGATCTTCCGCATAGACGCGTGACTCGACCGCCCAGCCCTTCAGCGTGACGTCCTTCTGCGCCAGCGCCAGCTTCTCGCCGGCCGCCACACGGATCATCTGCTCGACCAGGTCGATGCCGGTGACCATTTCGGTGACCGGATGTTCGACCTGCAGGCGGGTGTTCATCTCGAGGAAGTAGAAGCTCTTGTCCTGGCCGGCGACGAACTCGACGGTGCCGGCCGAGTCGTAATTCACGGCCTTGGCCAGCGCGACCGCCTGCTCGCCCATCTTGCGGCGGGTGACTTCGTCGAGCAGCGGCGACGGCGCCTCTTCGATCACCTTCTGATTGCGGCGCTGGATCGAGCATTCGCGCTCGCCGAGATAGATGACGTTGCCGTGCTTGTCGCCGAGCACCTGGATTTCGATATGGCGCGGATCGACGATGAACTTCTCGATGAAGACGCGGTCGTCACCGAACGACGCCTTGGCCTCGGCCTTGGCGAGGTTGAAGCCTTCGGCGACCTCGGCGGTCGAATGCGCGATGCGCATGCCCTTGCCGCCACCGCCGGCGGAGGCCTTGATCATCACCGGATAGCCGATCTCGTCGGCGATCTTCACCGCATGCTTGTCGTCCTCGATCACACCGAGGAAGCCGGGCACGGTGGAGACCTTGGCCTGCGCGGCGGCCTTCTTGGACTCGATCTTGTCACCCATCGCGGCAATCGCGCCGGGGTTCGGACCAATGAACACGATGCCGGCGTCGGCCAGCGCCTTGGCGAACGCCTCGCGCTCGGACAGGAAGCCGTAGCCGGGATGCACCGCCTCTGCGCCGGTCTTCTTGCAGGCCTCGACGATCTTCTCGATCACCAGATAGCTCTCGGCCGCCGCCGGGGGGCCGATCAGCACCGCCTCGTCGGCCATTTCGACGTGCAGCGCGTCGCGGTCTGCCTCCGAATAGACGGCGACCGTTTCGATACCCATACGACGTGCGGTCTTGATGACCCGGCAGGCGATCTCGCCGCGGTTGGCGATCACAATTCGTTTGAACATGCTCTTTTTCTTGCAACCTTGGGTGGTTCTGCTGTCCCGGGCAGGACGGCGACGGGGCATTGCAGGTGTGCTTGTAACAATTCTGACGCCGGGGAAAACTAGATATTGCGAAGGGGGCCCCGACGTGGACCCCAATCAACCCGGGTCCCTGTCATGCGCCGCACACTCGCTCTGCTGTCTGCGAGCCTTTGCCTACTGTCCGTCTCCACCGCTTTCGCTCAGAACACCCCGCCCCGCAACCTGATTCTGTTCATTCCGGACGGCCTGCGGTCGAAGTCCGTCACCGCCGAAACCGCGCCGGCAATGGCCGCGCTGCGCGATCAGGGCGTCAATTTCAAGAATCCGCACTCGCTGTTTCCGACCTTCACCATGGCGAACGGCTCGGCGATGGCGACGGGCCACTATCTTGGCGACACCGGCACTTTCAGCAACACCATCTACACCGGCTACAATGTGCCACCAGCCGGAAATACGGTGGTGCCGTTCATCGAGAACGACGATGTCCTGGGCGACATCGACAATCATTTCGGCGGCAATTACCTCAACGAGGACAGTCTGCTCAAGCTCGCCCGCGACAAGGGGCTGAGCACCGCCGCGATCGGCAAGGTCGGCCCGACCCTGCTGTTCGACCACACCGACCGCGCCGACAGACCGGGCCCGCATTCGATCCTGATCGACGATGCGACCGGCTCGCCGAAAGGCGTGCCGCTGCCCGACGACTTCAAAGCCGAGCTCGACAAGCTGGGGCTGCCGCTCAAGACGCCCGCTCGCGGCGAAAATGCCAAGGCCGGCGACGCCAAGACCCCCGGCACCCTGGTGGCGAACGTTGCCCAGCAAGCCTACTTCGCGGACGTCGCGACCAAAGCGGTGCTGCCGCTGTTCAAGCAGCGTGGCAAGCCGTTTGTGCTGGTGTTTTGGTCCCGCGATCCGGATGGGAGCCAGCACAATCAAGGCGATAGCCTCAACGAGCTGACACCCGGCATTAACGGACCGACCTCGCTGGCCGGAATTCGCAATGCCGACAACAACCTCGCGCAATTGCGCAAAGCTCTGGATGAGCTTGGACTCTCCGCCTCGACCAACATCATCGTGTCGGCCGACCACGGCTTCTCGACGATCTCCAAGCAAAGCAAGACCAGCCCATCAGCGAAGGCGAGCTATGGCGATGCCCCGGCGGGCTTCCTGCCAATGGGCTTCCTCGCTATCGATCTCGCCAAGGCGCTCAAGCTACCCCTGTTCGATCCCAACAACGGCAATGCGTCGGTCGGCGACAACGCCCACCCCAAGGCCGGCAACGGCGTGCTCGGCAAGGATCCGGCCAAGCCGGATCTGGTGGTGGCGACCAATGGCGGCTCCGACCTGATCTATCTGCCGACCGGCGACAAGAAGCTCGCCGGCCGCACCATCAAGGCCCTGCTCGAGCAGGATTACGTCAGCGGACTGTTCGTCGATGACTCGCTCGGCAGCTTCCCTGGCACGCTGCCGCTGTCGGCACTGAATCTGAAAGGTAAGGCGGCGACGCCGACGCCCGCGATCGTGGTCAACTTCCGGTCCTATGCGTCGGGATGCGCCGAGCCGACGCTGTGTTCGGTGCAGGTCGCCGACACCGTGCTGCGCCAGGGCCAGGGCATGCACGGCTCGTTCAGCCGCGGCGACACCATGAACTTCATGGCCGCCGCCGGCCCCGACTTCAAAACCGGCTTCGCTGATCCATTGCCGGTCAGCAACGCCGATGTCGGGTTCACCGCGGCGAAGCTGATGGGGCTCGATCCGACCACCAAGGGTCAGTTGATCGGCCGCGTGATGACCGAAGCGATGCCGAACGGCACCGAACCAAAGGCCACGCAGGAGACGATCCGCTCCAAATACGCTGCGAATAGTCTGCGCACCGTGCTGGCGACTCAGCGCGTGGGGGATCAGCGCTATTTCGACGTCGCCGGCTTCCCGGGCAGGACGCTCGGGCTCGACGGCGAGACCGCGAAACGAAAAGCGGCGGGGCACTGACCCCGCCGCCGAAAGATCGAGACCCGCTGCGAGCGGATCACACGCCGAGATCGAAGATCCGCGGCACCTGCGTCATCAGCGGCAGCGCGGCGACGCCGACCAGCGTGGCAACCAGTCGCATCAGCGTGTGGTTGCTGCGCCGGGTGCTGCGCATCTGGCGCGAGATCCACTCGAGCACCTCGGTATTGGCACCGACCGCCTGGGCGGGAGCCCACGACTCGATCGCAACGTCAGGCGACAGCGCAACGCTACGGGCGGGAACCTGCAGGCCCGAGGCGGATGCCGCAAGATGGGCGACCGCCTTTGCAAACAGATCATCGAACCGGCCACCATCGACCCGCTCGGCTGCGGCATCGTTGATCTCGAACAGCGCCTCGGCCTCGGCCCGGCTGATCGGTTGGCTGTCGACAGTTGCGTCCGTGAGGATGCGCATGCACCACGCGGTATCGGCGGCGTCGAGGGTGCGGGAGAAATGAACCCGACCTCCGGTGGTCGGGCCTTCGCCGGTGATGATCCCATCCCGAACGATCCCGAGCGCCTGCGCGGCGGTATAACGATTCGAAACCTTGAGAGGGTCGATGCCGATCAGTTCGGCTGTGGCGACGGCAGTCATTGCTTTCACTCGTTTTCTGGCTCTGAGCCAGCATTTCCACGCTGGCGTAAACGCTTGGTTAAGACTTCGCTCCCGCGCCCGAATCGATCGGAATTACCCACGAAGTTTCGGAACAGGGTTGCCGATTTGTCGCAGCAGCGGTCTCGTCGGCTCAATTCGCAGGACGCTCCGGCGGCGATTAGGCGCAGTGGCGGCGAAGTTGAGGCAAAGCGACTTTACCGGGCGGCCATTTGGCCGCACCGGTCGTTCAGCCGCCCTTCATTTCAAGCGTCGAGCCGTCCGCACTCGGTCAGCGCGGCGACCACCAGTCGGCGAGCAGCAGGCCGAGCGTGCCCGACACCGCCGTGACGAACGCCCCCCACGAGATGTCGACCGCAACCACCGGCCAGGTCCAGTGCTTCAGCAGTGCCAGCGAGGTCAGCTCGAAGGTGGCATAGCAGAACAAGCCGAACAGCGCCCCGTACACCAACGAGGATTGCCAGGTCGCCTGCGCCGACCCGTTGACGAAGACTATGATACCCACGACGTAGAGCAGGTAGAAAAGTACAGCCGGCAGCATCCGCACTTCGCCCAGCATCTCACCGACCTGCGACTGGAAGAAGCTTTTGGCGATCGTGCCGAGGAACAAAAAGTCGAGCGGGATCATGACAATGAATGTTGCCAGATAGAGCACACCGTATCGCTTCAAATCGTCCTCCTGAACAAAAGCAAAATCCATCCTGTCAAATACGCGGCGTCTCGTCGATGGTTGCAGACGCGGCGAAAAGTCGGTGCAGGATCGCCGCCCGGATCGAGGATGAGCCAACGTGCTGACCGCTGCCGCCCGCCCTGTCGTCGTCTGGTTTCGTGACGACCTCCGCCTCGCCGATCATCCCGCGCTGCACGCCGCGGCGCAATCCGGCGCGCCGCTGCTGTGCGTCTATGTGCTCGACGACGACAGCGACGGGCTGCGGCCGATCGGAGCGGCGGCGCGGTGGTGGCTGGCGCAGTCGCTTCGCGCGCTGAGCTCCGAGCTGCGCGCGCTCGGCGCGGCGTTGATCTTACGCAGCGGACCGGCGGCTGCGGTGCTCGCCGAGCTGGCTCAACAGAGCGATGCGGCGGCGGTGCATTGGAACGAGATCGAGATCGCCCCGCATCGCGCCGTTGCCGATGCGCTGGCCGACGCACTCACTTTGGCTGGCATCACGTATCACCGCCATCGCGGCGATACGCTGGTGGAGCCGAACGCGATCCGCAGCAAGGACGGCCGCGGCATGCGGGTGTTCACGCCGTTCTGGCGCAGGGTGCTCAGCCTCGGCGATCCACCGCAGCCGCTGCCCCGTCCGAACACCTTGCGGCCAGGACCGCCAGTGCCGAGCGAACAGCTCGCCGACTGGCAGCTCGAGCCGACGACGCCGGACTGGGCCGGCGGCCTGCGCGCCACCTGGACGCCGGGTGAAGCCGCCGCTGAAACGCGATTGTCGGAGTTCCTCGCCAAGCAGCCCGGCTATGCCGAGGGGCGCGACTATCCGGATCGGCACATCACCTCCGGCCTGTCGCCGCATTTGCGCTTCGGCGAAATCAGCCCGCGTCAGGTCTGGTACGCGGCGCGCTTTGCTGCCGCCGAGCGGCCGGCGATCGCGCCCGACATCGACAAATTCCTCAGCGAGCTCGGCTGGCGCGAGTTCTGCCGACACCTGCTGGCCGACCATCCCGACCTCGCCACCCGCAATCTGCAGCCGGCGTTCGATGACTTCCCATGGCATCGCGACGACGCCGCACTGACCGCCTGGCAGCACGGGCGCACCGGCTATCCGATCGTCGATGCCGGAATGCGCGAGCTGTGGCACGCCGGGGTGATGCACAATCGCGTCCGCATGGTGGTCGCCTCGTTCCTGGTCAAACATCTGCTGATCGACTGGCGGCTCGGCGAGCAGTGGTTCTGGGACACGCTGGTCGACGCTGACATCGGCAGCAATCCCGGCAATTGGCAGTGGGTCGCCGGCTGCGGCGCTGATGCGGCACCGTATTTCCGCGTGTTCAATCCGGTCCTGCAGGGCGAGAAGTTCGATGCGGATGCCGCTTACGTCCGGCGCTGGGTGCCCGAGCTGGCCGGACTGCCCGACAACCTGATCCACCAACCTTGGACCGCGACCCCGCTCGAGCTCGCCGCAGCGGGCGTCGAGCTCGGCGGCAACTACCCGCCGCCGATCGTAGACCACAAAGCCGGCCGGGCACGGGCACTTTCGGCCTATGCCGAGCTGCGTCAGCGTTGAACAACTCCGGTTAGCAGCGTTACTAATTTCGCGAATCGGCTATCGTCGGGGTTATCTGCAAACCCGTGGGGGATCAACATGGACGACGACAAGCCGATGATCGAACAGGTGAGCGAGGTGATCGCCGAGGTCACCGATGCCGCCAAGAAAACCGTCAAGAAGGCCCGCAAGGCGGCCAAGAAAGTCGCCAAGAAGGTGACCGCAGAGGCCAAGAAGGTCGCGAAGAAGGCCACCAAGAAGGCCAAGAAAGCGACCAAGAAGGCTCCCAAGAAAGCTGCGAAGAAGGCTGCCAAGAAAGCCAAGACCGCCGCCAAGAAGGCGCCGAAGAAAGCCAAGAAGGCCGCCAAGAAAACCGTGAAGAAGGCCAAGAAGGCGGCGCCGAAGAAGGCGAAGAAAGCCAAGAAATCGAAGCGCTGATCGCGTCATTCGCATCGGCCAGCGAAAGCCTCCGGAGCGTTGCGCCGGAGGCTTTTTGCTGTCCGCTTTGTTCGATCCTAAATCGCCCTCACACCTTGGCGCGGTTGACCAGGAACACTGCCGCCGCGCAGATCGCCATGCCGGCGATCGAGACCGCATCCAGCGTTTCGTCGAACAGCACATAGGCCATCAGGGCGGTGACGCCGGGGACGAGGTAGAACAGGCTGGCGACCGAAGTCGCAGCGGAATGCCGGATCAGCCAGTACAACAGCCCGATCGAGCCGATCGACAGCACCACCACCAGCCATCCCACCGCCAGCACGAACTCCGCGGTCCAGCTCACCACGCGAGTCTCGAACAGCACGGCGCCGACCGCGAACAGCGCGAGCGCGGCGAGGAACTGGATGATGTTCCCGGCGCGCCAGTCGATGCTGCTGCAGAACCGCTTCTGGTACAGCGTCCCGATAGTGATGCCGATCAGCGAACAGGCCGAGGCGAACCAGCCCCAGCCGATGTCGCCGGTCAGGCTGCGGCCGTGCAGGATCAGCAGCGTGCCGCCGAGGCCGAGCCCGAGCCCGAGCCATTGCAGCGGCGCAACGCGCTCGCCGAGCCAGCGGTTGGCCAGCGTCGAGGTCAGGATCGGCTGCAGCCCTGGGATCAGCGCCGACAGGCCTGCCGGCACCGAATGCGCGATCGCGATCGAGGTGCCGCCCAGATACACCCCGTGCACCAACAGCCCGGCGACAATGCTGTGGCCAACGCCGGCGAGGTTCGGCCAGCGCGGCCGGGCGATCGCCGCGATCACGGCCAGCAGGGATACCACCCCGATCATACGGATCGACAGGTAGGTCAGCGGCTCCGCACCGGCCAGCGCGTATTTGGTGCCGACGAAGCCGGTGCTCCACAGCACGACGAACACGGCGGGCGCGGCGCGGCCGGCAAGATGCTCTGCGTTACGGTTCATTGTCTCCCCGGGAGCCCGCTCATATGGTGACGGGCAAGCGCCCGATGGCGCTACGTCCATGCCATGCCGCAAGCGCCGCGACCAGCAGGGATCGTCATCGTCCGACGCATCGCTCTCCTGCCCCGCGCGGCGCGTTCGTCATCTTCGGAGCCGCCAATGCGCCTGCAGTTCGAAACCGTCGACGTGTTCACCTCCGAGCAGTTCAGCGGCAATCCGCTCGCCGTCGTGCTCAACGCCGAGGGGCTGTCGACCGCGCAGATGCAGGCGATCACCGCCGAGTTCAATCTGTCGGAAACGACCTTCGTGCTGCCGCCGCAAGACCCCACACACACCGCGCAGGTGAGGATCTTCACGCCCAATGGCGAGCTGCCGTTCGCGGGTCATCCGAATGTCGGCACCGCGTTCGTGCTGGCCCGTATCGGACAGAGCTACGGCCGCAGCATCGCCGGCGACCATGTGGTGTTCGAAGAGAAGGCCGGTCTTGTGCCGATCGAATTGCTCAAGGACGGCGGAGCGATTACCGGCGCACGCCTGACGTCGCCGCAACGCCTCTCGCTGGCCGACGAGGTCGCGCCCGATGTCGTGGCAACGGCTTGTTCGCTGAGCGCCGACGACATTAAAACGGCCAACCACCGGCCCTGCATCGCGTCCTGCGGCACCGGCTTTATCATCGCGGAGGTGACGACCCGAAGCGCCCTCGCCGCCGCCAGCCCGCGCGCCGAGGTCTTCGGCGACCGCATCGCCGGCTATTCGACGTCGAAGATCCTGCTCTATGTGCAGACCGACGAGGAGACGATCGACATCCGTGCACGGATGTTCGCGCCGCTGAACAAGATCCCCGAGGATCCCGCCACCGGAAGCGCCAACGTCGCGCTGGTCGGCCTGCTGGCAAAGCTGCGCCCGGAAGCCGATCTGACGCTGTCGAAGACCATCCTGCAGGGTGTCGAGATGGACCGGCCCAGCCTGCTGCTCGCCCGAGCCGATAAGCAAGATGGGACTGTCACCAAGACCTCGATCGGCGGACACTGCGTCGCTGTGATGTCGGGGACGATCAGCCTTAAGTGAGGCTCGCGCCGACACGTCCGGTTCAGGCGGCGGGCTCGCTCAATAGTCTTCCGGACACGGATCGACGATCTTCCACAAATCGACGCCGTTCTTGATCTTCTTCATCTCGGTGGTCAGGCCGCCGTGGCGGGCGATCCAATCCTTCACCGGCTGGGGATAATACGACATCAACTCCGAGGTGCCCTCGAGGCTGGTGACCTTGATGCCGAAGGTGAAGGCCTTGTCGTAATAGGCCTGATGGAACCCGACGCTGGCGCGCGGGGTGACACAGATCTTATTGAGCGGGACGATCCCGAACACCAGGGTACAGGCGGAATTGCAGATCCCGTCGATGATCACCCGCTCGTGGCGCTCGCGGATGCGCTGGTACTTGGCCTTGTATTCCTCGACATAGCCGCCGTGATCCCGCCTGATATGGAGATCGGCGCGTGCCGGCGACGCCAGCAACATCAGCGGCAGCAGCAGCGACGAGAACAGCTTACGCATGGTTCGGTCGAAACCCGTGGCGACAAGGGAAGCGGTCCGGCAGCGGCCGGCACCGGCACTTTGGCCGAGTTTGGTTTGCGCGACGTTAATGCGGATATTCCGGCGAAATCATGGGAGCCTTCTCCCCCTTGTAAGCGCCTGCAAAAATAAGGTATTCGAAAGTCCCCCGCCGGGGGCTCGCTCCCCCGGCCCCCGCGCTCGTAGCTCAGCTGGATAGAGCATCGGATTTCGATTCCGAGGGTCGGAGGTTCGAATCCTTCCGAGCGCGCCATCCCCTCTGTCTGACTGACGATGAGGTGACGATCGTTCCCAACGGTCACCACCCCCGCGAGGCCATCACTCCGATAGGTCGCATCTCGTCGCGTTGACGTCGCGTCGGCCGCCTTGGCATAAAAGTACCCGCGCTCGATGCGACAGAGCGATCGGCCGGGGCGCGGCTGGGGGGTGCAATGCGAAACGGGCTTTACTCGATCCACGTTGATTTGCTCGACGGCCGGTCCGGCAAGGGCAGCGGCGTGGCGCTGTTTCGGGACGGCAAGATCCTGGGCGGCGACGCGTATCTGTTCTACGTCGGCACCTATGCGAGCAGCGGCGGCAGCTTCAAAGGCGAGGTCACCGTGAGCCAGCACACCCCGAGCCCGGACGCCAATCCGCTGTTCGGTGGCCAGAAGGAGCCGGTCGGAATCGGCGTCAGCGGCACGTCGGACGGCGACGCCGCGGTGATGACCGGCACCGCGCTGGTCGGTAAATCCAGCCAGCTGTTTCGTGCCACGCTGCGGCGGCTGGCGGACGCAGACTGACGCAAAGATCTGCGCGACGACGCAGCTCTTCTGTGGCCGCCCTCTCCTATGACGCCGATGCGGCCGACAGCTCGGCGCGTTCCTGCGGCGCGGTCCGCGGCAGCGTCATCAGGATGCGGGTGCCGTTACCGGGCTCGGAATCGAGTTCGAGCCGACCGCCGAGCCGGTTGGTGACGATGTTGTAGACGATGTGCAGCCCGAGGCCGGTGCCGCCCTGATCACGCCGGGTGGTGAAGAACGGATCGAAGGCGCGGCGGCGGACGTCGAGGCTCATGCCGCAGCCGTCGTCGGAATACGCCACCACGACGTGATCATTGCCTGCCGCGCGAACCTTGATCTCGACCGTGCCGGCGCGACCGTTCGGAAACGCGTGCGCCACCGAATTCAGAAACAGGTTGGTCAGCACCTGGCCGTAAGGGCCCGGATAGGAGTTCATCATCAGCCCGGGCTGGCACTCGACGTTGAGCGTCAGATTGTGTTTGCGCAGGCCGGGCCGCAAACTCATCACCACCTGCTCGGTGAGATCGCCGAGATCGAACAGGCGCTGATCCGAGTAGTTGCGGTCGGCCGCGACCTGCTTGAACGACTGGATCAGCTCGGCGGCACGGTTGAGATTGGCGACGAGCTGCGACGAGGCATCGCGCGTCGTTTCGATGAATTCGTTGAGACGCGAACGCTTCAGCTCGCCGCGGGCGACCTCGGTGCCGAACACCGCGGCCTTGCGCTCCAGCGCCGACGCCACCGTCAGGCTGATCCCGACCGGATTGTTGACCTCGTGGGCGACGCCGGCGACCAGACGGCCAAGCGCGGCGAGCTTTTCCGCCTCGATCAACGACTGCTGCGTCTCGCGCAGGTTGCGCAGCGCCGCTTCCGCCGCGTCCTTGGCCTGCCGCATCTCGAGTTCGCCGCGTTTGCGTTCGCCGATATCCAGCGCCACCGTGACGATGCGCTCGATCTGGCCGTCGGCGTCCTTGAGCGGCATCTTGTTGACCAGCCACTGCCGCACCGCGCCGGTGGCGTCGCGATACTCCTCCTCGTAGAAGCCGAGCCCCTCGCCGGTTTCCAGCACACGCTTGTCGTTGGCGTCGGTCTTGTGCGATCCGAACCGCGACATCAGCTCGGCGGTGGTGCGGCCGATCGCCTCGCGCGGATCGATGCCGAACACGCCCGCCATGTAGCGGTTCATCAGCACGTAGCGCAGCTCGGTGTCCTTGACGTTGATCACCGCCGGAACGGTGTCGATCACCTGCTGCAGCAGCAGCCGGCTCTCGGCGACCGCCTCCTCGGCGCGCTTCTGATCGGTGATGTCGCGCACCGCGCCTTCGTAACGGATCACATTGCCTTGGTCGTCGCGGGCCGCGCCGGCGCTGTCCGACAGCCACAGCACCTCGCCGCTGCGCTTGCGCGCCTGATACTCGAATTCGCGGACCATGCCGTCGCGCTGCATCAGCTCGCGATATTGCTCACGCTTGTCCGGATCGAGATAGATCGTGGTGGTGACATCGGCGGTGGCGCGGATCAGTTCGGCCGGGCTGTCGTAGCCCATCATCCGTGCCAGTGCCGGATTGGCGTTGAGCAGCGCTCCTTCGGGCGTCGTGACATAGATGCCGTCGATCGAACCTTCGAACAACTTGCGGTAGCTTTCCTCGGCGAGCCGCTGCTCGGCGAGCGCCCGCACCGCTGCCTCCCGGGCGTTGTCGGCTTCGACCAGGGTGCGACGGAACACTTCGGCGGCGCGGGCGATGTCGCCGATCTCGTTCTTGACCTCGGTCGCCGGGATCGCGGTGTATTGCTGACCGGCCGCCAGCGACCGGATTGCCCGAGTGATCGCCGTCAGCGGTCCGACGGTGCGCCGGACCACGAACGCCGCCGCCATCCAGCCGACCAGCACGCCGGCGATGCCGAGCACGATGCTCTGCCATTTGTCCTCGGCGAGCGTGCGGGCGAGATCCCGCGACAGGACCCGGCCGCGCCGCGCGGCAGCGTCGCGAAGCAGCTCCGTCACCTTTCCGATCAGCCGGCCCTCGGTGCCGAGCACGTCGCGGTCGAGATCGGCGATCTCCTGCTCCACCGCAGCGGTCGATGCGATCACTTCAGCGTAGTCGCGAACCGATCTGGCCGCGCCGGCATCGCCGATCGTCAGCGCCCGCATCCGCCGGGCGGCATCGCTGGCGCCCATCAGATCGCGCGCCAGCAAAGCTGCCACGACCTTGGTCTGCGCCGCATGCAGATCGCCGGCGAGCTGGCGGTCGGACAGGCCGGCGACCGCCGCCTCGAAGGCTTCGCGCGACGCCGGGATCTTGGCCACCAGCTCACCACGGCGCTGCATCAGTTCGGTGATACGCTGCAGGCCGTCGCGATAATTGGTCAGGCGCTCGGTGACGCCGTCGAGCATCTCCTGCTGATCCGGCGCCAATTCCAGACGAGTCTTCTTCAGCAGTTCGGTGAGCGCGGACGCGGCGGCGAACACCTTGCCGGCGGGCTGCGCGGCAGGCTCGGTCACCGCCTGGCGGGCGGCGAAGCGCAGATCGCTCATCCGCCGTTCGATCTCCTCGGCGAGATCGCCGACGCTCTGCAGCCGCTGCAACTCGCCGAAGGTACGGTCGATATGCCGGATCGCCACCACACTGCCGATCGAGGTGGCGGCGATGATCGTCAGCAGCAACAGAAAGCTGCCGAACGTCATCTGTCCGATCGAGAGCGTGCGTGTCCTCACGCTCTGGATGAACGATGAAACAGCGTTTGGCATGCGGACGAGACCGGCGCTCCCTGTGCGGGCGAAATCGCCCCACACTTGCGCTGCCGAGAGTACAGCGTCGGTGCGCCGGCAACAATCTCCGACGACGTCCCGGCAGCGCGCGCTGCCGGGACCAGGCGTTCAAGCGGCCCTCTCCCGGCCGAAACCGGGCGGCGCGACCGCGATTTCTTCGGCCGGGTCGCGGCCGCAGTGCCGTGGGTGTAGGCCTGG
>NZ_JAMKBZ010000030.1:0-63963 GCF_053772255.1 Rhodopseudomonas parapalustris | reverse complement strand
CGACATACGCCGACCGGCGTAAAAACCGCCGAGACTCTAACTGTAGCTGGATGAAAGTTCAGTGGCAGGTCACGTCAAAGTCCTGCACGCCGCCGCCGACGCGCTTGGTGGTGTAGAACAGCACGTAGGGCTTGGCGGAATACGGGTCGCGCAGGACGCGGATGCCCTGGCGATCGACGATCAGGTAGCCGCGGCGGAAGTCGCCGAAGGCGATGCTGAGCGAGTTGGCGGCGATGTCCGGCATGTCCTCGGCGTCGGCGAGCGGGAAGCCGGCCAGGCTGGCGCGGCCGCCGGCGGTGACGGGCGGCTGCCAGATATAGGCGCCCGAGGAGTCCTTGAACTTGCGGATCGCCGCCTGGGTGCGGCGGTTCATCACGAAGGTCGCGTTCTGGCGATAGCCGGGGCGCAGCGCGTAGATCAGGTCGATCAGCACGTTGGCCGGCGCGGAGGACGCGAAGCCGGCGGAGACGCCGGTGGCGATGGTGCCGAGATGGCCCCAGCTCCACGAATCGTTCGCCACCATCGGCACGGCCAAAAAGCCCTTCGGCTTGCCCACGCCGTCGCCGGAGACGAAGGCGAGCCCCTCCTGCTCGGCGAACACCTGGTCGATCTCGCCGGCCAGCCAGTCGTCGAGGTTGACCGCCGCGTCGTCCAGCAGGTTCGCGGTCGCGGCCGGCATCGCATACAGTTCCATCGCCGGGAACGACAGTGCGTCGAACGACGGCGACGCGGTCTGCGGTCGCGGATCGGTCTCGCCGACCCAGCCGGTCGCCGGACCGGCGATGGTGTACGGCTTCTTGTAGACGCCGCCGGAGATCTCGCGCACCGAGGCCAGCGCCCGGATTGGCGAGATCGTCGCCAGCCGCGACGAGATGCTGCGCTCGAGTTCGGTCGGCACCAGATAGCCGCCGTCCGGCGCCGAGCCGACCGAGAGCGCCTTGGTCTCGATCCGGCGCAGCGCGGTGGCGTCGCCGCTGCGCACGTAAGATTCGAACGCGCTCTTGTGCTCGCGCTGCTCCGCCGCCGGCAGCCGCTCGGCCGCAAGCTGCGGCCGCGCCGCCTTCAGCGCCAGATCGTCGAGCCGGCGTTGCTGGCTGTCGAGCGCCGCGTCGATCCGCGCCAGCTTCTCCTCGGCGACGACGTCGCCGCGGCCGCCCTCGATCGCCTTCAGCCGCGCGTCGTTCTCGGCCTTGTAGTCCTCGAAGGTGCGCATCAGCGCGTCGTACACCTGCTGCGCATCGTCGCCGGCGAGGCCGGCCTTGGTCTCGGGGGCGTGGTCGAACGTGGTCATCATGAGATCCCTTGTGGTGATGATGAAGGACGTCGGTCTGAAAAAAGTCGTCGCCCCGACCCGCAGCGCGCCCCCTCTCCCGCCTGCGGGAGAGGGCTGGGGTGAGGGCAGCCGCGCATCGCGGCGCCGGGGCTCAGGACGACGCTCCATCGCCCGCATCGGCGCTCCGTGCTGATGCGGGCGCGCGCGGGGCGAGGTCCAGGCGCGCGCGGCCGGTGATACTCGCCAAGGCCTGTTTGCGGCCGGCGCGGGTGGACAGCGTCGCCGCGATCCTCCCGCGCCGGATCGGCGATGCCGGTGCCTCCGCGGCATCGCCGGAACTCATCGTTGCCGCGTCCTGCACACGGCGCCACGCCGCTTCCGCGGCACTGCGCTGCGGCGACGGGCGCGGCGTCTGCTTGACGGTCGCGATCCGCGCGCCGTTCAGCAGCGGAAAGGTGACGATCGAGATCTCCCAGAGATCGACCTGATACAGCCGCCGCACCCGCCTCTTCGGATCGATCCGGCCGCGCACGGTGCGATAGCCGATCGACAGCCCGTCGATCGCGCCTTCGCGCAGCAGGGCGAGGAGTTCACGGCCGCGCGCCACGTCCGGGATCAGCCGGCCGCGGGCGCGCAAGCCCCGCCAGTCCTCGATCAGTTCGAGCCAGACACCGACCGGCTCGGCGGGATCGTGCTGAAACAGCATCGGGATTTTGCGCAGGCCGCGCTGCTTCAGCGTCTGGGTGAAGGCGCCGGGCATCACCATGTCGCGCGCCTGATCGACCTCGCCGAACAGGCTGGCATAGCCTTCGATGCTGCCGTCGCCGGCGAGCACAAATCGCGCCGGCGCCGGCACGGCATCGGTGAGCGGGGCAAGCATGAGCGCCTCGTGAGAACGGTGGATCGAGAGAACGAGCTGCTGAATCGAGCGCCGGCACGCCGCGCCGCGATCAGCGGCAGGCGGCGCCTGCCCTCACCCTTCCCCTTTGCGGTGAGGATGGCCGGCTCGTCAGGTCGGCTCAGGCGAGGTTCGCGCGTCGCGGCGCCTGCTTAGCGACGCGGTGCGACGCCCTCCCCGCCGCGGTGAACTACTTCGCGCGCTTCTTGGCCGGCCGACGCGGCATCGGCTTCGTCCGCGCGCGCCGCGGCACCGCGCTGTTCGCCTGATCGAGATGGCTGAGAAATTCGCGAAACACCTTGGACGGATCCTTGGCCGATTTGGTCTCGCGGCGGATCGACGCCATCACGCGGTGCAGCCGGTCCATCGATTGCGTCTGGTCGGTCATCGGGCCCCTCCGTCGTCGTCACGCTCCAGCGCGCCGCGCCGGCGCCGCCGGGCCCGGCGGTTGAACAGCTCCAGCGCGTGGACGAAATCATCGAACCGCCGCACCGCCGCCGCCCACTCGCGAAGTACAAACCACAGCCCCGCCGACGCCGCCGCAGCCCAAAGCAACAACGCCAAGTGAGCCAGATCGCCGCGCTCGGTGAACGTCTTGATCACATCGGACATCGGCACCTCGCACGCGGACGGCGCGCAGCGGGGAGTCGTCCGCTCGCCGTCAGTGGGTCGTCAAGATTGGAAAACCGTTTGCGCTGATGACGACAGGCTCGGCCTTTAGCCGTGTGCCTTCACCCCAGCCGGTCGCCGCCCTCCAGCGGCGCGTAGCCGACGGCTTCGCGCTTTTCGTTCAGGGTGAGGAACGGCGCTGCCGTGACGCGGTCCCACAGCGCGGTGCGGTCGGGCGACAGCGCGTCGATCCGGTCGATGTCGATCACCAGGCGGACGCCGTCTCCGAATTGCGGCGACAGCCACTGAGCCAGCGCGTTGCCGACGCGCGTCGCCAGCGGCAGCACGGTCTGGCGCACGAAGCTGCGGTTGGCTTCCTGATAGTTCGAGAATGTGTTGTCGCCCGGAATGCCGAGCAGCATCGGCGGCACGCCGAAGGCGAGCGCGATCTCGCGCGCCGCGGCGTGCTTGGCTTCGAGAAAATCCATGTCCTTCGGCGACAGCGCCATCGGCTTCCAGTCGAGCCCGCCTTCGAGCAGCAGCGGCCGGCCGGCATTGGCGGCGCCTTCGTAGGTCTGCTCCAGCTCGCGCTTGAGGCGGTCGAACTGCGTCTCGTTCAGCACCGCGCCTTCCGGTCCGGCATACATCAGCGCGCCGGAGGGGCGCGCCGAATTGTCGAGCAGCGCCTTGTTCCAGCGCGCGGCGGCGTTGTGGGTGTCGACCGCGGCGGCGGCGGCTTCGAGCGGCGCCAGGCCGTAGTGATCGTCGAGCGGATGAAACAGCGTCAGATGCAGGATCGGCGGGATCGCGCCGTGCTGATCGAACCGCACGCTGCGGCTGCCGACGCTGTAGTCGTAAGCCTCCGCCCAGCCGTCGGCGCCCGGCACCACCTTGATGCGGTCGGGGCGCAGCGCGTAGAGTTCCTGGACCTGATCGCCGAGCGCGACCGCTTCGAGATAGGCGTTGCCGGCGAGCAGCAGATGCGCCACCAGCGTCTCGCGCAGCGCCGCCCCGTCCTGCCGCGGATTGGGCCGCGCCAGCAGCTGCGCCAGCGGATGCGCCTCCTTCTCCTGCGCGCCGTCGAACACCGAATACACGCAGCCGCCGACATGCTCGGCAATCAGCCGCACACACCGATGCACGATGGCGTTGCGCAGATATCCTTCGCGAGCCAGCCCCGCATAGTCGCGCGGCGTCCAGCGCGCGATGCCGCCCGACTCGAATGCCAGCAGCCGCGCGGTGCGCGAGGCTTTGGCTTCGGGCGGCGCGAGATAGGCCTTGAGACGATCGAACATGACTCTGTCCTTTGCATCGACAGCGCGCCCCCTGCATTACAGCACGCGGACACGCAGCTCGGCGATCTTCTGACGGCCGAGCCGCGTCCCGGTGTCGCGCGTCATCACCGCATCGAGAAACGTCGGCAGCAAGTCAAAAGGCGGCGTTGGCATGGGTCGGCACGCGCCGTCGTCACCGCCGCCGCCGAGAACACAAAAGCCCCGCGCGCGCGATGTTCGCGCCGCGCGAGGCCAGTGTTGAGAGGACTCAGACTACGGTTCAGCCAGCCGCGATCCGCGCCGCCTCGGCGGCCGCACGTTGCATGCTGCTCGACATCTCGCTGGTCACGGTGCTCTGCTCTTCGACCGCTGCGGCGGTCGAGGTCACATATTCGCTGACGTCGTTGATCGCCTGCTTGATGGCGTTCAGCGCTGTCGCGACATCACCGGAGATCGAATTGAGGCTGCTGATTTCCTCGCCGATCTTGTCGGTGGCCTGCTTGGCCTGATTGGCGAGGTTCTTGACCTCGGCGGCGACCACAGCGAAGCCGCGACCCGCTTCGCCAGCGCGTGCCGACTCGATCGTCGCGTTGAGCGCCAGCAAGTTGATCTGGCCGGTGATGTTGTTGATCAATTCGACGATGCCGCTCATCGATTGCGCGGCGCTGGTGAGGCGCTGCGCTTGCGCATCGGCATTCGACACGCGGTCGACCGCGCCGGCCGCGGTCTCGCGCGACTTGGTCATCGTCGAGGAAATCTCTCGCACCGAAGTATTGAGTTCTTCGGCTCCTGCGGCCACCGTCTCCATCATGCCGCGTACCCGTTCGTTGCCGATGCGAGCCAGCACCTGCGTGGTAACGTCAGTGGCGAATTTAACCACCTTGAACGGTCGACCGTTCAGGTCGAGGATCGGATTGTAGGAGGCTTGAATGTAAACTTCGCGGCCGCCTTTTCCGATTCGCTTGTATTCGGCCGCCTGGTATTCGCCGCGACTGAGCGAGGCCCAGAACTCACGATACGCCGCGCCGTCGCGCTCCGACGGGTCGACGAACATGCTGTGCGGTTTGCCCTTGATCTCGCCAAGTGAGTAGCCGAGCGCATGTAGAAAGTTTTCGTTTGCTGTGAGCACCGTGCCGTCCATGTCGAACTCGATCACCGCCTGCGACTTACCGATTGCGGCAATCTGGCCGGCCATATCGGCGTTTCGCAGTTTTTGCTCGGTGACGTCCGTCGCGAACTTCACCACCTTGGCGGGCCGGCCCTTGTCGTCGAATATCGGATTGTACGAGGCCTGCAGCCAGATCTCGCGGCCTCCCTTGCCGATCCGCTTGTATTCGGCCGCCTGGTATTCACCGCGATTGAGCGCGGCCCAGAACTCGCGATACGCGGCGCTGTCGCGATCCGCCGGGTCGACGAAGATGTTGTGGTGCTTCCCCTTGATCTCGTCGAGCGTGTAGCCGATCGTCTTCAGGAAATTCTCGTTCGCGGTCCGGATCGTGCCGTCCATGTTGAACTCGATCACCGCCTGCGAGCGGTTGGCCGCCGCCACCTGCCCGGCAAAATCGAGATTCTGCAGCCGGATCGATGCATCGGCCCACTCGACCGCGACCCCGGCGCGACTGCCATCGACGTTGTTGAGCGGCGTCGCGATCAGATCGAAAATCCGGGGCCCGATCTGGATCGTCGCGCGATGCACCGAGCTGAGGCTCTTGAGCATCTGGCGCTGATGGCTGGGATTCTTGTGGAAATTGTCGATATTGGTGCCGATCAGCGTATCGACGTTGAATTTCGGCAGTTCCTTGCGCAGATCGCTCTCGGCATCGCGCAGAAGCGAGGTGACCGAGTCGTTCATATAGACGATGTTGAGATTGGCGTCCGACACCATGATGTTGGCACGAACGGCTTTCGTCGCCAGCAGCGTCAAGGCTCCGGCATCGCTCTTGGATCTACGGCGAAACATAGACTCTCCCGGCTCGCGGCGCCGCGGGGCGGACGATGAAACTCGTTATCGATTTGAGCGGGAACCCCGAAATAATCGATTAACACTGAGCCTGGGGATAGTACCGGCCAGTATCGCCCAAACGTCAACGCCACGTCGCGTCCGGACACGTCGGAAGCACCTCTCCGGACAGATTTGCTGCGTTCGCCGCGTTGGCGCACCGCGGCCGAAGCTCCGGGCTATTTGAACCAAACAAACCAGATCAAACCGAGTATCATCACGGCAAGACCCGTACTGATCGTAAGCAAGGCAAGCACGGAAGGACCGCGTTCGCCCTGCCGCGCCTCGATCGAACTCTCAACAATACGGCCGTTCTCGTGGGTCGCCATGCATCCCTCCTCATGAGCTGGTTCCGGCGCTTTCGCCACGCCATCAAGGTGTCCAACGCCTCATTCGGACACCCGTTCCGGCCGACGAGGTCGTCGGCGACCGGTACGCGATCATCGCTGTGGAATGGAGGCGCGGAGCAAACCGCAGCGCAGGCAGAACTAAGTGAATTCTGCGCGACCGATCGGAACAACGACGCTCTTGACGCTTCAGCGGCACGCCGTCGTCCGAACCCAATTGTGGAGCATGGCCGAAACCTATGCGACGAGCGTTACGCTGTCAAGGACTATTTTCTTATCATAAACGGTCCGGCGGAATCTTGCTGCCGCGCCTGGCTGCCGAGCAGCAGGCCCGCAAGCAGCATCAAGAATCCCATCGCGGGCGGCGCGAACAGGGCTTCTTCCTGAAACAGACCGTTGGTCAGCACCACCAGAATGCCAAATGCGGCGAGGCCGAGCAGCAGGATGCCGGAGCGGGCATAGAGCCGCCAGCACGACAGCGCCACGAACACATAGAAGCCTAGCGGGATCAGAGCGGCAACACCCATCTGGTACAGCAGCACGCCGACTGAACTTTCGGCTGCGCCTTCGACCGCTCCGGCCTGCTGTGCGGCCTGCCAGTTGATCCCTGAGAATCCCTCCGTCAGGTTACCACCCAATCCGAGGCCTCGGCCCAGCGGCGCGTGGAGGAAACCGTTCACCCCGCCCATCAAGCCGATGACGTGATAGTCGCCGATCTGCAGACCGGTCCGGATCACGAGTGCCGCATAGACCACGAGAACGACAACTCCGCCGCCGAGCACAAGGACCGGGCCGACCAGAGCCGTTCCGATCCAGGCGGCAGCGACGAACAGCACCATGATCGCTGCGCCCTTGACGCCGCACAGCATCATCAACACGAACGCCAAAGCGCCGAGCACACTGCGTCCCACCGCCAGCAAAAACAGCGCGAAAAAGCCGACGCCGTAGGCGAAGCTGACCGGACTGATGTTCGGTCCGTACAGCCGCAGCATCTGGCCGAGGCCGAGCCCCTTCAGCAGCGAGGTGTTGAAGAAATCGACGACGAACAAATCCTTGATCCCGACGATCACCTTGCCGGTGGCCCGCATTTCGCGCTCCCACACACCGGAATTGGTCGCCTTGATCTCCTCGAGCCGCCAGTAAGCATGCCCGTTGGTGATATCCAGCCACGCGTCGCGGAATACAAATTCGACACCGCCACAGATCAGCACCAGAACGGCGATCGCCACCACATAGGGCGTCACCCGGATCCGGTGGTTCGCGGCGGCGAGCAGCGCGAGCTGAAACAACAGTACCGGCAGCGCGATGTTGCGAAGATAGATCGCGGCCGCCTTCGGCTCACGAGCGAGCCCGATGACGAAATAGATGCCCATCACGGCGAGCACCGCGGTGCTCGTCAGCAGAAGCCGGTTCAGCGCAGGCGGTCGCTGCGACACCACGGCGCGCGCGAAAGCGACCAGCCACAGCACCGCACAGATCAGGAAGTTGTAGCCCTTCAGGAATTCCAGTTCAGACGGCCCGGTCAAGAGAGGCGAGAACAGCGACACAAACACGTTCTGAAACATCATCAGAAAGATCGCGATCACCGGCCCCTGCGCCGGCATCGCGATCGCGATCGCGATCGCAATCAGCGTTTCCACTCCGATCGCCAGCATCGGACTGGCGACGTGCAGCAGCGGCGAACACGCCGTGGCCGTAACCGCGACCACGAAGGTCAGAACGATCCTGGCGAGCGGTTCGCCGGCGTGGTCGGCATCGGCGTTCGGAAGCGCTGCAGGTCGCGCATCACGAACAGCGGACGTATCGGCGAGCCGCATGATTCGTGCCTCTGTTGCGCTGGACGGACGAGCCCTCATCGATAGCAGGCAACGCCAAAGAACCGGTTAACCATCGCGGGTTCAACTCCACTCGGTGGGTGCGGGTGGCGGCCACGTTAATCATTCGGCAAGAAACGCGGGGTGTGAGCCGCCCGCTCGCGGCCGTTGCGCTTGATTCGCGGCACACGCGCATACTACGAAAATGGCTCAATCGAAGGCGTCACCGAACAAGGCGTCACTGAACCAGACTGGAGCGCGCGATCATGCGGAGCATCGGACAGATCATCGGCGACTACGACAATCCGAAGAGCCTCGGTTCGAAGTTTCGACGTCGTCGCAGCGCGCCGTTGCGACGAATGATCGAGAGCGTTCACGCCGAAAAGGGCGAGGTGCGAATTCTCGACGTCGGCGGCATGGAATACTATTGGGACATGCTCGGCCCGGACTACCTCGCCCAGCACAAGGTCACGATCGACCTGCTCAACCTGAAAGACGACATCCGCCCGGTGAAGAATCCGGAGTTCTTCCGGGCGATCGAAGGCAACGGCTGCGACTTGCCGTTCCCCGACAACGCCTATGACATCTGTCATTCGAATTCGGTGATCGAGCACGTCGGCAACTGGCACAACAAGCTGTCGTTCGCCCGCGAGACGACGCGTGTGGCGCCACGTTATTTTCATCAGACCCCGAATTTCTGGTTTCCCTGGGAGCCGCATCAGAGCATGGCGTTCTACCACTGGCTGCCTGCGCCGATGCAGCTCTGGATCGCGCGGCATCACCGGCTCGGCTGGGCCAAGACCAAGGCGCAGACGGTGACCGACGGGATGTGGGCGGTGGAACACGCCAGCATGCTCGACCGCGCCATGGTCGACAGCCTGTTCCCCAACGCCAAGATCATCGTCGAGTACTTCGTCGGTCTACCGAAATCGTTCGTCGCGATGCGCGCTTGAAATCCTCGAGTTCTGGCTGCCTCGGAACCGAAGATCGGCATGCGATCGGCCGCGGCGAGCTGATCGTTCCTAGTTGAGTATTTTCGCGCGAAGTTGAAACGGGTTCGCGTGAAAAGGAGCTGTCAAAAAGCAGTAGCTCGAATTCCAATTCGATCGAGGTTGGAAACGTTCCGGTCCGCGTCGGCTAGGCGTAGGCTGGACGAAAGAGCTACTGCTTTTTGAGCGCGTCGCCAACCGAGGTGTATTTGGCGGTCACGCTGGTGCCGAGTGCGGTGACAGCGCCGACGATCACGATGCTAAGACCCGCGGCGATCAGGGCGTATTCGATCGCGGTGGCGCCACTGGTATCGGCTCGAAAACGCTCAATCAGTCGTCGCACCGAACTCTCCTGTGTTCGCACGTCACCCTGTCCCGACTTCGGCGGAACCTGGCGGAACACTAGCGGTGACAGGTTACAGGATTCTTGATGGCAATCCGACAAAGCTGCCTTACGGATCGGCGGCCGGGTGCGCCGCGGGCTGCGCCGGCACCAGTTCGGGCCCTGCCGCGGTCAGGGCCGCACGACGATCCAGCACCGCATGATGGAATTGCTCCAGCACCAGACCGAAGGGCTCGAGATCCTCGATCGCGCCGTCGTCATAACAATCCAATGTGTGGCGCAAGATCTGGTCGATCTCGTGCTGAAGCGCTTCGAGCGCCTCCAGCGACTCCGCCTTGCGCGCCTTCGCGACCATGGCCAACGCGTGATCGCGCATCTTGGCGCCGGCTTCGCGTTCGTCGCGGGTCAAGTAACTGCGGAACCAGGCGCCGGCCGAGCCGAGGCCGGACAGCAGCAACACCAATCCCCAGATGTAGTCGCTGTTGCGCTCCATGAACGTGCGGTCGGTGCCGTCGATGAATGCGGCGGCGCCGCGATGCGCCGGGATCGCCGCGTCCTTCTCGGTGTCGGGCGCTTCGATCTTGCCGGCGAGCGGCATCTCGCGTGCAATCTGCTGGCGGGCGGCGAAGATCTGCCGCGCCAGCTTGGTCACGGTCACCGACGACAGCGACTGCCGCGCGATGATCAGATGATTAACGCTCACGGTGTCGACCTTGTCCTCGGGCCGCGCCGGCTTGGTAGAGAAGATGCTGCCCGGGATCTCTTCGGACTCGTAGATGGGATATTTCTTGGCGATCGCATCGCCGATGTCGATCGGCAGAAACCGCAGATCGCCGCGTGCTTTGGCGGTGGCGGCGATGGCTTCGCCGGTGATCTTGCTGTCGAGCGGGCCGACAGCCAGAAACGCATCGAGCGAAGGATCGCGCGCCATCTCGGCGAGTTGCCCGGTGGCGAACTGCTCCTTCTGCACCTTGTCGGACGCTACGCCGGATTCGGCCAGAATGATGTCGAATAGTTTGACGTTAGCAGGCGTCCGCCCGATCACACCGACCCGGCGGCCGGCCAAATCCGCGATGGTCTTGACCGACTTCTTGCCCTTCCCGGCCGACGACGGCGCCCACAGCACGACAACGTTCTTGCGCAGCACCGCCACCGCCTGCGCGTCAGCCGGCAGATCGAGATCGGCACGGGTCACCGCGAGGTCGGCCTTGTGGTCGCGAAACGCTTCGATACTCGGCGTCGCCCCACCGGTGACCAGCGGCACCAGCCGGACCGCGGCGCGGTCCCGGGCAAAGGTTTGGGCCAGCGCCTGCACCAGCTTCAGATCATCGCCGCCGCCCGGTCCGACCGCGATCTTCAAGCTCACCGGCCGCAATTCATAGAACACCAGGGCCAGCACACCGACCGCGACCAGGATGAAAGTCAGCACTGCCGCCAGCGCAAAACGGGCGCGATTGCGGCGGCGCCGATTCCGGAAAGTGTCGCTGCGACTGCCGTCCGGGGATGCCATCCCGTCACCCGCTTCTCGCGCCCGAGCGGCGCCAGCCAACGCCCTGCGCCGAGCTTACGGCCGTTGTGCGGCAGAGTACTGAATTTTCAGTTGCGGGCTAACGGCAAATGCCAGGGCCTTTGGGCTCCCTATTCCGAAAGCGAGAGCGTCGGTTCGGGGCCGGCGAGCTTCCGCTCTTCCATCGCCACAATGCACAACGCCGACGCAGCCAACATCAGCGCCGCCGCACCGAACACCCAGCGGAATGCCGCCACCATGTCGGCAGCAGCAACGTTGCCGGTGACGTGGCGATGCTCGCCGCCGCCGAGCTGGATGTCACCGCCCAGCGCGATCAGCAGGATCGCCGTGAACGCCGCGACCGTAAACGAGGCCATCAGCGCCCGAAAGAAGTTCATCGCGCCCGTCGCGGTGCCGATCTGCGGCCGCGGCACTGCATTCTGGATCGAGACGACGCTGACCGGAAACACCGTGCCGAGTCCGAGCGAACACAGCGACAACAGCGCCAGGAACAGCCATAGCGGCAGCGGCGTCAGAATCGCGATCGCCGAGGCCATCAGCGCCGCGAAGCCCGTGCCGAGAATCGCGATCCGCTTGTAGCGCTCGACATGCACCATCGCCCGACCGGTGAACGCCGCGCCGAACACCGAGACAGCCGCGATCGGGATCAGCGCCAAGCCGGATTGGCTCGCGGTCAGGTGGTACACCGCCTCGTAATACAGCGGCATGTGCACGGTGAGCGCGATCATCGCGCCCATGGTGAAGGCGCCGCCGGCCATCGCCCATGGCACCACGCTCCCGCTCATCAATGGCAGCGGCAGGAACGGCTCGCGCGCCCGAAGCGCATGCCAGACGAAGCTCGCCGCCAACAGCACCGCTGCGCCGGACAGCGCCAGGATCGTCGGCGACAGCCATGAAAAGCGGTTGCCTCCCCAGGTCAGCACCAGCATCACCGCCATTGCCGACGCCATCAGCAGCACACCGCCGAGCCAGTCGACCTTGCGGCGGCGATGATACACCGGGATCTTCGCCATCTTCGGCAGCAACAGCGCCAGCGCGCCGATGGCGAGCGGCAGATTGATCCAGAAGATCATCGACCAGTGCAGGTGTTCGGCGAAGAAGCCGCCGAGGATCGGCCCACCGATCCCGGCCGACACCCAGACACCGGAGAAGTAGGCCTGATACTGGCCCCGCTCGCGCGGCGTGACGACATCAGAAATCACGGTCTGCACGATCGGCATAATGCCGCCGCCGCCCAGCCCTTGCAGGGCGCGGCCGAGGATCAGCACGAGCAAGCTCGGCGCCAGCGCGCACATCACCGATCCGGCGACGAACAGGCTCAGCGAGACGATGATCATCACCCGCCGGCCATAGATGTCGGCCAAGCTGCCGAACACCGGAGCCACCGCCGTCGACGACAACAGATAGGCAGTGATCACCCAGGACAGGCTCTCGACGTCGCCGAATTGCCGCCCGATCGTCGGCAGAGCAGTGGCGACGATGGTCTGATCGAGCGCGGCAAGAAACATCGCCAGCAGCAAGCTCAACAAGATCGCGCGAACTTCGCCCTGCGTCAGCGCGCCGGCCGGCGCCAGCGGCGGTGCGTCGCCGAGATTGATCACTTCGGTGGGAATGCTGGAGAGTTCGGCGGCAGCTTCGTCGGACAGGAGATGATGTGTCGTGTCCGCAGACGTGCGGCTCTGGCGTTCGGACATGCTCATGCGGGCGCGGAATCTCGTCGGGCTGAAACGATGCGGGAATTTCGCCAGTGCATCCCACTAGCGCATCCTCGGCTGGAACGACAGCAACGTCAGCGCATGGGTGCGCCGCGTACCGCTGTCGGCGCGCGGAATCAGCGTATGATAGCCGCATCGGAGGAATGTTCCGCATAGCAGAATACACCCACGCTCGGTGGGGTCGGAGGTCCAGCATGATCGGCTTCAAGCGACGTCTCCTCATCACCTGCGCCGGCGCACTGGCAATCGCCGGATCGTTACTGCCGCCAGTCGCAGACGCCTGCACCCGCCTGGTCTATCTCGGCGCTGACAATCAGGTGATCACGGCGCGGTCGATGGATTGGGCGCGTGACATCGGCACCAATCTCTGGATCTTCCCGCGAGGCATCAAGCGCTTCGGCGAAGCCGGCCCCAATTCGGCCCAATGGACCGCGCGCTACGGCAGCGTTATCGCGTCGGCCTACGACGTCGCGACCTCGGACGGCATCAATGAAGCGGGTCTCGTCGCCAACGTGCTGTGGCTGGCGGAATCGCAGTATCCGCCGCTCGGCGGCTCCAAGCCGGGCCTGGCGCTGTCGCTTTGGCCGCAATATGCGCTCGATAACTTCGCCACCGTCGCCGAAGCGGTCGATGCGCTGGCGAAGGAACCGTTCACGGTCGTCACCGATAATATGCCGGGCGAGCAACGCCTTGCCACGGTACACCTGTCGCTGTCGGATGCCTCCGGCGACAGCGCCATCATCGAATACATCGACGGCAAGCAGGTGATCCACCACGGCCGGCAATTCCAAGTGATGACCAATTCGCCGACCTTCGATCAACAGCTCGCGCTGGCTTCGTACTGGCGGCAGATCGGCGGCACAGTGATGCTGCCGGGCACCAATCGCGCGGCCGACCGCTTCGCGCGCGCATCCTTCTATGTCGGCGCTATTCCGAAGACGCCCGACCCGGTGGAATCGATCGCCGCCGCCTTCAGCGTGATCCGCAATGTGTCGGTGCCGTTCGGGATCTCGACGCCCGATCAGCCGAACATCTCCTCGACCCGCTGGCGCAGCGTCGCCGACCACAAGCGCAAACTGTACTTCTTCGAATCCGCGCTGACGCCGAACGTGTTCTGGGTCGATCTGACCAAGATCGAGTTTGCCGCCGACAAGGGCATGGTGAAAAAACTCGACCTCGGCCCCGGTCAGCGCAACACCTTCGCCGGCGAGGTGCACGATCGCTTCAAGCCGGCGGAACCGTTCAAGTTTCAGGGACTGTGAGGTCGGTCGACAGCGCAACAACAGGGACGAACTGCAGTCTCCGAGAGCTTCTCCCGGAGACGAAACGTCGGGGTCGTTTGATCTTGTTGATGCGACGCAGATCGGCGTCGATCCGCGACTGCCAGCCGGGGCCTCCGGCCTTGTAGGTGTCGATCACCTCTGGCGCCAGCCGCAGCGACACCAGCCGCTTGGTCAGCGCCTTGTTCGGTCCCGGTGAGATCGGGAAGCACTTCGGCGAACGGCTTTGCTTTTTGGCGAAGCCGCCAGCATGGACCATCGGCGGGCGAGCGCCTACATCATCCGGGCCCCCACCTGGAGTTCGCATGCCCCGTTCCGATCCCGCCGCGCCGGAGGACGCATCCGGCGCAACGCTCGCCAACTGGCGCGAGCTGCCGTTCAGCCGCTGGTCGTTCCGTAACATTGATGCCCTGATCCCGACCGAGACGATCCTCAACGCGCCGGACGATATCTGGCCCCTTGCTACTGCACCGCGCGAACTCACGGGGTTTCGCGTTCGCGCCCAGGGCGGAGAAATGCTCGACCTCGACCGCTTTCTGGCCGCCACCGACACCGATGCGCTGGTCGTGCTCAAGGACGGCACGATCGCCTTTGAAGCTTACGCCAACGGCACGACAGCAGCGACACCGCACATCATCATGTCGGCGTCGAAATCGATCACTGGGCTGATCGCCGGCATCCTCAGCGAGCGTGGACATCTGCAGCTCGAAGCCGAAGTGACGGCGCTGATACCGGAAGTGGCCGGCACCGCCTATCAGGGCGCAACACTGCGGCAGATGCTCGACATGCGGACCGGCATCCTGATCGACCTCGACGCCCAGCGGGCCTATGCGGCCGCCGCAGGCTGGGATCCGGTGCCGCCGAACGAGCCTCCGAGCGATTTGAAGACGTTCTATCGCAACTTGGCGATCAAGCCGCAGCCGCATGGCGGGCCGTTCCGCTACGTCTCCGCCAACACCGATCTGCTCGGCTGGGCGATCGAGCGCGCCACCGGCAGCCGCTTCGCCACGTTGGTATCCGACCTGTTGTGGCGCCCGCTCGGCGCCGAGCAGCCGGCCTCGATCACCACCGACAGGCAGGGCCAAGCTCGCACCACCGGCGGCTTCAGCATGGTGGCGCGCGATTTCGCGCGTATTGGACAGATGGTGCTCGACGACGGCCTGCGCGACGAGCGGTCGATCGTCCCGTCGTCATGGATCGACGATCTGTGGAGCGGAGGCGATCGGGCTGCCTGGCAGCAAGGCGAGTGGCAAAAATTGTTTCCGTACCGGAATTTCAGCTATCGCGGCGGCTGGTACGTGATCCACGACGAACCGAAGACGATGTTCGCGATGGGCATCCACGGGCAGAACCTGTTCGTCGATCGGGCCAGCCGGCTGGTGATCGCTAAGCTGTCGTCGCAGGGGGCGGCGGTCGATAACGCCGCTTGGGCGGTGACGCATCGCGCGCTGCCGGAATTCCGTCGCTGCCTCGGTTGAGCGGCGATGCAGGATCCAAACAGCAAACCAACTACAAATGAAGAATAAAGAAAGGCCCGGTCGCCATTCGGCGCCCGGGCCCAAGTCTAGGGAGGAAACGCCCCAAGGAAGGGGACCGCGACGAACCGCATCGCGGATGTTCAGTATGTGACACACTTCCCGCGTGTATTCTATTTAGGCAAATCCCGAGTCCGGGAATGCCCTATTGGTAGTTCTACGGAGGCCCCGCGCAGCCTCTGCCAGCTCAGAGCATCACCTTGTCGAGCAGATCGATCAGATGCGGCTGGCCGTCCGCGACGATCTTCACCTTGGCCGCCAGTTCCGGATTGTCGGCGAAGAATGCCGCCAACCCCTGCTCCTCGGCCGACCAATCCGCCCGCACGCCGCCCTTCGGCGGCGTGGCCCGGTTCGCCTCCTTCGCTTGCTGTTTGACCCAATCTGCCTCGCGCCCCGCATCGATCTCTTCGATCGGATAAGTCAGGTGGATCGTGTAGGCGTTGTCGGCTCCGCGCGCATCGAGCAGCATCTGCAGGGTGGCCCGCTCCGGGTTGCCGTAGTCGCCATTGCCGGAGAACACGTAGTGATCGGCGGTGATGCGCTCGAAGAACGAGGTCTCCAGGTTGTTGTCGCTGCCGTGATGCGGCACTTTGAGAATGTCGACGTGCAGCGTCTGGCCTTTGGCCAGCTTACCGGCCATCTCTAACCCCTCGATGATCTTGTCGCCGCGGGCGTCGCCGGTCAGCAGCATGGTCTTGCCGTCGCATTCGGCGAGCAGCACGATGCTCGACAAGTTCGGCACCGATTTGTCGACGAAGGCGGCCAGCATCGCCGACGCGGTCGGTCTGGTGCCGTCGTTCTTGCGCTGCCGCAACCACTGATCGTGCATGTCCTGCAAAGCCTGGAGTTCTTTTTGCATCGGGCCGGCAACGGTGATGGCAACGCCGCTGAGATCGACCGGCGCGAGGTCCGGCGAAGTCAGGATCAGCTTGCCCTTGAATTTGTGGTTCGGCTTCCAGCCGAGATCGGCAGCGTCGTCGCGCAGCGTGCGCCCTTGCGGCACGCTGGCCAGCACGGCTTGTGCCGCAGCCTCCTCCTCGCTGTCGCCGATCTCGACGCCGGCAAACAGATTGGCATCGGTGCCGGCCAAAATCGAGGCCGTGCCGAATCCGCTCGTCAGTTCGTCGGGCTTGGTCGACAGCAGGTCGTCGAAGCTGTTGTGCCATAGACTGGTGACGGCGAGTCGCAGGCCCGCCGCCCGCCTGCGCTGCTCATGGGTCAAATCGAGAATGCCGCGAATATGATCGTCGTCGATATGGCTGACCAGCACGACGTCGACCGGCAGCGGATCGGCGGTATCGAGCAGTCCGACGCGTTCGCGGGCGGCGCGCAGCCTCTGCAGCCGCGGTTCGAGAGACTTGGCGTACACCGTCGCCGGGCCGCCATCGATCAGCATCAGGCGCGGCCCGTCCTCGGTGCCGTAATGCAGCATCAGGCAGTCGCCCTGCCTTGCTCGCAGCACATCGAGACTGAAATACATCGCCATACTCCCCGTGCACTCATGTGCCTTCAGATCGACTGGAACGCACGCAAGACGTCCAGCATGCCGTGCCCCTGGAAACTGCGTTCGCGTCCTAGATCCGTCGCGCTGGCGCAGAGGATCTGCTTCACCCGCCGCGGCTGGCCGACCAGTTCTTCGTAGCGCGCCAGAAGCATCGCCGCCGCGCCGCTGACATGCGGCGCCGCCATGCTGGTGCCGGACTCCGGCGCCCATCCGTGGTTCAGCACGGTGGAGTAAACCCGCTCGCCCGGCGCCACCAGATCGGGCTTCAGGCGACCGTCCCCGGTCGGCCCGCGGCTGGAGAAGAAGCTGATGCCGTAAGTCTGCGGCCAGTTGCCGTGGGTGGAGCCGACGGTAATGACCCCGTCGCCGTTGCCGGGATCGGTGATGCTGAAGGCGGCGTAGTTCTCGAACGGACCGTCGACGGTCTGGAATTTCTGAAAACCACGATTGCCAGCCGCAGCGACCACCACGACGCCGCTCTCCACCAGCCGTTCGCATTCGTTGCACACCGGCGTCCGGCCGCAGGCGTAGTTGCGGACATTGTGCGGAATCGACAGGCTGAGATTGACGCCGTGCACGGTGATGTAGTTGTGCCGCTCGTTGATGTAGCGGATGTATTGCAGCGCCGCGATCACCGCGAATTCGGTGTCGGCGGCGGTCTTGCCGAGCACCCGGAAATCGTACAACCGGATATCCGGACACATGCCGTCGTACGCCGCGCCGGCACTTTTGCCGTCTGCGCCAATGATCCCGGCAACGTGGGTGCCGTGCGGATTGCTCGGCGGCGGCGGATCTTTCAGCGTGATCAGCTTCTCGACGTCGGCCCAATTGATTGGACGCCGGTTCTCTGCGTCCGCCGCGACCTGTTTGAGATATTTCTGCGTCGCCTCGAACGACAGACCGGTGGTTCGCGCGATGCGATCGACCTCGGTAGGCCCGACATCGTCGACCTCGCTGGTGACGATCTCGCGGATCCGGGTGAAGTCGAAGGTCTTCTTCACCCGGCCCGCAAGCGCCGGATGACTTCCGTCGATCCCAGAATCGATCACGCCCCAGACGATCCGGTCGCAGGCCACACGAAACAACGACTGTGCCGCGTCGGCCTTCACCGCGGGGACCGAGCGATCCAGCGCGGTATCGGCACGGCGGTTCAGCGACACCTGGAAGATGAAGCCGCTGGCCAGCGCCTCGTCGTCGAGCTCGCCCATTTCGGCACTCTTGCGGACCAGTTCGTCCCGGTTTTCCTCGACCTTGGGATAGGCGCTGAAAATCTCATTGACGATCTCGGCCGCATACGGCGCATACAGCGCGAAGGCCAGATCCTCGTCGAGCTCGGGCAAGGCCGGTAGCGTCACCGTGCTGCTTGCGTCCTGCGCCGGCAGATGGTCTTCGACGCGACGCGCCCGCTTACTGATCCAGAAGATCAGCCCGGCGAGCGCGATGTAGCGCTCGAGCGAGGAGTAATTCTCGCGATCGATGCTGATCCCTGCTTTGCGGGTCGCGCCGGGCGGCGTCTGCAGCAGCTTGACCAGCGCGGCCCGGCGCTCCTCGACCTGCTTGATCCGGCCGGCTCCTTGCTGCTGCCGCCACCACAATGTCAGCGGCACCAGGATGCACAGCACCTCGTCGAAATACAGCTCGGCCGCGACCAGCCCCTGCAGATAGGCGATCTTGGCGGACGCGAGCCGGCGCGACAGATGCCCATCGATCATCTGGTCGCGCGATCTGTTCCAGATCGGCCGGCCAAGCCGGATCATGCCGGCGACGTCGGCGGCCGTCGCCTTGAAGTGCGGGGTGATCAGCACATCCTGGCGTGCGCCGGGATCGAGCGCATAGGCGGCCCAGACATCGCCGAGCAGCGGCGAATCCTGCAGTACCCGGCGATCGTCGGCGGGACCGAGCAGGATCGTCTCGACGATCTCGCCCGGCAGCGAGAACTGCTTCGGCCGGCCGTCGTCGCCGCTCGGCCAGGAGGACACGTCGCGCCCCGCCATTGCTTCACTCCTCGATCACGAGGCGACCAGCACCTGTCCGGTCGCGGAGTCGGCGCGACCGCGCCGGTGTCACACGCCCGATTGCGGATAAGGAAACTGTTTCGGCGTCGGCAACCCGGCATCGACATGCTTGCGCAGCGCCGCATCGCAGACCGCGTAGCCCCAATTGATCAGCCGATCCTGGGTGACGTCGTCGAGCCGCTTCAGCCGGGTGGCGATCTCGGCGAGCTGCATGGTGCGGAGGTGCGGACACGGCAGCGCATCGGCGAGCTGATAGTCGGTGATGTCGGTGCGGATGCCCCAATAGGCGCCACGGCGCACATGCGATTTGAACGAATCGATCAGTTGCCGCTTGCGCAGCGAGCGCACCTGATTGTCGACCAGATTGAGCACCCGATAGGCGTGCTGCGCCCAGTCGGTCGCGGGCTCCTCCTCGGCAGCCACATGGCCGCCGGCATCGCTGACCAGGACGGTGGTGTAACGTTTCCACACGGTCTCCAAGCCGAGATTGTCGTACACTCCGCCGTCGGTCAGAAACACGCGGCTGGTGAACGGCTCGCGTTGCAGATCGTCGCCCGAGTTCGGTGTGAATTTGCTGGGGTCGAGCCGAATCTGGAACGGCGACAGCACCGGCGGAAATGCTGACGAAGCGGTTACCGCCTGCGCCAACGTCACCGTCGGATTTCGCACCTCGCCGACCCGATAGTCGCGCATATAGGGCTTGGCGAACCGCCACAGCACGCCCGACTGCACATTGGTGGCGTTGATGACGAAACGCGGTGCGTCCGGCAGATCCTGCAGCGTGGCGCCGTGAAACAGTCCGTTGTCGTAGGCCTTGGCGATCTCGTCGCCAATCGACACGCCCGGCAGCGCAATGCCCCACAGGATCGAGCCGGCATCGATCGTCTCGCCGGCGAAGGCGCGCAGCGGCGCCACCACCTCGCGCACGAACTCGGTCGTGGTGCTGCCCGACGCGAAACTCAATGCCGGCCATTTCAGTGCCAGCAGGCCGGCAGTGATCGAGCCGCCCGAAACGCTGGAAATCCGTTTGACGGTCTTCAGGACGCCGGCCTCGTGCAGCCGCCACAGCACGCCGATATGAAATACCATCGCGCGATAGCCGCCACCGGAGAGGCACAGCGCGATGCCGTCCTCGAGTTTCGGAGCGACGATTTCGGTCGGAACACGCCCTACGGGTGAATCGGTCATGCCCTTGCCCTCGCAAATCGGCTGGACGACCTGTGGATTCAAATCACGATACGGCGCCCCAACGTGCGCCAGCAACATTACTACCAATCAAGCAGCGGAATATGACTTATGATTGGAGATTAGCATTGGCCATCCCAACTGTAAAGTAATCGACAGATACACCCGGTGTCATCGGCAGAAGGACAGCAAGTGCACAGGCTGGACTTGACGGCTACCAGCGCACCGGCAAAGCTGTCGGCGGGAGGATGCGTCATCCTGCGTCGCGATCGATCAGCGTGCAGGCTGTACGGGTGGTCCCCATCGACCGACTTCAATCGTGCCGATCAATCCGGGAAGCCGCCTGATGACGACTATCGCGCCCCGATCCATCGTCTCCGCAGCACTGCTGTCGGCCGTGCTGGCTTTCTCCGCATTGCCACAACTCGCCGCCGCCCAATCCGGTAGTGCCGGCGGCAGCATCGGCAACACCGACAAGACAATGTCCGGCTCACGCAAAGCCGTCCGCGAGTCCGCCCCGGCGCGCCCGTCCCGCGCCGGCCGGTCCGAGTCCCGCGAGCGACGCAGCACAAGACGCAGCAGCGGTGGTGGCAGCGGCGATCATTTCGACGGCGCTTGGCTGGTCGCCAGCGTCGGCCGGCCGTGCGGCGCGGCATCGGAAGCCGTGCTGATCAGCAGCGGGCGGATCGTCGGACAATACACCTCGGGCCGGGTCTCAGCGGGCGGTCAGGCCAGCGGCTCCGGCTCGTCGGGCGGGGTGAGCTGGACTTCGACCGGCCGCTTCTCCGGCCGCCACGGCTCCGGCACGTTCCGACGCTCGGACGGATGCGTCGGCACCTGGACCGCGTCGAAACAGTAACGTCTCGTCGCCTCAGCGACCTGAGCCGTCGGCACAGACTGCGCCGATGATGCGGCATCCTTTTCCGGATTTTGCGCAGGAGCTCAGCGCCGCGTCCTTGGCGAGCTGAAGGCTCTCGCGATCGAGCAGCGCCCAGGAGTCGCGCGAGACCGCAAACGCGCCGCATCGCGAGCCATAGAAGCTGAGCTCGACCGCGCACGGCGCGGGACCACAGTTGGAGCGTGCATCCGTCACCGCATCCTTGCGGCTGCGATGATTCCAGGAGATGCCCCATTTCTCCTTGTCGGGATCGTAGACGATCGAGCCCCATGGCCGCAAATCCACCGTCTGGCGCAACCGTTCGAGCAATCCCTCGGTCGGCTCCCCGGTCTGCGGCAGCTCGGCTTTCTGCTGATACTTGGTGATGGCGCGGCGCAGGCCGTTGCTCGGGTCGGGCTGGTCGGGATCGAAATTCAGCTCGTACAGTCGCTCGCGCAATTCGCGCAGCTCGACCGCGCCAGCCAGCGGCGTCCGATCACGGTCGGTATGTGGCTCGCTCAGCCGCGCTTCCTGCGTGGCTGAAGGGCCAGACGGTTGCGGCGCGACGAAATAGAAGGTGCCGTCGATCGGCGACGACGACACCCATGGCTGCTGCGCGCCGGCATTCGCCCGCATCACCGCCAGGCCGACCTGGTTGAAGGTCTGAAAGATGTCGAGCCCCGAGCGCCGCACCGTCATCGACAGCGCACGCGTGTACGGGCTGTGGCCGTCCGCGCCGTCGAGCGCGACGCTGCCGGGCTGGGTCGCATAGGAGATCAGCGTGCCGTCGGGTGCGCGCATCTGCGCCAACCCGCCGCCGCCGGAGCGCAGCCCGCGCGCGCCGAACGGGTTGTTGCGGCAGGCATCGAGGATCACGATCTTCAGCCGCGTCCCCGCCCCCTGCATCTGCCGCAGCACGACGTTGACATCGACCATCTGGAAATCGACGTCGACCTCCCGCACCGGGTTGGCTGCGACCGGCACCAGATAATTGGCGCCGCCGACCTGCACGCCATGGCCCGCATAATAGAACAGAGCGACGTCGGCGCCCTCGCTCTGCCGGCCGAACGCCTGAATCGCGATGTCGAGCGCCGGTTTGTCGAGATCGAGCTGGGCGCGACCGCCGACCAGATCGAATCCGATCGCCCGCAACGTGTCCGCCATCAGCGCCGCATCGTGCTTTGGATTGTCGAGCCGGGCGACGTGCTGGTAGCCGGAATTGCCGATCACCACGGCAACGCGTTTGTCAGCGGCCGCCGGCGAATGCCACAGCGCCCCCAGCACCATCAGCGCAAGTCCGGTCGCGATCCGCCCCATGCCAGATCCGTTCAGTCTAGCTGCGACCGCTAGCCTAACCGGATTCCACGACGCGGCAAACGTCAGTTTCGTACGCATGGTACAAGACGCGGCTTCCAGAACGACCTCACAGGCTCGGACGCGTGTCGTTATCCCCGGCTTGCGGCGCTTGATTGGAGCGATTCAAAGAAGGACCGCTTCGTCGACTCGCTGTCGTCACGCGCCAGCCGGTTCAATGGAATCAACGCGATGATCCGCCGTGCCGATCCCTGCGGCGCTTTGGTTCAATGAGCTTTGATCAATTCCAAACCGACTTCGCGCAATAGCTTTGTAGCAGCGTTGATACACGTAACGGCATTCGATTACTCCCCTGGATCGACTTGGGGGTGAGCGATGAAATTCATCAATGCTGGCGCCAATGCCGGTCGCAATTCTGTGGCCAACGCACTGTTGCTGACCAGCGCGTTGATTGCACCATTGGTGTGGCCGTCGGCGCAGGCCGCCGCGCAAACCTCCAAGCCGCAAGCGACCGAGCTGCCGGCGGTCGAGGTCGCGGCACCGGAGGCCAGTCGGCGCCAGGCGCAACCCGCACGCGACAGAAGCCGCTCCGCAGCCGGCCGTTCGCGCCGCAACGCGCAGCGTGCCACGCAAGCGCCGCAGCCGGTGCAGCCCGTGCAGCGCGCTGTGTTCGAACGCGGCACCGATCCGGTGCCGGGCTTCGTGCCGAGCGTCAGCGCCAGCGGCACCAAGACCGACACCAAACTGATCGAGACGCCACAATCGGTTTCCGTGATCAGCCGCGACAATCTCGACGCGCGCGGCATCGACACCGTCGCGCAGGCGCTGCAGTACACCGCCGGCGTCGCGGTGCAGACCGGCGGCGCCGATCCGCGCTACGATCAGGCCCGCATCCGCGGCTTCGAGACCAACGGCTTCTCCAATTTCCGCGACGGCCTTCGCGACACCGCCAACGGCTCGGCGTACTTCTCGGTGTTCCGCAACGAGCCCTATGGCGTGCAGCGCATCGACGTCGTCAAGGGACCGAGCTCGGTAATGTATGGCCAGAGCCCGCCCGGCGGTCTGATCGACCTGATCAGCAAGCGTCCGACCGATCAGGCGTTCGGCGAGGTGGTCGGTCTGGTCGGCAGCGCCGACCGGCTGCAGGGCGCGTTCGACGTCGGCGGCCCGATCGACAAGGACAAGTCCCTGCTCTATCGGCTGACCGGCGTGCTGCGGGATTCCGACGCGCAGATCGCCAAATTCTCCGACAAGGTCAAGGACGACCGCGCCTATATCGCGCCGGCGGTGACTTGGCGGCCGACCAACGATACCACGCTGACGATCCTCAGCGACTTTCAGCACGACGTGTTCGGCAATGCGTTTCCGGTTTCGGTCGGCGTCGTGCGCGGCGGCAAGATCGTCGACGTCAAGGCGCTGCCGTTGTTTCTCGGCGACCCGTCGTACAACACCTTCGATCAGACCCAGTATCGGATCGGCTACCAGTTCGAGCACCGCTTCAGCGACGATCTGATCGTGCGCTCGAGGGCACGCTACGGCCATGTCGACCTGGAATATCGCTACATCACCTTCGCCGGCACGCCGCTCGATACCCAGACCGTGTTCCCGCGGGTCTCGCGCAAGGTGCTGGAGACCAGCGACAGCTTCAACATCGACAACCACGTCATCGCCAAGGCCTCGACCGGCGCGCTGCAGCACACCGTGCTGATCGGCACCGATTATCAGGCGTTCGAACTGAGCGGCGACCAGTTCGGCGGCACCGCACCGTCGCTGAGCCGGATCAACCCGGTATACGGCCAGCAGATCGCGATTCCGACGACGCTGCTGCAGAGCTACAAGCAGAATCTGAACCAAGCCGGCATCTATCTGCAGGACCAGATCAAGCTGCAGAACTGGATCCTGACGCTCGGCGGCCGCTACGATGCCGCCCAACAGACCACCATCAACCGCCTGAACGGCGTGCCGCAGCCGAACGACGACACCGCCTTTACCAAGCGCGCCGGCCTGACCTACGTGTTCGACAACGGCATTGCGCCCTATGTCAGCTATTCCGAATCGTTCCTGCCGACCGCCGGCATCGATTTCAGCTCCAACGCCTTCAAGCCGACCAAGGGCAAGCAGTACGAAGGCGGCATCAAATTCCAGCCGAACCGGGATCTTTTGTTCACCGCAGCGGTGTTCGACCTCACTCAGGACAACGTGCTGACGGCCGACCCGCTGCACCTCAACTACAGCATCCAGACCGGCCAGGTGAAGTCGCGCGGCCTGGAGCTGGAGATGCTGGCCAAACCGCTGCCCGGGCTGAACCTGCTGGCGACTTACACACTTCAGAACGTCAAGAACACCGAGAGCAACAACGGTGATGTCGGCAAGGTGCCGGTGCTGATCCCTCGCCATATGGCGTCGGCCTTCGTCGACTACACCCTGCAGAGCGGGCCGCTCGCCGGCTGGGGCTTCGGCGCCGGCTTCCGCTATGTCGGCGAGTCCTACATGGACATCCTCAACACGCTGACCAACGACGCCTACACCGTGTTCGACGCCGGGCTGCATTATCGCCAGCCGAAGGGCATCAATCTGGCGCTCAACGTCAAGAACATCGGCAACGACGACCATGCGCAGTGCACGGTGACCGGCGGCTGCCAGTACATCACCCCGCGGGTGATCACCGCGACCGCGAGCTATCGCTGGTGACCGGGACGCGCGCCCTTCGGATCTGGAGCAAGGTCCACACCTGGACCTCGCTGATCTGCATGGTGTTCATGCTGCTGTTGTGCCTCACCGGCCTGCCGCTGATCTTCCATGAGGAGATCGGCGAACTGACCGACGAGCACTTCGTCCCGCCGAAACTGATGCACGCGGAGCCGGCCGCGCCGGTCGACGACATTGTTCACGCGGCTCAGGACTCCCGCCCTGGCAGCCATGTGCTGTTCGTCAGCTGGCGCGACGAACAGCCGGGCGTGGTCGTGGTCACGATGTCGCCGACGCCGAAGCCGATGCGCGGCCAGTTCTATCGCCTGGTGATGGATGCCCACACCAAGGCGGTGCTCGGCGAAGAGAAGCCGCAGCGCGGCGTGATGGACATCATCCTGCTGCTGCACAAGAACCTGTTGCTGGACCTGCCCGGCGAACTGTTCCTCGGCGCGATGGGCCTGTTGCTGGTGGCGTCGATCGTCTCCGGCGTCGTGGTCTATGCGCCGTTCATGCGGCGGCTCGACTTCGGCACCGTCCGTCAGCGGTCGCGGCGGCTGAAATGGCTCGACCTGCACAATCTGTTCGGCATCGTCACCACGGTCTGGCTGTTCGTGGTCGGGATCACCGGGGCAATCAACACGCTGGCGATGCCGATGTACGACTATTGGCGCGGCCAGGTGCTGCCACCTCTGCTGGCGCCCCACCGCGGCGAACCGGTGGCGCAGGCGTCCTCGCTCGACCAGGCCATCGCGCGGGTCCGCGCCGCGCTGCCCGACGGGAAACTCACCTCGATCACGATGCCGACCGCGGAGAATTTCGGCAGCCCGCGGCATCTGGTGGTGTGGATGAAGGGCGATTCCGCGCTCACGGCACTCATTGCCACGCCAACGCTGGTCGATGTCGATCAAACCGTGCCGGTGCTGGTGCCGCAGATGCCTTGGTACTTGACGTTGCTGCAGATGTCGCGGCCGCTTCATTTCGGCGACTATGGCGGCCTGCCGCTGAAGATCGTTTGGGCACTGCTCGACCTCGTCTGCATCGTCGTGCTAATCACGGGGCTTTATCTCTGGATCGCCAAACAGCGCTTCGGCGGCAGCGTCCGCAGCCGTACCGCGGCGACATCTGAAGCCAGGCCGGCATGACCACACCCCGCAGAGCCTCCCACACCACCGCGCAAATCTTCGCCGCCCCGCTCGCGATCGGCGTCATCACCGCCCTCGGCCTGACGACGGCCCTGCTCGGCGACGGACTGTGGGACTGGATGTCCTGGATTGCGCTGGCTTTGCCCGTCGCCGTGGCGGTGGTGTACTGGCGCCTTGGCGCAAAACCAGCCCCGTCTCGATAGAGCCACGGCCCGTCCACACGCACAAAGTCATCGCCCGGCTCGTCCGGGCGACCCAGTATCCCAGAGCGCTGCTGTATTCGTCTCGTGGGGTCGAACAAGCCGAACGCGACCACTTTGGAATACTGGATCCCCGCTTTCGCGGGGATGACGACGCAGAGTGGGGCTACGCCGGTCATGTCATGCATGCGACCGCTCTCCTGACAGCTCCGACGACTTCACCAATTCACACCCGCCCTCTGCAATTGGCCGCGTCTGGCCGCTGTCAGTCGGGGGCCTTTGCGGCGATGAATACGCGTTTGCCGGCGGTCGCGAACGCCTTGCGCACGGCTTCAAGGAGGAAGCGTGCTTGCGCTGACGGCGTGCGCTCCTTCAACGTCAGCACGCCCATCCGGCGATGAATCGCCGGCCCCTCGAGCGGCCGCACCGCTAACCGGCGCTCGTCGAACATCGCCAGGGTCAGCGCCGGCAGCGCAGTGACCCCAAGTCCGGCCGACACCAGTGTCACCGCCGAGAGGATCTGCTCGACCTCGTAGCGCGGCCGGACAGCGATGCCGGCCTGCGCCATCGCAGCATCGGTGAAGCGGCGCACCGAGGTGGTCGGCAGCAATGCGATGAACGGGTAGTCGGGAAGATCGCTCCATTGCGCGGTCTTGTGCCGCGCCAGCGCGTGGCCGCGCTCGCACACCAGAAAGAACGGATCGGCGCCCAGTTCCTCGTAAACCAGCTCCGGATAAGAGCCCGCCTGAATCGTCACCGCGAAATCGACCACGCCGTTGCGTAGCATCGCCACTGCGCGGTCCTGGAGCACGTCGTGAACGGCGATGTCGATCTCCGGAAACTGCTTGGCGAACGCGCGCAGTGCGCGCGGCAGCACAGTGGCGGCGACCGACGGCAGCACTGCCAACGACACCCGGCCGCGCTTGCCGGCAGCGCGCACCGCGATACCATCGAGCGCGGATTCGAAATCGCGTACCAGATCCTCGGCCACCGCCGCGAGATCGCGGCCGTCCGGAGTGAGAAGCAAAGAGCGCGTGGTGCGGTCGAACAACTTGAAGCCGATCTGCGCTTCGATCTTGGCGATAGTGCCGCTCAGGCTCGGCTGCGAGATCCCGAGCTTGTCGGCGGCCTCGCTGAACGAGCGCGCACGGCTCGCGGCGACGAACACCTGTAGCTGTCTCAAAGTAATATTCATAAGTATCGATTATATATCGGACTTTCTTCATCGTTGACACCTATTTTCCCGCACGTCATCGTTGTCGCCGAAAAGAACACGAGGAAACGCGATGGGCATGCTGATCGGCGGCGGCGCGGGATTTTCGGGCGACCGCATTGATGCGCCGGTGGCGGTGGTGCGCGACCTGCGCGCGGCGGGAACGCGCGCCGCGATCATTTTCGAGACACTCGGCGAACGCACGCTGGCGCTGGCGCAATTGCGGCGGCGCGAGAACGCCTTGCTCGGCTACGAACCGAAGCTGAAGCCTCTGCTGGAGCCGGTGCTGAAGGACTGCCTCGACGCCGGCATCACCATCGTCGGCAATTTCGGCGCCGCCAATCCGCCGGCGGCCGCGCGGTTGATCGCCGATCTCGCCGCCGCGCATGGCACCAAGGCCCGGATCGGCGTGGTCACCGGCGACGACATGCTTGGCCGCGACGGCCTTGCGATCCTGCGCGCCGCGAGCCCCGACCTGCCGCGCGACGATCTTCTGGTTTCCGCCAACGTCTATCTCGGCGCGGCACCGATCGTGCAGGCGCTCGGCGAAGGCGCGCAGATCGTCGTGACCGGCCGCGTCGCCGATCCGTCGCTGACGCTCGGCCCGCTGATCCACGCTTACGGCTGGTCGTTCGACGACTGGCTGCGGCTCGGCCGCGGCACCATGGCCGGGCATCTGCTGGAATGCGGCGCGCAGGTTTCGGGCGGTTACTTCGCCGATCCAGGCTTCAAGGACGTGCCGATGCCGGACGACATCGGCTTTCCGATCGCGCAGATCGAAGCCGACGGCGGCTTCGTGATCGGCAAGGCGAAAGGCGGCGGTCTGGTCGATCGCCGCACCGTCACCGAGCAGTTGCTATACGAGGTCCACGACCCGGCCGCGTATCTGACACCGGACGTGGTCGCCGACATCAGCGACGCCAGCATCATCGAGCTTGGCGGGGACCGCGTCCGCGTCGACGGCGTCCGCGGCCATCGCCGTCCCGACACGCTGAAGGTTACGGTCTGCTACGACGGCGGCTATCTCGGTGAAGGCGAGATTTCGTATTACGGCCCGAACGCGCTGGCGCGGGCCCGGCTCGCCGCCGACGTGGTGCGCCGCCGCTCGCCCGACAGCTTGAAGATCCGCTGCGACGCGATCGGCGTGCTCAGCGTGCTCGCCGACGACGGCGGCGCCGCATGGTCGATGATGGGTGATGCCGATCCACGCGCCGCGCGCGACGTGCGGCTGCGCGTCGCCTTCGCAGGCCCTGACAAGGCGTCGGTCGAGCGTGGGTTGGCCGAAGTCGAATCGCTGTACTGCACCGGCCCGGCCGGCGGCGGCGGCATTCGCCTGGCGATGCGGCCGCGGATCGCCGCGACCTCCTGCTACGTGCCGCGCGACGCGGTCGCGCCCAAGGTCGAGATCATGGAGGCGGGCCATGCGTGAGCTGCCGCTGCACGCCCTCGCCCACGCCCGCGCCGGCGACAAGGGTGACCGCCTCAACATCTCGCTGATCGCCTACGCGCCGGAGCTGTACGAGCTGCTCGCGCGCGAGGTCACCGCCGCAGCGGTGGAAGCGATGTTCGCCCATCGCAGGCCGACCGCGATTGCGCGCCACCTGCTGCCGAAGCTATCCGCGATGAATTTTGTGCTGGACGGCGTGCTCGACGGCGGCGTCACCCAGGCGCTGAACCTGGACTCCCACGGCAAAACACTCAGCTTCCGCCTGCTCGAGCTGACGATCGCCGTCCCCGACGATCTCGTTCAATTCGCCAAGACGTAGACGACCAAAATCAAAACAAACGAACAGCCAGGAGGAACCCATGCTCAAACGTCTCGCCGTCGCCGCCGCGGTGCTATGCGCCGGCACCACGTTGGCGTCCGCACAGCAGAAGCTGCTGATCGGATCGACCAGTTCGTCGTCGTCGCAATACGGCTACTTCGTCGCGGTTTCGCAGTTGATCAATTCGAAGGTCAAAGGCGTCGACAGTGCCGTGGTCGAGACCGGCGCCACCGTGGACAATCTGCGCCGGCTCGACCGCAAGCAGATCGACCTCGGCCTGGTGACGACGAACACCGGCTATCAGGCATTCGCCGGCAAGGAGTCGTTCGCCGGCAAGCCGGTCGATGTCCGCCTGTTGTGGGTCTACACGGCCGCGCCGCAGAACGTGATCGTGCGCGCCGACAGCGGCGTAAGCTCGCTCGCGGGTCTCGCCGGCAAGAAATTCAATCCGGGGCTACGCGGCTCCTCCACGGAGAAGACCACCGAAGCCGTGTTCAAGCTGCTCGGCGTCAATATCGATGCGGTGCGCGGCTCGACCTCCGACATCGTCGACGCCGTCAAGGACAACCGTGCGATCGGCTACGTCAAAAGCGGAGCCGGCAACAAGCTCGACGGCTCGACCCTCGACATCGCCACTTTCACGCCGATCAAGGTGCTGTCGCTGACCGACGATCAGGCCAAGAAGATCGAGACCGAGATGCCCGACCTCGGCGTCGTCGAAGTCCCGGCGGGCGCGGCCGACGGCGTGCCGGCCTACAAGACCTGGAGCTTCGGCCTCGCCGTGGTCGGCCGCGCCGACTTGCCGGAGGACGAGGTCTACAACATCGTCAAGGCGGTGATGGAAGACAGCAGCGTGCAGTCCAACGCGCTCGCCGAGCTGAAGGGCGCCGACATCGCCAAGATGACGGTGGACTACGGATCGATCCCGCTACATCCGGGCGCAGCGAAGTATCTGCGTGAGAAGGGCCTGTCGATTCCGCAGCGGATCGCGCCGAAATGACCGCCGAAACCGAACTCAACGAGGAAGGCCGGACGGTGCACAAGCCGTCCGGCGCGCGGGCCTTCGGCGTGCGCTGGCTATCGGTCGCGCTGTCGCTGTTTGTGCTCTACACCGCGGCGTTCGGTCAGTTCGACAGTCTGATTCAGCGCCCGGTGTTCACCGCGCTGGTAGTGGCGATCACCGCCCTGCTCTATCCGCTGGGCATCGGCACGCGCTGGCGACCGCTTTGCATCGTGGTCGATGCTGCCATCATCGCTGTCGCAGTTGCTGCCAGCGCCTATGTGGCGTTCAACCACGACCGCATCATGGTCGATCTGCCGAACGCCGAATGGTACGACCGCGTCCTGACCTTCGGCCTGGTATTGGCGGTGCTGGAGACTGCGCGCCGCGCCGTCGGCCTGATCTTCCCAGCGATCGTGGTCGCCGCACTGCTGTACGCGTTGTACGGCCACCATCTTGGCGGCCCGCTGGCGCACCGCGCGTTCGATGCCGACTTCATCACCGAGACGCTGCTGCTCGGCGACCTCGGCATCTGGGGCCTGCTCACAGGCGTTGCCGCCACCACCATCGCCGCCTTCGTGCTGTTCGGCAGCGTGCTGCTGTTCACCGGCGCCGGCCAGACCTTCATGGACCTGGCGGTGCTGCTCGGTGGCCGCTCGCCCGGCGGCGCGGCGAAGATCGCCACCATCGCCTCCGGCCTGTTCGGCACCATCAACGGCAGCGCGGTCGCCAATGCTGCGACCGTCGGCAACTTCACCATTCCGCTGATGCAGCGGCTGAAATATCCCTCGGCCTTCGCCGCGGCGGTCGAGGCTGTCGCCTCCACCGGCGGCCAGATCGCTCCGCCAGTGATGGGCGCCGGCGCGTTCGTGATGGCCGAGATCATCGGCACCAGCTACGCCGGCATCATGCTGGCGGCCGTGCTGCCGGCGGTGCTGTTCTATCTCGGCGTGTTCCTCACCATCCACGTCCGCGCTGTCAGCGGCGCGCTGCCGGTGGTGCCGGAAAACGAAATTCCGCAGTGGCGGCGCGTGCTCACGCCCGCGCGCGTCGCTCCTATCATCACTGCGTTCGGCGGCCTGCTCGCCGGCGTCTTCCTCGGCCGCTCGGTGCAGACGTCGGCGTTCTGGGGCATCGTCGGCCTGATCGCCACCTACGCGATCGTGCAGGTGCGCAGCGTCGCCGATCTCAAGGCGCTCGGAGCCATCACGCTGGACTCGCTCGCCGACGCCGGTCGCGGCCTGGTGCTGATCGGCGTGCTGCTGATCGGCGCGCAGATCCTGGTGGCGATGGTCAACATGACCGGTCTCGGCATTTCGCTGTCGAACCTGATCGCCTCGCTCGCCGGCGAGTCGATGTTCGTGCTGGCGCTGCTGGTGGCGCTGATCTGCCTGGTGCTCGGCATGGGCATCCCGACCACCGCGGCCTATGTGCTGGTCGCGGCGGTGCTGGCGCCGGCGCTGATCAAGGCCGGCTCCGGCACGCTGGTGGCGCACATGTTCGTGTTCTACTTCGCCACCATCTCGGTGATCACCCCGCCGGTCTGCGTCGCGGTGTTCGTCGCCGCCGGCATCGCCAAGACGCCGTGGCTGCCGGTCGGCATCGAGGCCTGCAAGATCGCTGCGGTGACCTACGTCGTGCCGTTCCTGTTCCTGATGTATCCGGGCATGCTCGGCGCCGGGGGGCCCCTGGCGATTGCGGATGCGACGATCTCCGGCATCCTGTTCGTGGTGGCGTTCGCGCTATTGTTCGGCGGCGCGCGGATCACTGGGCTGCGGGCGCTCGACGTCTTCGCCACGGTGGCGATGGCGGGGCTGGCGATCGCGCCATACCGGATCGGCCTCCTCGCCTCGGTGCTGGTCGGGATTGGCCTGTGGTGGGCGTGGCGCAAGCGCAGCAGCGGCGATCAGCCGGCACTGGCGTAAGTCCCTGCTTCGGATGCAGGATCTTCATATCGGTCGGGGTGCGGTTGCGCCCCGACCCGGACCAGCCTCAGCGCAGGAACAACCCGATCGTCAGCGCAATGCCGAGGGCGACGACGCCGACACGCAGCCATGTCTCGTTGACCCGGCGCAGCACCCAGACGCCGAGCAAGTAACCGACCGTCGACGACACCGCCAGCACCAGCGCCTCCAGCCATTTCACCTCGGGCGAGAACGCGAACATCGCCACCGCCGATGCGTTCATCGCCGCCGCCAGCGCGTTCTTGGTGGCGCCGGCATTGCGCGCGGTCATGCCGGCGATCGACAGCGCCGCCATCATCAGAAAGCCGATGCCGCCGCCGAAGTAACCGCCATAGACCGAGATTAGAAACTGAATGCCGATCAGCACCGGCGCGCCGACCTGCCCGGCTTGCGCGGTCGGCTTGCGGCCGAAGCTGCCCCAGGCGAACATCGCGGTGGCGAACAGCACCAGCCACGGGATCATCTTGGCGAACACCGTCGGTGGCGTGATCAGCAGCAGCAGCGCGCCGGCCGCACCGCCAGCGAGGCTTGTGAACACCAGCGCGCGGAAGCTGACCTCGCCGACCCCGCGCACCATGCCGCGGCCGGCATAGCCCGAGGCGAGCTGCCCGGGAAACAGCGCGACCGTGGAGGTGATATTCGCCGACAGCGGCGTCAGCCCCGCAAACAGCAGCGCCGGCAGTGTGACGAACGATCCGCCACCGGCGAGCGTGTTCTGAACGCCGGCCCACAGGCCAGCGACGGCGATGATGATCAGCGCGGTCATGCAAGTCCTTCGTCGGAAGTGGCGGCGGGCGCCGCCGGCGGCGAGAGCAGCGGAGCTACCTCGGCCGTTGTTTCAGCTTGGCGCGTTTCGGCAGCAGGGCCGGCCACGACACGATGTGATCTTCGAGCTCCTCGACCGGGATCTCGGTCTCGGTTCGCTCGACCCGCCCCCGCACCGAGACCCCAGCCTCGTGCACGGTGTTCGGATCGCCGGAGATCAGCGGGTGCCACCAGTACAGGTCGCGCCCCTCGGCAACGAGCTTGTAGGCGCAGCTCGGCGGCAGCCAGGTCAGCTCGCGAACCTCTTTCGGGGTGAGCCGGACGCAGTCCGGCACCCGGTCAGACCGGTTCGGATAATCCCGGCAGGCACAGGCGCCCGCATCGAGCAGCCGGCAGCCGACCTCGGTGAAATAGATCCGCCCGGTGTCCTCGTCCTCGAGCTTTTCCAGGCAGCAGCGCGCGCAGCCGTCGCACAGGCTCTCCCATTCGGTTGGGGAGAGCTGTTCCAACGTCTTGGTCTTCCAGAAGAAACCGTCCTGGGCGGACGGCCTCTTGGGACGCGCGGTCATGCCTGAATGCTGCTTTGCGGTGATGAGGCCGCCGTTCTGGGCGAGTTTGCCCGGCGGCGCAAGCGCTTAGCAGGCATGGCCGCATGCGGAACCGCTGCCCCGTTCCCCGAGGCACCGAAAAATCCCTGCACGACCATTGGTTTATCGGGCATGCTCGGCTACAAAGAATCAGATTCCCGAAGCCTGTCGCCTCGCCTTGCGATCGCCGCAACATTGCGCAAGACGAACAGCGCCTGCGCGGCGTGCTGATGTGATTGGTCGAACCCGGTGCCGAAGATTCTGCCAGACAATTGGAAGCAGCGGGTCCGGAACTGGTTTCTGGATCTCGACGCTCGCCTCGACTCGACGCTGTTCTCCTCGGCGGTCGGTATCCGAGAGCTGTGGGAGCGGTTCTCGACCTATATGGACCGCTTCTATGTCGGCGGCTGGAAGCGTTGGGTGTTCATCGAGCCGCTGTCGGAAGCCGCCTCGATCGGACTGCTCGGCCTGATCGCGCTGCTGGCGCTGGCGCAGCCGGCGTTTCGCGAGACCGCCGACGAGGATTGGCTGAAGAAGTCCGACCTCGCCGTCACGTTTCTGGACCGCTACGGCAATCCGATCGGCAGCCGCGGCATCAAGCACAATGACGCGATCCCGCTCGAAGACTTTCCGGACAATCTGATCAAGGCCACCCTCGCCACCGAGGACCGGCGCTTCTACGACCATTTCGGCATCGACGTCGCCGGCACGCTGCGCGCGCTGGTCACCAACGCCCAGGCCGGCGGCGTGCGCCAGGGCGGTTCGTCGATCACCCAGCAGCTCGCCAAGAACCTGTTCCTGTCGAACGAGCGCACGCTCGAACGCAAGATCAACGAAGCGTTCCTGGCGATCTGGCTGGAAACCCGGCTGACGAAGAACGAGATCCTGAAACTGTATCTCGACCGCGCCTATATGGGCGGCGGCACGTTCGGCGCCGACGGCGCGGCGCATTTCTACTTCAACAAGTCGGTGCGCGACATCAACCTCGCCGAGGCCGCAATGCTCGCCGGCCTGTTCAAGGCGCCGACCAAATACGCCCCGCACATCAACCTGCCGGCGGCGCGTGCCCGCGCCAACCAGGTGCTCGACAATCTGGTCGACGCCGGCTTCATGACCGAAGGCCAAGTGTTCGGCGCCCGGCGCAATCCGGCCTCGGTGGTCGACCGCCGCGACGAGAATTCGCCGAACTACTATCTCGACTGGGCGTTCGACGAGGTCCGCAAGATCGTCGACACCTTCCCGAAGTCGTATACCGAGCGCGTGTTCGTGGTTCGCACCGCGATCGACATGAACGTGCAGCGCGCCGCCGAGGGCGCGATCGAGAACCAGCTCCGCCAGTTCGGCCGCGATTATCACGCGACGCAGGCTGCGACGGTGGTGGCCGATCTCGACGGCGGCGTCCGCGCCATGGTCGGCGGCCGCGACTACGGCGCCAGCCAGTTCAACCGCGCGGTCGACGCCTATCGCCAGCCCGGCTCGTCGTTCAAGCCATACGTCTACACCACGGCGCTCTTGAACGGCTTCAAGCCGAATTCGATCGTGGTCGACGGCCCGGTCTGTCTCGGCAATTGGTGCCCGCAGAACTACGGCCACTCTTATTCCGGCTCGGTGACGCTGACCCAGGCGATCACCCGCTCGATCAACGTGGTACCGGTGAAGCTGTCGATCGCGATCGGCGGCAATCCGAAGAACCAATGGGACTCGGCCAAGAAGGGCCGTGCCAAGATCGTCGAGGTGGCGCGCCGCTTCGGCCTCACCGCGCCGCTGCCGGACACGCCGTCGCTGCCGATCGGCGCCGACGAAGTCACCGTCGTCGAGCACGCGGTGGCCTACGTCACCTTCCCGAACAAGGGCATGGCGGTGACCCCGCACGCGGTGCTGGAAATCCGCACCGGCGCCGGCGATCTGGTGTGGCGCTGGGACCGCGACGGCCCGCAGCCGAAGCGCGCGATCCCGGCAAACATCGCCGCCGACATGGCCGGAATGATGAGCCACGTCGTCACCGAGGGCACCGCGCGCCGCGCCCGGCTGGACGGCATTCCGGCCGCCGGCAAGACCGGCACCACCAACAATTATCGCGACGCTTGGTTCGTCGGCTACACCGGCAATTTCTCCTGCGCGGTGTGGTACGGCAACGACGACTACTCGCCGACCAACCGGATGACCGGCGGCTCGCTGCCGGCCCAGACCTGGCACGACATCATGACGGCCGCGCATCAGGGCGTGGAGGTCAAGGAACTCGCCGGCGTCGGCATGGGCGAGAAGCTGCCGGCCGCGCCCGGCGCGCGCCCCGCCGGCGCCGAGACCGCAGACGTCAAGCAGGCGCCGCCGGTACTGACACGGCGTGGCGCCGAGATCCTGGTGCGGGTCGAGAAGATGCTCGACGAGACCTTCCACTCGCTCGATGCGACGCCGGCAGCGGCGCCGACCCAGACCGGCCGCAAGGTGTCGTCCGGTGCGGCGGGATTCCCCGACAGCTTGGCGGCGGCATCGGGCGACGCGCCGGCCGCGCGCAAGAATTGAGCGCGACGATGATTGCCTTGACGACATCGAGGATGGCTGCGACGTGCGCCTGATAGTCCTCACTCTCCTGACGCTGCTGATCGCCGCCGGCGTCGGCCTCGGCGCCACCTGGACCACCGCCACCATCGGCACCGATCTCGGCTCGCTGACGATCGGCGCCTGGACCGCGCGGCCGCGCGTCGGCACCGCCGAAGTCGACCCCTACACCCGCGCGGCGATCGTGCGCAGCGGTGCATTGCCGGTCGGTGCCGGCGACGGCATCTCGTTTCTCGCCACCGCCGACGACGCCAAGCGCCCGCTCGATGGCCGCTGCGACGTCGAAGTCAGCGGCGTAACGCCGGCGGCGCGGTTCTGGACGCTGACGCTGTACGATCCGCGCGGTAATCTGGTCGCCAACACGCTGGAGCGCTACGGCTTCACCAGCCAGGAAATCATCCGCGACGCCGACGGCAAGTTCAGGATCCGGATCGCGGCACGGGCCCGCGGCGGCAACTGGCTGCCGACCGGCGGCGTCGACCGCTATTGGCTGATGCTGCGGCTGTACGACACGCCGGTCGGCATCGCCACCCGGACTCAACGCGATGCGCCGATGCCGGCGGTCGCTACCATCGGCTGCCCATGATCCGCTTCGCCATCGCCATCATCGCCGGTCTGGTGCTCGGCGGCATCGTGCACCTCGTCACCATCCTGGTGCTGCCGCGGATCGCCGGCCAGGATGCCTACGCCCGGCTGACACCGCTGACGCAGGTCAACGCGGTAACGCAAATGCCGGAGGTCACGCCGAACGGCGCGCCGCTGCCGCTGCTCGATCCGGCGTTCGCGATGGCGGTGTGCCGCTACGATCTGTCGAACGGCCCGATCAAGCTGGCGGTGCCGGTGAGCCAAGCCTACACCGCGGTGTCGTTCTACACCCGCAACGAAGTCGCCTACTACGCGATCAACGACCGCTCCGCCGGCCGCAAGGTGATCGAGCTCGACCTGATGACCGCCGAGCAGCACGCCGAAATGCCCGAGGAAGAGGACGTCACCGCGGCCGACCGGCTGATCATCGACTCCCCCACTCCCACCGGCCTGATCGTGATGAAGGCGCTGGCCTCCGAACCCGGTCTGATGCCGCAGGCACGCGCCGCGCTGAAAGCCGCGTCATGCAAAGTGCAGCCGGAGCCGCGGGCCAAGTCGCAATCCTGATCGCAGCACCGGCAACCCGTCAGGCTGATCCTTCAGTGCCCTTGGCGCGCGGAAACGTTCCCAATTCCTCGATGTTGTAGCCTTCCGGATAGGTCCGGCCACCGATCTCCTGCCACTTCGGCGCCCGGCGCTTCGGCAGCAGCTTCAGGATCGCACGGCGCAAGCCGAGTCCGCCCAAGCGACGCACAGAGTGGTTCGCTGAGCTGCGCAAGGTCTTGCGTAGAGAGGCTGAGGGGCTGCGATCGGAAGGCGGCGCCGCTCTATCCCTTGCGCACTACCGCGGCGCCTTGCGCCGGCGGCCTGGCGGTCAGACCGATAGTGTTGGCCTGTGCTTCGAGTTCGGCGATCAGGCGGTCGGCATCGGCGGCGATGCCGTCCGGCGCCATGATCACCAACCGCTCCAGCGCCCAGCGATACGATGAGGCGCGCCGGCGCAGGCATTGCTGCACCCATTGCACGATCAGCGCGTTCTCTTCCATCCGCGCCACCGCGTCCTCGCGCTCATGCGGCGACAGATCGGAGATGTACTTCAGACTGGCGTTGCGCTTCTGATCGAGCTCGAGCACCCGCGCCGCGGTGAACTGAAACGGCTCGAACATCGTCAGATCGTTGCGCACGTCCTGGATCAGCTCGTTGTAGCGCGAGGAGTGCGAGCGATGCGGCTCGTCGATCAGCAGTTTGCCGTAGGCGGTGCGGTCGAACGGAGGCTGCTGCCGCCACGGCGCGGCAATCGGCTGGTAGTCGCCGAACACGCTCTTCCACGCGGGGCGCGCGTGCGGCGGCTCGATCAGCGGATACGCCATGTCGCGCATCGTGCGCTCTTGGTCGGTGAGCTGAAACGCCGACGCCTTCAGGCCGATGCTGCCGGTCGCCTCGGCGCCGATCCACCGGTGCATATCGTCGGTGACGAAGTCGCGCCGGGTGCGGCCGAAATCACCCCCGGCACAGCCGCCGAGCGCGAGCGTAACCAGCATGGGAATGAGGAGAACCGCCCGGGCGGCCCCGCCCCGGATCAGGACCGGACGGCCGACCGCGGACATCGAAGACCTGGCCCGGTTCAGGAGCGGGCGCGGCGGCGGCGGCGCCGGCCGGGCGCATCGCCCTGCTTCGGCCCGCCATCGCTGCCAGCTTCGGCGTGCCGCTCGATCCGGATCACCGGAAGGATCGTCACGGTGGCGGAGCGATCGGACGACACGACCATGGGCGAGCCCGGCCGCCGCGATGCCGCATCTGCCGGAAATTCAATGATGGTGCCCATTGCGGTCTCTCCGCATCCTTTCCCGAGCCGATCAGCGTGCGCCGCATTAAGGAGCCGTTATGGTTAATGCACTGTTAATGGCGGAGCGCCGCGCGGTTGCAACCGCGGCGGGTGCAGTGCTAGCGTCGAGCTCGGGGATGGGAACCTGACGTCGACATGAGGCTTGTGACCTCCATGATCGAGATTCCGCCCGCCGATCTCCGTGCCCGCCCCCTCCCTGCTTTGGGCGCCCAGCCGATCGCGATCGCGGCCGCAGCGCTGCTGCTGATCGTCGCCGGCATCGGCACGATCTTCCTCTGGCGCATCGCCAGCGGCACCAGCCCCGAGCAGGAGCGCCTCGCCAACGGCCGCCAAGTGCAGGCCCGCGTCGCGCAGACCTCCGAACAACTCGTGGAGCGCACCAAGGGGCTGGAGCTGACCCAGCAGCAATCGATCGACCAGTTGCAGGCGCTGCAGGATCAGCTTCAGCAGATCCAGACGCTGGTCGCGGCGCAGCGGAGCGAGATCCGCAAACTGTCCGAGCAGGTCGGGCAGATCGGAACCGATCTCGACAGTCTGCGCCAATCCTTCGCCCAGGCGCAGCCGGCCGACACCGCAGAGCGGCCGGCCGTGCGCAGTAAGCCGGCCGCGCGCGCCCATCGCGCCACCCGCAGCAGGGCGGCCAAACCGCGCGCAGCCAAATCGCAACGTAAATCCGTGAAACCGCGCCGATAGCTCGAATTGCACACCGCCGCTTAACCAATTTGCGACCAAGTTCGCAGGTCAAGCAGCGAGTATGTGTAGGAGTTGACGATGCGTAAATTTGCGGTGTTGGCGGCCGGCTGTAGCGCGCTTGCCGTTCTGGTCGGACTCGGCGCCGGCCGCGCTTGGTTCAGCCTCCCCTCCGGCAAGATCGACGCTGCTCGCGCCTCGGCAACCTCTGAAGAAGTCATCACCGGCACGATCGCGTCGCGTTGGCCAGTCCCCGGCGGGGCACCGCCGAGCGCTGCCCAGGGGCCTGCACCGACCATCCAGCCAGCCCGCGCGACGACAGATCCGGCGATCACCGCCAAACCCGCTGCGCTCACCTCTCCCGCCCCCGCTCCGTCGCGGCAGGCCTGCTCCAATCCGAACGCGCTCGGGATCTCGCGCACCGTCGAGATCGACACCACCGGCGGCCCAGGACTCGGCATGTCGCAATATCGCGACTACGACTTCCTGCAGCCCGGTGAAGTCGCGCTGACGTTCGACGATGGCCCGTGGCCAGTGAACACCCCGGCAGTGCTGGCCGCGCTCGCGGCGCAATGCGTCAAGGCGGTGTTCTTCCCGATCGGCAAACATGCGAGCTGGCACCCGGCGATCCTCAAGCAAGTGATCGCCGCCGGCCACACCGTCGGTTCGCACACCTGGTCGCACGTCAATCTCGCCAGCAAGCCGTTCGCCGAAGCCAAGAGCGAAATCGAGAAGGGCATCAGCGGCGTGGCGCAGGCGGCCGGGCAGCCGACCGCACCGTTCTTCCGCTTCCCGCAACTGCGGCAGACGCCGGAGCTGAAGGCGTATCTTGGAGAGCGCAACATCGCGGCGTTCTCGATCGACGTCGATTCCGAGGATTTCCGGATTCACAAACCCGACCAGCTCGTCGCGGGCGTGATGGCGAAGCTGAAGAAGGCCGGCAAAGGCATCCTGCTGATGCACGACTTCCAGAAGTCGACCGCGCAGGCGCTACCCGAACTGCTCGCCCAGCTCAAGGCCGGCGGCTACAAGATGGTGTTCATCACGGCCAAGGACAAAGTGACGACGCTGCCGGAATACGACGCCCAGGTCGCCCCGGCCCAGCCCACTGCCAGCGCCGCGAAGCCGATCGCCAAAGTGATCCGCACCGTCGATTAGCAACGTCCCTTTACCGGAAGTGCGATCTCGACCGAACGGGCGCGCCAAGCGCCCGTTCGCGTATCGGCAGCCTTAACAAACCGTTGAGCTTAACGTGCTGTTAAAGCGATCGAACTAATCTACCGGTAACTCGTACCGTTTTGCATCACCATGGCCACATTCACACCCTTTCCCGGATACGACGGGCTGATGTCGTTGTCGCGCCGCGAGGGCGTCGACATTCGCCCGACGCTGCTCAGGGTGCTGACTGATCTTTACGTGCAGAGCCCCTCGCACACCGACGATGAAGAACGGCAATTCGTCGAACTGACGTCGCGGCTGATCGACGAGGTCGACGACGCTACTCGCGCGGTGGTGCGCGAACGGCTGTCGATCTATCCGCACACCCCGCGCGCGATTGCGCTGCGGTTGTCGTTGTCGCCCGCGGCGGATCAGCGTGTGCCGCTGGCCGCACCGATCCCACCGGCGGATATCACCTCCCCGGCCCGGCCGGTGCCGCGCACCCCGACCGAAGCCGAGCAGCGCGCCGCCAGCCTGTCGATGCAGCCGGAAGACGCCGCGCAATTGTCCGAGATGTTCTTCTCGGCGACTGGCCCCGAGCGCACGCAGATCCTGCACAATCTCGCCGAAACGCCGCTGCGCCCGGCCGCACGGATTCATCCGCCGCGGGCGATGCGCGCGGCCGAAGTGCTGCACATGGCGGCCTTCGTGTCCGACGTCGAGAACTTCACCGCCGAACTCGGCGAAGCGCTGCTGCTCACCACCGCGACCGCGGAGCGCGTCGTCGCCGACGAGAGCGGAGAGGCACTCGCCTGCGCGCTGAAAGCGCTCGGCATCAAGGGCCAGGTGTTCGAGCAGGTGCTGATGTTCCTCGACCCGTCGAAGGGGTCGTCGGTCGAGTGGGTGTACCGGCTGTCGCGGCTGTACGATCGCTTGAGCGAACGCGCGGCGCTGATCATGCTGGCGGCATGGCGCGGCGCCACCGTCGCTTCCACCCGCGCCAAATATCGCGCCGCGCTCTACGACGACGAACGGCAGCGCGCGCGCAGCGCGACCCCGCAGGCCCGCCCTGCGGTGCAACCCGGTGCCACCTGGTCGCCGCGGATCGGCACTACTCGCGGTTAGCTACTTCGCCAGATCGAGAAAGTGCCGCCCGGCGCGGTCTTCGGTCTCGACGATCCACACGTCTGGATCGAACCGGATTTCCTTGGCAAGACGCGCATCGACGTCCGCTTCGGGCTGCGGCGTCGGCGATGCCGGCACGAACACCCGCTCGAATGGGCGCTCGTCGTCGTATGCGGTTTGTGGCGCAGGCACGTACAGCATCGCCTGCCGGTCCAAGGTCACGACCTTGACGAACACCGCCCCCGCGTCCTCGGCCCCGCGCCGGCTCACCGCACCGAACACGCCCTCGGATTGGCAGCGGCGCAGATAGGCCGACACCCAAATCGCACTCTTCAGTCTCATAGAGCGGCTTGTAGAGGATTTCCGGGACTTGGCAAATCGGGGTGACGATCATGCCCTGCACAGGGATCGCGCGGGAATTGCCGAGCATCCAGCTCGATCCATCGCGAGAGTTCGTCGCCGGTTCGTGCGACGAAGGCGAGGCAAACTCGCAAGCGGGAGCTAACCGTTCCGCAGGTTCGCTGAGCGAGAACGCGCATCCCTCTGCGCGTCACCCTAATCGATCGAATGTCCAATCATCAGTCCGAGTTCGCGCACGACACGGTCGGAAACCTGGCCGGTGACCGGCAGATTGCGCGAGCGTTCGAACCGAGCGATCGCAGCGTGGGTATCTGAGCCGGCGGTGCCGGTCGGCTTGAGCTGGCCGTAGCCGTATTGGGTCAGCGCGCGCTGCACTGCTGCGATCCGCCGCGACGATGTAATCATCTCGCCGAGCGGATCGCGCCCGGCGCCGGGGATCGCTGCCGGCGGGCGTGGCACGTTGGCGGAAGCGTTGGCGCTGTGCGAGACAGTGGCGCGCACCAGATTGCCGAGCGGATCTTCGGTCTCGGCGGCGCGACCGCGCGCCGAGCGCGGCTCGGCCCGGCGGGTGTCGGCGGCTTTCGCCTCGACCTGCTTGGTTTCAACCGCCTTGGTTTCCGCCGCCCTGGATTCCGAGGGCTTCAGCTCGATCGCGGTGGGCTCCAGCAGTTTCTGGTCGAGTGCCTTGGTGTCGGGGCGTTGTTCAGCGTCGAACGGACGCGGGCGCGGCAGCGTGACGATCGAGACCGACGCCGGCGGCGCCGTCTTGCCGAACATCGGCGACGGATGCTGCCCGGCCTGCATGAAGATCGCGTTGGTGACGACCGCGATCACAGCGGCCGAGGCGAACATCGCCGCGACGAAATCCCTCGGGCTCGACAGCATCAGCCGCATTGCCAGACCACGCTCCTCACTGTCCGCGACCACCGCCGCCGCGGCACCGCGGCGCGACGATCCGCCGTCCTTTCGCTTCTTAGGCACTCTTCTTCACCTGGTAGTCTTGCGCCGGCGAGTCCGCCGACGCCGTCGGATTCAACGTCGTGACGTTGCTGGATGTCGGCAGCGCCAGAGGCAGCGCCACCGTGACGGTGGTGCCGCAATCGATCTGGCTCTGCACCTCGATCTCGCCGCCGTGCATCCGCACCAGACTCTTGACGATCGACAGCCCGAGGCCGGTGCCCTCGTGGCGGCGCTGATAGGTCTTGCCGGCCTGGAAGAACGGATCGCCGAGCCTCTTCAGATCCTCTTCGGCAATGCCGACGCCGGTATCGGTGACACGCAGCACCAGCCGCGCGCTCTCGACCGCAGCCGACACCGTGACCACGCCGCCGCGCTCGGTAAACTTGATCGCGTTCGACACCAGATTGAGCAGGATCTGCTTGAAAGCGCGTGGGTCGCCGACAACGTCCGGCAGATTCTCCGGCGCGCGGGTGACCAGATCGATGCCGCTGTCGCGCGCTTTCAGCGCCAGCAGATTGCAGCAGTTCAGCAGCGCCGGCCGCGGCGCGAACGGCTCCGGCACGATTTCGAAATTGCCGGACTCCATCTTCGACATGTCGAGGATGCCGTTGACCACCGACAGCAGATGCTGGCCGGAATCGTTGATGAGCTGCGCGTATTCCTTGCGCCGCTCGGCGCCGAGCATCAATTCCTCTTCCTGCGCGATCATGTCGGAGAAACCGATGATCGCGTTCAGCGGCGTGCGCAGTTCGTGGCTCATGGTGGCGAGGAAACGGCCCTTCGCGGCGTCGGCGCGTTCGGCCTCGGCGCGTGCCTCGTCGAGCGCCTGTTCCTGCAGCTTACGTTCGGTGATGTCACGCATCACCGCGACGACTTCGGTCTCGCTCGTATTCGCCGTGGACAAAGCCGGCTCCAGCGGCCGGCAACGCATCTCGACCCAGACGAATTCGGCGGCCGACGGCCGTCCGCGCTCGTCGCGCGCCACCTGACGGCGAAGGCGAAATTCGACGCTGCCGGCTTCGCGGCCGCGCGCCGCGTCCGACATCGCTTTCAGATAAGCGGGGCGATCGGCGACGTGAACGCGATCGAACAGCCCGTGTTCGGTGAGTTGCGACGCCGCGACGCCGAGCAGCCCCTCCGCCGCCGGCGAAATGAAGCTCACCGCACCGTTGCGATTGTGGCGCGAAATGACGTCGCTCATGTTGCGGGCGAGCAGCCGATAGCGCTCCTCCTCGACGTCGAGCAAAGCGCGGTTGGTGCGCGCCAGCCACGCCGCGCCGTAAGCAAGACCGGATGCGTACAGCGTCGCCGTAGCGATTCCGAATGCCGCGAGCGTGGCGCTCGAGACTGCACCTTCTTCAGCCACCGGCAATGCACCGAACAGGTCGAGCCCGATCAGCAGCGCGGCGCCGCCGAGCGCCAGCGATACCGCGAAGGTGACGACGCGGCGCGACGCCGACAGCGCCGCTTCGATCGGGATAACCACCAGCCACACCGCCGCGAAGGATTGGATGCCGCCGGTCAGCGCCGAGACGCCAATCACCAGCGCGGTGAGCGCCAGCGACGACAGGAAATGTGCGTCCTCGTAGCGCCCGGTGCGCGACAGGAACCAGGCGACCAGGATCGGAACGATCAGCCAGGCAAGCGCCGCCGCTTCGAGCGCGGTCGGAGCGCCGCGCAATACCAAGTACAATGGAAAGGCTGCGAAGGCGGCCAAGCTACCGAGCATGCGCGGTGCGATGAAGGCACGATGCCGCGCGCTCGCAAGCGCGTCGCGACGCGCCGACGGATGCAGCAACGCATCGAGACATTCACCGATGATTCTGGATACTGCCACGCTGCTCGCGCTCGCTGATCGCCTCATAACGGGAGGCGTTCGGCGCCTCTCGTGTGGTTGGCCGAAACTGTCAGAGCGACCTTAAACGAACACTAAGGCGATCGCAGAGTGTGGCCCGCCTTCGCCTCAACGTGCCTTCGCGCACCGCATTCGGACCGCATGGTGAACGCATGGTTTCAAAGCGCGCAGCGATATGGTTTCGAATTGGTGGACGCCGAACAGTCGGCCGTCGAGAAGCCCAGCTCCGTCAATCGAATATTTACGCCGAATCGGCTCGGCGGAATTTTCTGCGGATTTCGCTCGAATTCTAACTACGCAAAAAACTCCGAATTCATCGCCGCGCCCGTAGGACGGAGTTCGATTGCGAGACCAATCGCAACGGGGTTTGGACGACGGGGTCGCGAGATGTTCTTTTTGCTTCGCTTGGCGTTTTGGATCGGAGTGGTCCTGGTATTTCTGCCGCGCGAGTCGACACCGGATTCGGAGAAGCTGCCGCAGATCGGCGCCTCCGAGGCGGTGTCTGCGGCGAGTGCCGCGGTGTGGGACTTCAGTCAATTCTGCAAGCGCCAGCCGGCGGCTTGCGAGGTCGGCGAACAGGCCGCAACGGTGATCGGTCATCGCGCGCAGGAAGGCGCGCGTAAGCTGTATCAGATCATCACCGAGAAGCGGGGCGAGCCGACCGGTGCGATCGGCGCAAGCGATGCGCCCGATCCGTCGCTGGCGCCGCGCGACACGCTGACGGCCGAAGACCTAAAGATCGAGTGGAAGCTGCCTGGCGCCGAAACGGCAGCGGTCAATGCGGGCGGCAAGCCGACTGCCACCAATTAGGGCAGAGCTCGACGATCGAAGCAGGCGATTCGCGCTTTCGAGCGCGCCTGCGAAGCCATATATCTGTGGGCACAGGTTCCATTGCGCGCGAACCGCGACCGACAGATACGGGGCACGATGACGATTGACGAGATCAGGGACAATTTCGCGCTGCTCGACGAGTGGGACGACCGCTACCGCTACGTGATCGAACTCGGCCGCACGCTGGAACCGATGCCCGAGGACGAGCACTCTTCTGCGAACAAGGTGCAGGGCTGCGCCAGCCAAGTGTGGCTGTCGCGCAAACTGACACGCAACGCGGCCGGCGAGCCGGTGCTGACCTATCTCGGCGACAGCGACGCGCACATCGTCCGCGGTCTGATCGCGATCCTGCTCACACTGGTGTCGGGCCGCACGCCGCAGCAGATCCTCGCCGCCGAGCCGATCGCGGTGTTCGACGAACTTGGCTTTCGCGAGCACCTGACGCCGCAGCGTTCCAACGGCCTGCGGTCGATGATCGAGCGGATCAAAGCGGACGCTCGCGAGACACTCGCCGCATCGAGCTGACCGGCGGCGGCTCTGCCGCCCTTCACGGCACCACGAACGCCGCATCCTCGGCCAGCCAGCTCCGCAGCCGCGGTTTGGCGTCCTCGATCCGCGGCGCAAGGCCGTAGTGCCGCGCCAGCCGATCGAGCGCGAGCTGCAGCACCACCTTGGCGGAGCGCGACGGCCAGCCGCGTTCGCGCTCGACGTCCTCCAGCCCGCGCAGGAAGCAGCAGACGTCGAGCAGGATACCGGAGAACTCCGGCCCGCAGGCGTCCAGGGCGTGATGCACCCGCTGCCGCGCCGCCACGACCAGATCGGTCATCTCTCCAGCGCCGCCACTGTCGGCGCGCCCTGTCGGCGCTCCCCAATTTGACGTCACGCGTGGTGTCAGGTTGCCGCGGGTGAAGTCGGCGCGAAGCCGTTCGCCGGCAACGAATTGCTCGGCGCTGATCATGGCGCGGCCGTCGCGCCCTTTGCGGCGCGCCAGCCAAGCGAGCGGGCTTTCGCTATCGTCGATGGTGACGCGTGCCAGCCCCTCGGCGGTCATGATGTCGCGCTCGGCCAGCGCCAGATGGCTGGCGCGGAAACCGTCGACCTCGGCCTTGCCGTGCTCGCGAGCTGTGACGGACCTCCGTCCGCGGCGCCTGGTGTGCATGTCGTCCGTCCTTTCCCAGACTCGATCTAGGAAAATATTCTCACAACACGTCGACGGCGACAAGGGCGTCACCACACGATGTTCGGATTTTTTTTCCTCGTCCCACAAGTCAGCCGTGGCTTCAGAACCCAGCGCTCCACCCGGCTACGGCGCGGCGCGCCACCGCCTCCAGTTCGTCCCGGCTGGCACCGTCGCGGGCCAGGATCGACATACCGACCTGGATCGCCTGGATAAGCCTGGCCTGGCCATGGACGTCGGTCGAGGCCGGCAGCTCGCCGGTCGCCACCGCCGCGCTCAGGCGCGCCTCGAGCCGGTGCAGCGTCACAGCGCGAGCCTTGCGTACCAGCTCGCCCAACTCCGTGTGCCCCTCGCTGCCGACCGCCGACAGCGTCACCATACAGCCAAGCGGATGATCGTCCGGTCCGCCGGTCAGCACAGCAGCAGAGTCCAGCAGATAGGCCGTCACCGCGTCGCGCGCGGTCGGCGCGGTGTGAAACCGGCCCCAAACCAGATGCTCGTAGGTGGCCTCGTAGTACCGCAGCGCTTCGGCATAAAGCGCATCCTTGGCACCGAACGCCGCGTACAGGCTCGGCGCCCCGATTCCCATCGCCTCTGTCAGGTCGGCAATCGAGGTCGCCTCATAGCCTTTCGCCCAGAACAGCCGCGTCGCCTGCGCAAGCGCCCGCCCCCGATCAAACGCACGGGGCCTGCCACGCGGCCGCGTGGCGCGATCGTCCAAGGTCGAATCTGATTTTTGCATCACTCGCTATATAAATCACTTGACCGGCGTCCGGCAATTCACATAGCAATTTACGTATCGATCATTATAAAATAGAGGACGATATGGTTGAGCTGACGGGCAAGCGGGCATTGGTCACGGGCGCCTCGCGCGGCATCGGCGCGGGAATTGCGATCGAATTGACCGCCAAGGGGGCTGACGTCGCGATCACCTATGAACGGTCGGCCGATCGCGCCGCTGAGGTGGTACGGGCGATCGAAGCCAAGGGCCGCCGCGGTCTGGCGATCCAGGCCGACAGTGCCGATCCGGCCGCGGTGAGGCATTCGGTGGAGGTAGCAGTGTCCGGCCTCGGCGGTCTCGACATCCTGGTCAACAATGCCGGCATCGGTCGTGTCGGACCGATCACTGGACTCAGCCTCGCCGACATCGACGCGCTGCTGAACATCAACGTGCGTGCAGTGGTTCTGGCCTCGCAGGCTGCGATCCCGCACCTCGGTCAGGGCGGACGGATCATCTCGATCGGCTCGACACTCGCCGAGCGGGTGCCGTTCGCGGGCTCGACCGTCTACGCGATGACCAAGTCGGCGCTGCACGCCTTCACGCGCGGACTGGCGCGGGAACTCGGGCCGCAGAGCGTCACCGTCAATCTGGTCCAGCCAGGATCGATCGATACCGACATGAATCCGGCCGATGGCGAACAGGCCGATCAGCTCCGCAGCCTGACGGCGCTCGGACGCTACGGCAAAGCGGAAGAGATCGCGGCCGTGGTCGCCTTCCTGGCCAGCCCGGCTGCCGCCCTGATCACCGGCGCGATGATCACCGCGGACGCAGGCTTTTCAGCTTGATGCCGCGTTACTTCCGCCGCCGGCGCTGCTGGCCGAGTCCCATTTTCTTGGCGAGCTGCGAGCGCTCGACCGCGTAGTTCGGGGCCACCATCGGGTAGTCCGCGGGAAGCCCCCACTTCTCGCGGTACTGCTCCGGCGTCATCTTGTACTGCGTGCGCAGATGCCGCTTCAGTGACTTGAAGCGTTTGCCGTCTTCCAGGCAGATCAGATACTCCGGCGTCACCGACTTCTTCACCGGGACGGCCGGCTTCGAAGGCTCCTGGGGCGCCGCTTCCGGGCGGCCGGCTGACAGACGCTGCAGCGCGGCGTGAACCTGCCCGATCAGCGCCGGGATCTCGCTGGCCTGGGTCGCATTGTGGCTGACATAGGCCGAGACGATCGACGCGGTCAGCTCGACGTAGCTTTTGCCCGTGGTGTCACTCATCGGCCGTCCTTCGTCGCTCGTTCGAACACGCCCGCGGCGGCCCGCGGGCGCGTTGATTAAATTGTCCGGGATACTCGGTGCTAAACGGAAGATCGCCGCCACGCGACGACTCTAACCTTGCTGATACCGAAGTTTATTTACGGTGGTGCAGTGGAGCAAGGTAGACCAATAGACGAACCGTGCGCCGGGCGCGCATCAGCTCCGCTGTTCGAGATGCTCGCGAAGCTCGTCGATCGACTCGAACCGCATCATGCCTTCCGGCATCTGCGCCTCGATCGAGCCGTCGGAGTACAACGAATAGGCCATGCCGTCGACGACGCCGGACTTCAGCACCGTGACCTGCTGCATTTCCTCACTGCGCGGCGCCGGGGTCGGCTCCAGCAGACCTGAGCGTTCCTGTGCAGGCTCGTCGGCGTCCGCAGCGGATCGCATCCGCGGCCAGGCCTCCTCGAAGGTGGTCGCCGCCCCGCCGAGCAGATCTGCGGAGGCCCCATCCCCGCCGGACTGGGCCGCGCGATCCCGCTCGCGCCGCGAGGACGCGAACAACAGATTGCGCCGCTTCGGCGGAGTTGTCTCGTCCTCCTCGGCCTCCAGGGCAGCTCGACGCCCGCTGTCGCCAGGCGGCGGTGGAGGCGGCTTGATCTCGAGGGGCGGGGCGACCCGCTGACGCAGCCGGTCGCGCGCGCTGGCTTCCTGCTGCCAAGGCGCCGCCCCCGCAGGCTCCGCTGCCGCGGACAGAGGCTGCGCTGGCGGCAACGACGGCTCCGGCCGCTCGCCTGGAAACAGCGCGTCGCTGTCCGTGTCCGCGGCGGGCGGCAACGACAATTTCGCTCGCGTCGGAGCCCTGGCCACGCTCGGTTCCGTCTCATCGGCCGCCAAGCCGGCGCCGATCAGCCGCAGCTCACGGATCACTGCCGACAGCCCCAGCAGCAGCGCACCGGTGCACGCGCCCACCACGCCCGACAGGATCAACGTGTTGCCGAAGCTGAACTCCTTGACCGGGACGCCGACCATGATCGACGCCGCTCCGGCCAGCAGGAAGACGATGCCGGCGACCAGAAGCAATATCATTCTCAACTCCACGCCGGGGCGGATCGCCACGGCAGCCCTCGTTACGATAGCGTCATCCGTCCCAGATCGGCAATCGCCGCAAACCTTTGCGAACAACTTGTTGGCACGGCGGTTGCGAGCCCCTGCCGCTTCCCGCCGACTCGGAACGCCACCCGGCCACATGCCTGCCGCGCTTCGGTCGACGCTTGCTGCAAGACATTCGCAGCACTAGGCTTCCGCCACGTCAACGCGTCGGACAACGGCGCCCACAGGAAGAGGAAACGCATGTCGCCAGCCGAAGCCGCACGCCTGAGAGAAGTTCCCGCCGACATGACCGAGGCCGAATGGGAGCAACGGGTCAATCTGGCCGCCTGCTACCGTCTGGTGGCGCTGTACGGCTGGGACGATCTGGTCGACACTCATATTTCGGCCCGGGTGCCCGGCCCCGAGCACCACTTCCTGATCAATCCCTACGGGCTGATGTTCGACGAGATTACCGCCTCCAGCCTGGTCAAGGTCGACCTCGACGGCAACCAGCTCACAGAAAGTCCGTACAAGATCAACCCGGCCGGGTTCACCATCCATTCGGCAATTCACGAAGTCCGCGAGGACGCCGGTTGCGTCATCCATCTGCACACCCCGGACGGCACCGCGGTGGCGAGCTGTATGGACGGCCTGCTGCCGATCAACCAGACCGCGCATTTCGTCACCGGCGACCTTGCCTATCACGACTACGAAGGCGTCGCGCTCGATCACGACGAGCGTCCGCGCCTGCAGCGCGATCTCGGCGACAAGAACCACATGTTGCTGCGTAATCACGGCACGCTGACGGTCGGCCGCACCGTCGCCTCGGCTTTCGAGCGGATGTATCATCTCGAGCGCGCCTGCACGATGCAGGTCCGCACTAAGATGCTCGGCCCGACCGCCTATCCGCTCGAGCAGATGGTCATCGACAAGAACCACGACCTGATCGCCAACCGCGACTCGATGGAGCTGCGCTCGACGAAGCTGGTGTGGCCGCCGCTGCTGCGCAAGCTCGACCGCATCGACCCGAGCTATCGGAGCTGAGACCTATCCCCATCATGGCGAGCGCCAGCGAAGCAATTCAGCGAGTCCACCAAGATTATGGATTGCTTCGCGGGCATCTCATCTTGGCAGTGACGCTCTGATCGTCGAAGGTTGAAATCCGACGCCATGATGATATGATTATTGCATCACCCTCTACGCTATTGGAATCCAAACGCCGCCCAATTCCGGGCGGCGTTTTTGCTTCGGCATACCGCGGATCCTGCAGCCGCTCCGATTTGTGACATAATTATTTCGCCGCACTCCCCACCACCGTCGCCACACTAGCGAACGACACAGCACACACGCGCAAGTAATCAATCGATTCTCGATTTGCCTCTCTTCGACAAATCTCGTTTGTCGATTTACCGAATGTTGTCGTCTGCGGTCCATGGGTGACGCGCCGACAACTAACAAGTCGGCGAGATACGAACACACAACGTTCGCAAAACTGTCACGAGCTCCGGCCACCCAATGCGTCAGTTGCACTCCGCCTCGAAACGCCTCCTGAAATCGCCCTTCAATCGCATCAAGATCGGCCTCCGTATTCAGATCGCATTATTGGGTCTGATCGGGGTCGCACTGGTTGGCGCGGCCTGTCTCGTCGGCCTGCGTTCGGCCGCCGATGCCGAGCGTCGATCCGACGCTAGCGTCGCGCTGCGCTTCGACGTGATGCAACTATCGTCGGACTATCTGCAAGCCGGACTGATCGCGCACGAATTCCTGCGCACATCCGACGAAAAGCTGATCGCGAAGCACGATGCCGTCGCAGCGTCGGCGAAGAGCAGACTGCAGGACATCGAGCGGCGCCTCGGCCAATCGGACGGCGACGAAGCGACCAAGCAATCGACCGCGCTGCTGGCCGGCTTGAATCTGTATCTCACGCGTTTCCAGAATCTGCTGTCGGCCAAGCACGTGCTCGGCCTCACCGAGCAGGATGGTTTGCAAGGCAGACTGCGCGATGCAACCAAGCGGCTCGAAGCGAAGCTGGCCGAGATCGACGATCCTCGCCTATCGGTGCTGATGCTGACGATGCGACGCCTGGAAAAAGAGTTCATTCAGAAGGGACGTGAGAAGGACGGCGATGCCCTGATCGAGCGCGCCTCCGACTTCGCCGCCGCGCTGACCAAGAGCGATCTTGCTCCCGACCGGGCGAAGGAACTGACTGCGCTGATCGGCGGCTACAAGTCGAGCTTCCTCGCCTTCATGGTCAGCCAGCAGAGTCTGAACGAAGAAATCGACGACTTCGCCTCGGTGTTCGCCCGCAACCGGCCGACTCTGGATGCGCTGGTGGCGAGCGCGGAGACACGCTATCGGGCCTCGCAGGCGAGCGCAGCCGAGGTCCAAAGCCTGCTCAACTGGATCGTCGGCGGCGTCACCTTGGCAATGGCGGCGCTCGCCTTGCTGGTTGGGCAGCGCATCGCCAACTCGGTGACACGCACCACCGCGGCGATGCAGCGGCTCGCCGCAGGGGATTTCGAGGCGGTGCTGCCAGGATTGGAGCGCAGCGACGAGATCGGCGAGATGGCGCGCGCTGTCGAAGCCTTCAAGGCTGCATCGCAACGAGCGGCGCGCGACGAGACCGAAGCCAAGATCGCGCAGCAGCAGATCGAAGCCGACCGTCGCAAGGCGGACATGACCACGCTGGCCGACGGCTTCGAGATCGTGGTCGGCAAAGTGATCGAGACTGTCTTCCAAGCATCGTCCTCGCTGGAAGCATCGGCAGGCTCGTTGACGCAAACCGCGGAGACGTCGCGCCAGCTCACGATCGCCACCGCTTCGGTGTCGTCCGAAGTCAGCGCCTGTGTCGGAACGGTGGCGGCTTCGGCCGAGCAATTGCTCGCCTCGGTCGATGACATCGGCCGACGGATCGTCGAGTCGACCACGATGACGGCCGCAGCGGTGCAGCAGACCCGGCAAACCAGCGAGCACGTCCTGCAACTCGCGCGCGCCGGCGATCGTATCGGCGACATCGTCGGGATGATTCAGACCATCGCCCGGCAGACCAATCTTTTGGCGCTCAACGCCACGATCGAGGCCGCGCGCGCCGGCGATGCCGGCCGCGGTTTCGCCGTGGTCGCGTTTGAAGTCAAAGCCCTCGCCGAACAGACCGCAAAGGCCACCCAGGACATCCAGCGGCAGGTCGCCGACATTCAGCAGGCAACTCGCTCGTCGGCCGGTTCGATCGACGAGATCGTCGGCCTGATCGAACGCATCTCCGAGACCATCTCCACCATCGCGTCGGCGATCGAGCGGCAGGGCCACGAGACGCGGGCGATGTCCGACAACGTCACCAAGGCCGCCGCTGAGACGGTTCACGTCGGGACCAGTATCGAACGGGTCCAGCGCGGCGCCGAACACGTCGAGAGCGCCTCGCGCGACGTGTTCGCTGCGGCAAAGTCGCTGGCCACCGACAGCGACGTGCTAAGGCGGGAGGTCGCCGACTTCCTCGGCTCGGTGCGTTCGGCTTAGCGCGCCGGCGACCAAGAGCTTCGATCACTGCCGCATTGCGGACCTGCGGCCGTAGCCGATCAACACGACATAAACCAATGCGGCGGCCAGCGTGGTGTGGCCGCTGAACTTGACCAGGCCGAAGCCCCAGCCGGAGGCATCGACCAGCACGGCGAGCGCGGCCAGCAAAGCGCAGCCGCCGGCGGCGCGGAGCGCGAGCACGACCGGCCGCCGCAGCGACCGACGCAGGATGTCGTGCTGCGGGCGGCGCAGTCCGAACGCCAGCACGGTGAAGCCCAGCAGGCAGAGAAGCTGTGCCAGCGCGTGGCTCATGTCGCGGCCTCGTTAGAGATGGCAGTTGTCCCTCCCCCCTTTGCCGTGCGACGCGTCGGACGGACCCGAGCGCCATGCCGCGCGGTGCGGATCGCCAGCAGCGCGTGCAGCAGCGCCAGCGCCAAGCACATCAGGTCGATGCCGGCGAACACCCAGTCTCCGCTCGCAAGGCTGTGCCACAGCGGGCGCTGCGTGGTCGCAGCATTCAGTACCGGGATCAGCGCGAGCAGCGCAGCAGCGGTCCAGAGCTGCTCGATCCACGCCGCCTTGGCGGGCCGTAGCAACGCATGCAGCAGCATCAGCCCCCAGGCGATGAAGAATAGGTGGACCTCCCAGAACGGCCGCTCCGCCATTGCAACCGGCAGCAACCGGTTCGCCCACAGGAATGCCGTCATGGCGATCGACAGTCCGGCGATGCTGGCGATGTTCAGCCTCTCGACCAGACGGAAGCCGAAATACGGCCGCTCCGGATCGGGCAGCTTCTGACGGCGCTTCACCGTCCACATCACCAGGCCGGTGCCGACCATCGCGGTGCCCATGAAGCTGACTAGGAAATACAGCCACCGCGTCTCGAGGTCGCTGAACCGGCCGAGATGCAGTGCGTACATCACGCCGCGGGTTTCCGCCGCCGCGCCGACACGATCGTGTACGGCCAGCAGTTTCCCGGTGACGCCGTCGAACTCGATGTAGTCGGGACTCATCGACACCCGCCCCGCATCGCCGCGGGTCACCGCGATGCGCGCAGTCGCATCGCCTGGATTGGAGGCGTTGACGCGCCCGACGTCGGTCGTCCCCCAGCGCTGCTGCGCCTGCCGGACCATCGCCTCGATCGAGCCCAGTGGCACCGGCTCGCCGCTCGGCTTGCCGGCCTGGATAAAGGCACTGAGTTCGGCAGTGAGCTGCTGTCGTTCGGCCGGCGTTTTGATGGCTGCACGTTCACCCCATGGCACGTAAAGCGCCATCAGCGTCACCAGCCCGGTGTAGGTGATCATCACATGGAACGGCAGCCCGAACACCGACAGCGCATTGTGGGCATCGAGCCACGAGCGCTGGCCCTTGCCCCAGCGGAAGGTGAAGAAGTCGGTGAAGATCTTCTTGTGGGTGATCACGCCGGCCAAGATCGCCACCAGCATCGACATCGCCGCAAGGCCGGCGAGCAGCCGTCCCCAGAACGGCGACATGTAGTAGAATTGAAAATGGAAGCGATAGAAGAAATCGCCGCCGAGCGTATCTCGCGCCTCGACACGGTGGCCGGTGATCGGATCGAAGTGGTCCTGTCCGAACGCGCGCGCCCCCTTCCCGCCCGGAATCCGCCAGAACGCGTAGACTGCATTGCTGCGCTCGTCGGGAAGTTTGATGCTCCACTGCGAGGCGTTCGGCGCGATCCGCCCGATTTCGCTGGCGGCCCGCTGCGCCACCACCGCCAGATCAAGCGGCTGGGTCAGGCGCGGCAGCTCCGGCCGCATCCATTGCGACAGCTCTTCCTTGAAGTACGACACCGTGCCGGTGAGAAACATCGCATACAGCACCCAGCCGAGCAGTAGCCCGGTCCAGGTGTGGAGACCGGACATGCTCTGCCGGAAGCCTCGGTTCTTGGCATGCTGATCGTGCGGCATCGTCACGTCCCGGGCGGCTTCACGACGCAGACCACGCCAACGGTGCCAAAACCGCAGCGACGATCGCAAGGCCGATCCAAGCTCTCAGCGCGCTACGCGCCGCGAACGCCCAGATCACAACCACGGCACAGACCGTAAAACTCGCGAGCTGGCCGGTGAGCACCGCCTGCGGCTTGCTGATCGGCAGCGCCAGCACCGCCACGCTGCAAAGCGCCGCAAGCCCGTAGCCGCCGAGCAGCGCCGCGACGATGCGCGACGTCAGCGCACCGATCGACCGGAGGCGATGCGCCCGCGCCGTCATTTGCGCGGCGCAGCCGGCGTCGCAGGCGGACCGGGCGGAAGCGGCGAGAGCCCATCCGCCTTCTCATAGGTCACGGTGGTGGCGTAGCTGATTGCGTCGTATTTCTCTCCCGCACGCTCGCCCGCGGTGCGATCGGTATAACCGACCTCGGCGACGTAGACGCCTTTCCACGGCATGTCGAAAGTCACGAGCCCCTGCGCGTCGGTGTGCGCCTCCTTCGCCCAACCCGACTGCGTCGTCAGCGTCACCTTCGTCTTCGGCTTGGGCTGATCCTTGAACACCAGCCTGAACTGACCCGGCTGCCCGGTCGGGACCAAATCGAGCGGCAGCTTCGGCTGCTGCGCGGCGAATCCGGTGATCAGCCGCGCGGCGGGATAGAACCAGTTGCGGCTCTCCTTGTCCTGCTGCTTCCAGGTGTAGAGCGGATAGCCGGCGTCTTCGGCGACGATGCTGTCACCGGCCGCCGCAGCGAACGGCAGTTTGAAGCCGCTCGCGGTCTTGCTCGCCTCGGCCTTCTGCTCGCCTTTGGCAGACACCAGCGTGCCGGTCACCTTGGCGAATTTGTCGAGCAGCCCCGGCGAGGCTTCGCGCAGGTTCTCGCCGAACTCGCCGAACCGCACCAAGGCCGCGCCGTCCGCCTGCTCGATCCAGATCTGATGCGCCTGCGCCGACGTCATCGCACCGAGCATTGCCAACATCGCCAGAGAGAGATTTTTCATTCCGATCACCTTGTTTCGAAACGTGGGTGCCCGGCACGAGGCCGGGCACGGTGTTTGCCAAACCGCATATGCGATCAGAAGTCGAATGCAGCGGACAGCAGGTAGGTCCGCGGCGCGCCGACGGTGACGAACGTTCCGGTGGTCAGCCAGTAGTTTTCGCCGGTCACATTTTCGATGCTGGCGCGGAAGGTAACCGGCTTGCCGGTGATCGCGGTCGTGGTGTAGCGCGCACCGATGTCGAGTCGAGTCCAGTCCGGGAAGCGCTGCGTCGGCAGGTTGGCGCTCGTCAGATACGAGCCCGAGGTGTAGATCACGCGGCCGTTGAGCGCGAGCCCACGCACCCACGGCGTGTCCCAGTCAAGGCCGGCGGAGACGGTCGTATCCGGTACGCCGGCCGCATCGTTGCCGCGCTCCAGCGGATTGCTCGGATTGGTCAACTCGGGCTTGAGGAAAGTCGCGCTGGCCATGCCGCGCAACCCGGGAAGCAGCAGGCCGTACACCGACAGCTCGACGCCGCGGTTGCGCTGCTCGCCATCATAGGCGAGTTCGTTGGCCGCATTGCGGATCGAGTTCGGCCGCGTGATCTGGAACACCGCTGCGGTGGTAGTGATGGTGCCCCAATCGACCTTGATGCCGGCTTCCTGCTGTTTCGACTTGTATGGCGCCAGCACCGCGCCGGTGTTGGCGTAACCGGCACCGACGATGGTGCCGCGGGTCAGGCCTTCGGCGTAGTTGGCGTACAGCGACACGTTGTGCCACGGCTTGATCACGATACCGGCGAGCGGCGTCGTGGCGCTGGCATCATAGCCGCTGGTCAGCGCTCCGGTCGTGGTGTTGAAGCTGTCCACCTTCACGTTCTGCTGGCGAGCGCCGAGCGTCAGCAGCACCGTGTCGTTCAGAAACGACATCGTGTCGGCAATCGCAACGCTGGTCAGCGTCGTATCGGACGATTTCTGCGGAGCGTTGCGCGCGCCCGTCACCAGCGGCAGCGGCGACGGATTGTAGATGTTCGACGGCACCGACTGCGCCGCGGAGTTGGCCACATAGGCATTGCCGGCTTCCTGATTGAAGCCGGTGTAGGCGACATTCACCGAGTGGCCGATGAAGCCGGTGTTGAATTTGGCCCGCACGCCAGCATTGCCGCTGACCGTCTGGGTGTACGAGTCGTAGTAAGCGTTGATCAGCCGGAAATTGCCGAACTGATCGATGCCACCGGTATAGCCGGAGACTCGGGAATCCGGGAAGGTCTGGTAGTTCTCACCCTGCCGATAGCCGAGGCCGGCATAGGCGGTCAGCCAATCGGTGATGTCGTATTCGAGACCCGATGCGATAGTGTGATCCCGCTGGTTCAACACCGTTCCGGGGTACCAGTTGCTGCGCGCGTCCGGCGGCGCGGGAATGAACGGAACCCCCGTCTGGATGGACATCTGCGGGCGGAAGTTCTTCGTGTCGTCGTTCTGGGTGATGGCATCGAGCGTCCAGCGCAGCCGGTCGCTGCGATAGTCGACCGACAGTGCGGCGACGCCGCTGCGCCAATTGCCACCGTCGACCGTGGCTTCGCCGTTGCGCGCGACGCCGTTGAAGCGGACGCCCCATTCCTTGTTGGCGCCGAACCGCTGGCTCGAGTCGAGCTGAACGCCGTAGTTGCCGGCGCTCATGAAGAACGGCGTGACCCGCGCGAACGGCACCTCGGTGGCGCGCTTGGTCACGATGTTGACGGCGCCGCCGATACTGCCGCTGGGAGCGATGCCGTTGATCAGCGCGCCGGGCCCCTTGAGCAGCTCGATCCGCTCGATGATCTGCGCCGGCACGCGGCTCGACGATACCAAGCCGTACAGACCGTTGAGGCCAATATCCGTCGCACTGACCGAGAAGCCGCGGATCTGGAAAGTGTCGTCGAAACCGTTCGGGCCGGTCGACAGCCGCACCGAGGAGTCGTTGATCAGCGTGTCGGCCGCGGTGCGGGCCTGCTGGTTCTCGATCAGTTGCGAGGTGTAGTTCACGGTCGAGAACGGCGTGTTCATCACGCTGGTCGAGCCGAGCAGGCCGAGCGTGCCGCCCTGCGCCACTTGGCCGCCCGCATAGGCCGGCGCCGGGGCGCCGATGGTGCGGGTCGAGCCCATCGTGGTCGGCGGCGCGGCTGGAGGCGGCGGCGGCTCGGCAGCTCGGCGCGGCGCCACCCGCGCCGCGCGCTGCGGCGTGGCGCGCGGCTGCGCGGTGCGCGTGGCGGACCGAGCGCGTTGCTGCGGCGCATCGACCGAGACCGGCGGCAGCACGCGCCGCTCGGCTTCCTGCGCCCGCACGGGCGACGCACTCAGGCTCGCCACAGTGGCCGTGACGACGCCTGCCGCGACGCCCAAGTAAAGACGATTCTTGTTGTTCTTGAAGTTGCTCACTCAACGCCCCCAATTCCAATGATTGGGGCCGGGGTAGGAGACGCAGACGAGAGAGGCAACGAGGTACGGTTTAGAATCGATATACGTCGATCAGAGCACCGCACTAACAACTTAGAACGAATCTATTGTTCCTGCTGTGACCTATTTGCGCGGCCTGCGCGTCATTGCCGACGTGGCCGAGAAGCAATCGCCTGCCAGGCAACGCCTATGACCGCGTTGCGCCACCGCAGGCGACCGCGCACATCAATCTAGAACGATTCCGAGCTTGCGCGGCTTCGTCGAGGATCAGGACGAAGCTCGCGCAACGCGAGGTGACGTTGTGACGCGGCGTTAGTTTACCGCGGTGCATCCGCCAACGCGCCGAGAATCCGCACCCACGAGCGAATCCCTTTCTGAAAACTGTTCAGATCGTATTTCTCGTTCGGCGAGTGGATATTGTCGTCGTCGAGACCGAAGCCGATCAGCACCGAGTCGAGACCGAGCGTGCGCTTGAAATCGGCGACGATCGGGATCGACGCGCCGGAGCCGATCAGCACCGCTTCCTTGCCCCACTCCTCGGTCAGCGCGCGGCTCGCCGCGGTGAGCGGCTTCATGTCCCACGGCAGCGCGATCGCTGCGCCATTGGAGTGATCGAGAAACTCGGCGCGGCAATCGCCCGGCAGCCGGGCGGTGACATAAGCGCGGAACGCATCGCGGATCTTGTTGGGGTCCTGCCCTTCGACGATGCGGAACGACACCTTGGCCGAGGCTTCCGCCGCGATCACGGTCTTCGATCCCTCGCCGGTGTAACCGCCGACGATGCCGTTGATGTCGCAGGTCGGTCGCGAGATCAGCTGCTCGATCAACAAACGATCATCCTCACCGGCTGGAATCGACAGCCCGATCGCGCCGAGGAAACTCTCGGCCGTCAGGTTCAGCCCCTTCCACTGCGCCAGGATCTCCGGAGGCAGATCCTTCACGCCGTCATAGAAGCCCGGAATGGTGATGCGGCCGTGCTCGTCGTGCAGGCCGCCGAGAATCCGCGTCAGCACCCGGATCGGATTCTGCGCGCCGCCGCCATAGACGCCGGAATGCAGATCGCGGTTCGCCGCCTTGATCTTCACCTCTTCATAGACGAGGCCGCGCAGCGAGGTGGTGATCGCCGGCGTCGCCGGATCCCACATCCCGGTGTCGCACACCAACGCGAAGTCGGCGGCGAGGTCCTTCTTGTGCGCGTCGAGGAACGGCACGAAGTTCTTCGAGCCGACCTCCTCCTCGCCCTCGATCACGATAGTCAGATCGATCGGCAGTTCGCCGGTCGTATCCTTCCACGCCCGGCAGGCCTCGATGAAGGTCGAGAGCTGGCCTTTGTCGTCCTGCGCGCCGCGCGCCACGATGATCTTGCGGCCATCGGCATGGTCGGTCACAACCGGCTCGAACGGCGGACGGTGCCACAGCTCCAAGGGATCGACCGGCTGCACGTCGTAGTGGCCGTAGAACAGCGCGTGCGGCCGGTTGCCGGTGTTGCTCTTGGCCTTCGCCACGATCGCCGGATGACCGGCGGTCGGCCTCACCTCGGCAATGAACCCGATCGAGGCGATGTCTGCCGCCAGATGCTCCGCCGCCGCCTTGCAATCCGCCGTGAACGCCGGATCGGCCGAGATCGACTTGATCCGCAGCAACGCGAACAGCCGCTGCAACGCGGAGTCGAAATCGGCATCGGCGCGGGCGAGCACCGTTTGAACGTGAGAGCTGGCGGACATGCAGTGTTCCTCTATGTGAACTCGTCATGCCCGGCCTTGTGCCGGGCATCCACATCTTGCGGCAGGAACCGCGGGTTGACATGGACGGCCGAGACGAACCCAGCCATGACGAATGATAGGCAATTGGCTCCAACTATGAAGACGTCCGGATGCAGCCCGTGTCTGCATTCCGGCTATCTTCTCGTCTCACCGCCGCAACATGCCACCCAGCGTGCCGCGAACGATCGAGCGACCGACCGAGCTGCCGAGCGAGCCGCCGACCTTCTTGCCGAGTTCGGCGGCGAGGCCGCCGACCACGGTGGTGGCGACAGTGCGGGCGACGCTGCGCGCCACCACCTGACCGGTGGTGAGCTTGCCGCGCGGTGTATTGGTGCCGAAGATCGTCGAAACCATACTGCCGAGCTGGCCGAACAGACCGCCGCTGCCAGGCTCCGCCTCGTCGCCGGCAGATTTGCCTTCGATCCGCGCGCGCAGCTTCTCATAGGCGGATTCCGAATCCACCGCGGTATCGTATTTGCCCTTCACCGGGCTCGCGGCAATGATCGCCTTGCGCTCCTCGGGCGTGATCGGTCCGATCCGCGCCGAGGGCGGCCGCACCAGGACGCGTTCGACCATCGCCGGCGTGCCGTTGCCTTCGAGAAACGACACCAGCGCCTCGCCCTTGCCGAGCTCGGTGATCACCTTGGCGGTATCCAGCTTCGGGTTCGGCCGGAAGGTGTCGGCCGCGGCCGCCACTGATTTCTGGTCGCGCGGCGTGAACGCGCGCAGCGCGTGCTGCACCCGGTTGCCGAGCTGCGCCAGCACGCGGTCCGGCACGTCGATCGGGTTCTGGGTGATGAAGTACACGCCGACGCCCTTGGAGCGGATCAGCCGCACCACCTGTTCAATTTTGTCCATCAACGGCTTGGGCGCATCGTTGAACAATAGATGCGCCTCGTCGAAGAAAAACACCAGCTTCGGCTTGTCGGGATCGCCGACTTCCGGCAGTTCCTCGAACAGCTCCGACAGCATCCACAACAGGAACGTGGCGTACAGCCGCGGATTGCTCATCAGCTTGTCGGCGACGAGAATGTTGACGAGGCCGCGCCCCTGGCTATCGGTGCGGATGAAGTCCTTGAGCTGCAGCGCCGGCTCGCCGAAGAACTTCTCGCCGCCCTGATTTTCCAGGACCAGAAGCTGACGCTGGATGGTGCCGACGGTCTGCTTGGTGACGTTGCCGAGCGACTGGGCGGCCTGGCGGATATCGGCATTGACGTCGCCATTGTCTGCGACCTTCTGAGCGATCGGCGCGATCGCATCGAGCATCGCGCGCAGATCCTTCATGTCCATCAGCGGCAGGCCCATGTCGTCGGCGACACGGAACGCAACGTTGAGCACGCCTTCCTGCACGTCGTTGAGATCGAGCATCCGCGACAGCAGCAGCGGCCCCATCTCGGAGACGGTGGCGCGCACCGGATGGCCCTGCTCGCCGAACACATCCCAGAACACCGTGGTGAATTGATCGGGCAGGAATGTCAGCCCGATGTCCTTGGCGCGCTTGAGGATGAAGTCCTTGGCCTCGCCGACCTCGGCGATGCCGGACAGATCGCCTTTGATGTCGGCCGCGAACACCGGCACGCCGGCCCGGGCAAAGCCCTCCGCCATCACCTGCAGCGACACGGTTTTGCCAGTGCCGGTGGCCCCGGTCACCAAGCCGTGGCGATTGGCGAGATTCAATGACAGCCACGCCGGCTGCTCGCCCTTCCCGATAAAAATCTTGCCGTCGGTATCACCACTCGCGATGCCGCTCGCCGCCATCTTGTCGTTTCCTCGCTCAGAAATTCCCGGCGATCGGTCGCCCGGTGCCGCACGCATCCTGCCTGTGCCATCGGAACCATTCAACGACGATCGCGGCGAGACGTTGTCGCGATATTCACCCTACCACGCGCAACAACGTCTGGTGCGTAGATTCCAGCTTGCTCGAAAGCGTATGGGGCACCGCGGTTTTGCAATGTTGCAACACTGACGAATCGAATCACGCGCGACGACTGCCACGATCACGGGGGTCGCTTGTGTTTCGTGGCAGAGCGGATCAGGATGATCCGACAACATGGACCGGCATTTGAGAGCCGGCGTGGCGGGGGCGTGATGGACGAGTTGATTGAAAGGCTGGCCGACAAGGCCGGTCTGGATAGGTCTGTTGCCGACAAGACCATCGGCATTATTCTCGCCTTTCTCCGCAATGAAGGACCGCAGCAACCGGTCCAGGCCTTGATCGACAGCATTTCCGGCGCTGAAGCGGCAATCGAAGCTGCGGACGCGTCGCTCAGCGGTCTGAGCCGCCTGATCGGCGGCGGCGGTGTTATGGCGATGGGCACCAGACTGCTCGGGCTCGGGCTCAGCGTCTCCGAGATCCAGATGATCGCCCGCGAACTATTCAAGGCCGGCCGCGACAAAATCGGAGCGGACCAAATGGGCGCCATCATCGAGGGCACGCCCGGGCTCCGCCAGTTCACCTGAACCTTGTATCGAGTGCCATGACATACCCAATTTCCCAGCTCGACGGCATCACCGAGGTCGCCGCGAGCAAATTGAAATCGGTAGGAATTCGCACCACCGAAGCGCTACTCGAAGCCGCCCGGACCGTGAAGGGGCGTAAGGCGCTCGCCGCGAAGACCGGCCTCACCGAGCAGCAATTGTTGCAATGGGCCAATCTCGCCGACTGCATGCGGGTGCCCGGCCTCGGCAAGGCCAAGGCCGATCTGCTGCGCGCCGCCGGGGTCTCCACCTTGCGCGAGTTCACCCACCGCAATCCGGCGCGGCTGGCGCAGAACATGAAAGAGGCCAATCTCCAACGTAAACTGGTGCGCGCTCTGCCGTCCGAAAAAGAAGTAGGGCAGCTGATCGAAGAGGCACGGAAGTTGCCGCTGAAGATTAGTTACTAGAGGTGGAAGAACGTAATTTGACGACATGCGTTTGGCGGAGCACTGCGCGCCGCCGTTGAATAAGTACATGCCCGACTCGCGAATCCAAAAGCCGATCTAGACTGAATTCATCCGCCCCTCTGGAAGACCGCCCATTTTCTTTTGACTCCAATCAAAGCAAGCAAAGGCGAAATTGTAAGAGACTTCGAGCGCTCTCACAGAGCGACACGATACAATTGTCAAAAATTCAATTACCTACGCTGCTACCTATACAAAATTGACTTCTGTCGAAATCAGGAAGCCAAAAATGCACGCCATTCGCGCCGCATACTGCTTTGTGGCATTCTTTATAGCAATTCTTGCTGTTAATCCGGCATCAACTCAGAGTGCCCCGCAGAAAGTCTGACCTGCCCCTGAATTTTTC